>JAAZOK010000084.1 GCA_012797815.1 Chloroflexota bacterium | reverse complement strand
GATTCGGTGCGGGCGGTCACCAGACGTAATTGGGAATGTCCTTTTTGCAAACCGGCAATGATCTCGTCCCACTGCATGCCGGCAGCCAAGCCGGCTGCGGAAGCCCGCAGAATGGTCTGAACCGAGTGCTTTCCCAACATGGGAACTTGCACATGGAAAATTTGCCCCTGATGGTGAATGTCAAAGGTAATACCGTTCAATCCCTGCCCCTGAATAGCATCCGCCCAAAGATGGGCTTGCGGGGAAAGCCCATAATAGATCACTTCAGCGCGGGTTTCTTTGTCCATGGGACGTACCAGGGGATCGTCGTAGTTCAAAATGGCAAAACCGTCTTCGGGCAGGGATTGCACCAGTTCCGCTTTGCCTCTGGCAATCACTTGCTGCGATCCGGCTCGTTCAGCATGCACCGTCCCAATGTTGGTGACGATACCAATGCGGGGTGCAGCGATATCGCATAAGAAACGAATTTCGCCGGGATAGTAAAACCCCATCTCCGCAACGATGCAATCATGTCCGTAACCGGCATTGATAAGGGTCAGGGGCAATCCAATTTCGTTGTTGTAGTTGCCCGGATTCTTATGGGTATGAAAATGTTGACCAAGAACCTCTGCTACCAGCTCTTTCGTGGATGATTTTCCGACACTGCCGGTGATACCGATCACGCTAGGGTTGATGATGTGCCGTTGGTAGGCGGCAATGGTCTGCATGGCTTGCAGTGAATCCTTGACCTTGAT
Organism: Chloroflexota bacterium; assembly: GCA_012797815.1. Lineage (GTDB taxonomy): Bacteria > Chloroflexota > Anaerolineae > Anaerolineales > Anaerolineaceae > UBA4781. The sequence continues at coordinate 46,148 of JAAZOK010000084.1, read as the reverse complement.
ACAGAAAGGTTGCTCTGGTATATGAATAGGTCCGGAGATATTCTCACCCACATCAATAATGGGATGATTGCAGGGGATATCTTGATCGATCACTGCAACCAGCGCACCATGTTCGAAGGCTTTCGAAATATAAGCGTGCCCATCCACTCTTTCGCCTTTGATGGCGAAAAATAACGAGCCGGGCAGAACACGACGTGAATCGACGGTAGCCTCGGATAGGATCCAGTCCGCTGTAATATCTAACGATTGATCGAATGCTGCAAAAAGATCAGTTAGCTTGATCATTATCACTTCCTTGTGCAAATAGAGTGTGGCGTACGGAATCGGGAGGGATATTGAGCATGGTCACCAATTCCTCGGCAATATCATGAAAAACAGGGGCTGCCACATAAGAACCCCAGTAACCGATCTCCGGATCCGGTTTTTCGATCCAAACATATACCAGAAACTGCGGGTCATCCACTGGACCCCAGCCCACGAAGGAGGCATTGGATAATGCGGAATCGTATTTGCCATCATCGGGAACCTCAGCCGTTCCGGTCTTGCCTGCGATACGATAACCATCGATGAGTGCCAGCGAGCCTTCTCCGCCCGCCAGTGATTGTGCCAGTAGTTCATTAAGAGTATCGGCGGTCTTTTCACTGACAGGTACGCCCAACACCTGGGGAGTGGTTTCGTAGATCTGCCCATCCTGAACGATGGCTTTCACCACATGCGGCTTCATCATCTTTCCACCGTTTGCGATGGCAGCAATAGAAGTAGCCATTTGAATGGGAGTAACTGCGACACCCTGTCCAAAGGAATTGGTAGCCAGGTTGATGGGCCACCAATCCTCATCACCGGGAATGCTCAAAGGCCAGATCTCTTCACCACCCAGATCAATATTGGTGCGACGTCCAATACCGAAAGCCTGCATATAAGCATAGAATTCTTCAGATCCCATGTCGGTTGCGATGGTTGCCAGACAGACGTTTAAGGAGTTCTGCATGCAACCCAGTATATCCTGCTCGCCCCAGGCTTTACGGTTCCAGTTATAGATATAACTGCCATAGTATTCAAAATAAGTGCCAATATTGAATTTGGATTTCAGATCCACTTCTCCCGCATCCAGCGCGGCTGCCATGGTTAGTACCTTGAAAACAGAGCCGGGCTCATAGGTTTCTGAAATAGCACGGTTGAAGGGAGTGGTATCTTTCAATTCTTCTTCATAAACCCAGTATTGGTTCAAATTGATGTGCGGTTGGGTTGCCATGGCAAGGATTTCGCCGTTGCGGGGATCCATCACGATAACGGTGCCCGATTCGGCTTTGTAATGTTTCACGGCTTCATCCAGTTTTTCTTCGACCATCGCCTGAATCTCGCGATCAATGGTAAGCACCAGACTGGCTCCAGATGGGAGCTTGGGTGTCTCTTCGATCATGTAAGGATCAAGTGGTATTTCAACGGTCACCGGGGGACCGGAGAGGATATCGTTGTAGTATTCTTCCACGCCATAAAATCCTTCTCCATTTTTCCGATCGCGGAACTTATAGAAACCCAAAATATTTGAAGCGAGAGTGTTTTCGGGATAACTGCGCTGCAGGTGAGGATACCAGACCATGCCCCGCAAGCTGGGTTGGTCTGGGTCCTCGCCACCTGGATTGAGCGTTTCATACTCACTTTTGATCTTGGATAAGGCATCGATCACCCCACCGGGAAGGAAATCGGCGATGATGCCATAAATGTTCTTGCCATCGTCGTAATCCAACGATGCAGTTTCTAACGCTTTTTCATAATCGACTTCAGGAATGGCCGATAGCGTTTCGGCGATGGTCCTGGCATTCATTACATATTGCAGCAATACACCGACCTCGTAAACCTCTTCGTTGCCCGCCAGCAAGTGCCCCCAGCGATCGTAGATATTTCCTCTTTCGGGGTAGACGGTTTTCTTTTCATAAGTATATTGTTCGTCCGCCCATTCACTGAGAGCCACGTATGCATTGCTGGCTTGAATATGGAACAATTGAAAAATGATCAGAACCGCTAAAAAGGTACAAATTGCTCCAATCAGGTTGAGGCGACCAGTCGATTTGTATCTCATGACTGTGCCTCTTCATCTGGTTCAGAAAAAAGAATTCCCTGGATAAAATCCCATAATGATTGCTGATATGCAGAGTTCAAGAGGATATCACTCTCAGAACCGTTGCCGGGGGCAGGGGAAGTGAGATCGATGCCGCGTCCGGGATAAGAGGGCAGTACCATATAGGCAACATTATCACCGGTGATCTTGGTGTAGCCCAGTTTTTCCGCTCTTTTTTCCATATTTCCATTCGAAATCAGCCAGGCTAATTGAGTATTTTCATTGGCTACTTCGCGTTGCAGTTCTTCACGTTTGTCTATGTAAGAACGGATCTCCAGCCCGGCGGCAGCCGCTTGAGCGCTGAAGACCAGATATAGTGCCAAAACGGTGCCCAGGGCGACCACTGGCAACACATACAACCCCATTTTTTGAAGTTGTTTGCGACGTGGTGTTGTTTTGTATGCCTGGACAAGTTTCTTTTGCATAGTGTTAACCGATTTTCTGTGCAACCCGTAACTTTGCACTGCGCGACCGGGGGTTTATTTTAATCTCATCTTCCGAAGCCAGAACGGGCTTTTTGGTGAGGATTTTCAAAGTAGCTTTGTGCCCACAGGTACAGGTGGGCTGCTCGGGGGGACAGATGCAATCTTTGGACTCTTGCCGGAAAAACTCCTTTACCACACGATCTTCAAGTGAGTGGAAGGAGATCACCGCGATCCTGCCTTCATCTTTGAGATGACTGGCAGCAGCGCGGATGCCGCTCTCAGCCGTCTGCAATTCATTATTCACGGCAATCCGCACAGCCTGAAAGGTACGGGTGGCTGGATGGATCTTCCCGCGCCGACCATGGTAAACCTGCATGACCACAGCAGCTAACTGCGTGGTGGTTTCTAGTGGTCGGGTTGCGCAAATTGCTCTGGCAATCGCATACGCTTTGGGCTCCTCACCATAATCATGCAGTATGGATACCAGCTCTGCTTGTGACCATTGATTGACAACCTCCTGGGCAGTCAGGGGAGAACTGGCATCGAAGCGCATATCCAGCGGTCCCTCTTTGAGAAAAGAAAATCCGCGATTGGCTTTATCGACCTGCATGGAAGATACTCCCAGGTCAAAAAGGGCACCATCCAGTGCATCCCACCCCAATTCGAGCAAGGTTTGCTCAAGCTGGGCATAGGAACGGTGAAACATATGAATGCGGTTGGAAAAAGAGTGCAACCGATCTTCGGCGATGGAGAGAGCCTCTTCATCTAAGTCAAAACCGATCAATTCTCCGTCAGGTTGACAGGCTTTTAAGATGGCTTCGGCATGCCCTCCCGCACCCAAGGTCGCATCAAGGTAACGACCCTTGTTTTTCGGGTTAAGGTATGCCAGGACTTCCCGGTTGAGTACTGGAACATGAGGATACAAGAGGGCAGGTTGCATCAAGACTCCTCAAAGGTAAGGTTCAAATACTCGAATTTTTTATTCCTGAGAGCCGGTTCCCGCATTTCATCAGATTTATTGCGCCATTGCGAAGAAGACCAGATCTCGAAGTAATCTCCTGCTCCGGTGATAACTACATTTGTGTCTAGGTTCACCATATCGCGCAGGTTTTGTGGGATCAAGATACGTCCGGCTTTATCCGACTCGACCAAAACTCCAAACGAGTAGATTAAATGACGTAAGTCTCGTGTTGATGTATCGATGATGTTATTAGTACGAAGATTGTGAGATAATATATTGAAATTATGTTGGCTCATACACATCAAATTATCGTCAAACCCGAGGGTGATATAAGTGCCTTCTTCGAGCTCGTCACGAAAACGGGCAGGGATGGTCAACCGCCCTTTTTCGTCTATAGTGTGTTCGTACTGCCCGAAGAACATATGTTCTACCTCTTGGAATAGCCAGAACGCCGGCACATTACCGGCGCTCCACTTTCACCCATTTTTCTCCACTTGTTCCCACATTATAACTAATTTTTGGGAGCAATACAAGCTATTTCGACCAATTTTGGGGTATTAATTTTTCTCTAATAAAGGAGGATTCAGCGATGTTTTTCGATATGCCGTTGGAGGAATTGGAAAAATACCGTCCCGAGCGCGACGAACCGGCTGATTTTTGGGATTTCTGGCAACGCACTGTGGAAGAGAACAAACGATTTCCTATCGCTCTCGAGCTTGAAAAAGTCGATTATGGAATTGACCTATTTGAAACCTGGGATGTAACGTTCGCAGGATATAAGGGACAACCAGTAAAAGCCTGGTTTATCAAACCAGATAATGTCTTGAAACGATTCCCTTGCGTGGTCCAGTATATCGGTTATGGGGGTGGGCGAGGGTTCCCCATTGATTGGCTGCTTTGGCCGAGCGCCGGATTTGCCACCCTGGTAATGGATACGCGCGGGCAGGGAGGCACTTGGATGCAGGGTGATACCCCTGATCAGTCAGAAGCGGGATCCAGCCCGCATATTCCCGGTTCTATGACGGACGGAATATTGCAACATGGTCATTATTATTACCGCCGGGTCTTTAGTGATGCGGTGAGAGCACTGGAAGCTGCTCGCAGCTTGCCCGGGGTTGACCCCGACAAGATGGCAATATGCGGAAAAAGCCAGGGAGGGGGCATCGCCCTGGCAGTGAGCGGGCTGGATGAGCACATCCAGGCTGTTATGGCGGATGTGCCATTTTTATGTCATTTCAAGCGGGCGGTGGCCATCACCGATGCTGCACCCTATAGTGAGATTGGGCATTACTGTAAAACACACCGGGATAAGACCGAGCAGGTATTTAGAACGCTGAGTTATTTTGATGGGGTGAATTTCGTGACCAGAGCGAATGCCCCGGCATTATTCAGTGTAGGGTTGATGGATACGATCTGCCCGCCTTCCACTGTCTTTGCAGCCTTCAATTATTACCAGGGTGAAAAGAACATTCATCATTATACGTTCAACGAACATGATGGTGGAGGTTCGCACCATGACCTCAAGAAGATCGCATTCATGAATAAATTATTTAAATGAAAAGAGGCGATTTTTTAGAAATCGCCTCTTTATTGTTGACTGTTCAACAGAAATTTTATTCAAAGCAAGGAGAGGGCTGGGTGCTGTTGGCGCGATTTCCACAGAAGGCGGAACTGCTGCTGAGCCGTCCGGTGAATTCATCTTCGGTTGAGTCGATGTACATATAGAAATCACCCGAAGTGCCGTCAGTGTTCTCCCAGGTGCCGATGATGGTGCCGCCATCTTCCTGGATGGTACCGATGAAGGAAATGGAATTATGGTTGGTAACAACGGTGGCTCCGCTGATCTTATCTCCCTGGACCAGGAAATTGATCGTGTAGGCTTTGCTCGAGTCGCCCATCCAGATCTTCCATTGCCCATCCCAGGCTACATCCTTGGTAACCACCGTGGTGGGTGCGATGGTGGAGGTGCTGACAGCTTTTTCTTCCTCGGCTGCCGCGGCTTCCGTATTGGTGGCTGCGGGTGGCAGGGTGGGGATCACTATTTCTTCCTGTTGAGTCTGGAAAAAGGGAAAACTGCAAGCCATCGAGACGATTGCCAGGCAGCTGATGCAAATGATTGCAAGATTGATGGGCTTTCTCATGGTGTTCCTCCTAATGTGTATACATCCTTATTGTATGTTAAACGTCAAAAAATTCAATAAGGTTCCTCAATTAACTATACAACATAATTCTAAACCTAAATCGACCAGAATAAAAATACTTTCCTTGGAATTATTCCGGAGAGCAGATCGAATAAATGTGGTAGAATCGGGTGCGCGATGGAGATACCATCGAAATAGAGATCTTGCTTGGTTTGAAGTGCCTTGCTGGTTTCAGAAGGCGCTTTTTTTATTGTGTACAGGAGAAATAATGACATTCAATTTTAACGATTTCGATCTGGATGGAGAATACCTCCAGGCTGTTGAACAGCTTGGGTTTAAAGAACCAACACCTATCCAGCAATCTGCTATTCCTCTTCTGCTGGATGGACAGGATGTGATCGGGCAGGCCCAGACCGGCACCGGGAAAACGGCGGCATTTGTGCTGCCATTGCTCCAGCAGATTCAAGCCGGCAGGGGATTTATCCAGGCGTTGATCCTGGCTCCGACCCGCGAATTAACCATTCAGATTGCCAAAGAAATCGAACGAATTGCAAAATTTTCCCCGGTCAGGGTCATAACAGTCTACGGTGGGCAATCGTATGATGTCCAAATCCGTGAATTGAAAAAGGGAACGGATATTGTGGTGGCTACCACAGGCAGGTTGATCGATCTGATCCATAAAAAGGTCATTAAATTGGACCGGGTTCAATTTCTTGTGCTGGATGAAGCGGATGAAATGCTTGAAATGGGTTTTGTGGAAGATATTGAGGAAATTCTCAAGCATTTACCCAACGTAGAACAGAAAGCGTTATTCTCTGCAACCATGCCGAAAGCGGTGCGTGCACTGGCTGATAAGTATATGGTAAATCCACAAGAGATCATGATCAATCCTTCCAATGCGACATTGAATGAGATCGACCAGCGCTGTTATTTTGTGCGCAATGAAAAGAAGTATGCCGCGCTGCTAAAAGTGCTTGAAATGGATGAAGTCCAGAGTGCCTTGATCTTTGTGCGCACCAAACAACGTGCTCAAGATCTGGCAGATGATCTGTTTACCGATGGATATTCTGCCCGCGCAATGCATGGTGATCTAAGTCAAAAGCAGCGTGAGACAACGTTGATGAGCTTCAGAAAAAGACAGATCACTTTGATGGTTGCTACGGATGTGGCAGCGCGTGGATTGGATATTAAGAACGTCTCTCATGTTTTTAATTATGATATGCCAGCCGATCCGGAAGATTACATTCACCGGATTGGCAGAACCGGCAGAGCCGGGCGGAAGGGTTGTGCTGTTACCTTTTTTACAAAAAAAGAAGGCAGAACTCTGAATAGAATTGAATCCTATAGCCATCAAAAAATTCAGGAATTCGCTATTCCTTCACAGACAGAGATCCAGGCAAAGCGAGATGCGGCATTTCTGCAAAAATTGATCGATCAGATGAAACGGGGCGATATGAAACATGAGCAAATACTGGTTGAGCAATTAATGGAAATGGATCATGAGGCAATGGATATAGCAGCGGCAGCTATTCGTCTGGCACACAGCCATGGATCTCCGACCTCAGAAGTTAAACATCAAAAAAGGAACAATCAAATTCAAGATGATGTTTCTCGACCCAGTTATACCAAATCGAAATTCAGTGAACCGGTCAGGATAAACTCACGTGCTGCACATAAAACTCCATCAAGGGATTACCATGTTCATGAGCAAGAAAATGGCATGGTATGTGTGAAGATGAATTTGGGAAAGAAACAAGGTATCCGACCGGGAGATGTGGTAGGAACCATTACCGGAGAGATCGGCGTATCTGGGAAGACCATCGGCAAGATCCATATTTTCAATGACCATACCCTGCTTGATATTTCGGAAAACCATGTGCAAAAAATTCTTAAAAACAGCAATGGTCAGTACAAACTGCGTGGGGTGCCGGTGCGATTGACCAAAGCCAATTAATTCGATCAGAAATATAGAAAACGGAAGAACAGCTGCCTTTATAACAGTTTAGCCTGTTCTTTCTTTTTTAACTCCGCCTTCACCTCCTCGGCGGGTTTGCGGGGGACAACCTGCTCATGGCAGGGTTCTTTGGTGCGATCAACACGCCAGTAATACAAGGCTTCCTTATCGATGGGCGTTGCTTCAAATTCGTGAAGATATTGCAGGAGTAGTTGCGCTGACCTCACCATGATGTAGGTGCAGCGAGATATAGCGGGATCGGTCGCTGGCTGGTCTTTCAGGGTCGTGCAGTTGGAAGTGCCAAACTCATCCAGGAAGCGTTGCCAAAATCCTCTGGCAATGGCGGCATCGTAACGAGCATCCCCCTTCACCTCCGTGCGCCCGTACAAAGCACCGATCAGCAACAAACCGACGGTCAAGCCACCGCAGTGACTGCTCATGGATTCAGCCATACCACCATGCAGCGTGGCAGTCATACGTAAAATGGTGGGGGTTAATGCTTGTTCGGGCAAGAGGTAAGGCCAGAGCGCCCGCACCAATGTTTCAGAACAGTGATAGCCATCGCTGTGCAGGGCAATGATCTCTCCCCTGATTTTGTTCATGGTGCTTTCGTCATTCGTGTAGGTCAACATGGTTCATTCCTTTTCTAAATGATCTGCTTGGCGATCAATTCCTGCTTGATATGTGTCAGATCGCTCTCGCGCATGGCTCCAAAAGGAGCCCTCGGCAGTCCACAATCGACTCCGCGCATTTTGAGGATGGCATAACTGGCTTCCATCTTGGAATACCGGCGCATCAACTGGCGGACAAAAAAGATGACGGTTTGGATATGCAAGACTTCCTCCTGAAGACCCGCTTCCAGTGCTTCGAAGAGGGCGCTGACCAATTCGGGCAAAACATTGGACAGGCCGGAGATGCAGCCACGAATTCCGATCTCATACGCCGGGACAAGGATAGCTTCGGTGCCAACCAGATAATCACAGCCGGTGGGTGAAATCGACTGCATTCGTTCCTGCATGGCATCCAGTTTACCGCTGGTATCTTTCACACCGCATACGCCGAGTTCGACCAATTGTTCGAACAGTTCCAGGCTGATATCGCGATGGATATAGGAGGGATAGTCATATAGATAGACCGGAAGGTCGGTATTTTCAAGCAGTGATCTAAAATGATTGAGAATAGCATTCTCGGTGTGCGGATAATAATAAGGAAGTACGGCTGCCAGGGCATGTGCGCCATGCTGCTGGGCATGCTGTGCCAGGTCGATGGTAGACACAGTGCTGGTGGTTCCAACATGTGCAATGACCAGTCTGTGCAGTTCCACATTCTGAGCTGATACCAGTTCCAATATACGTTTGCGTTGGGGGATCTCCATCATCATACCGGAACCGAAACTGCCACATACGAAAAAGCCATTTACGTGTGGAGCCAGAAAATTCAAGAAGGAAGGGAGAAGGGACTCAGCAATATCCCCATTCGGAAGAAAGGGGGTCAGGAGGGGTGTGACGATACCTTTAATATGTTCCATCAATTTCCTCGCTACTAATAAACGATTCTGAAATTTTATTAATAATACAGCATAAATGATCCCAAGAAGGTTTTTTCGATGAAATGCGTTCCTGCAAATAGGATCATGCAGATTAAGTACTCTATGATATTATCTCAACAGAACCATTATTTTAAATGAATTACAAAAAATGATTCTTAATTTAACGGTGCAAATGGAGTGATGAACATGAAAAAAGTGTGGATCGATACGGATCCGGGTATTGATGATACGTATGCCATTGCTATGCTGCTGGCGGATGCGGATATCGAGATCGTGGGTATCTCCAGCGTTTTCGGAAATGTCACGGTGGAAAAAACAACTTACAATGCCAAGGTATTGATGGAGGCGGCAGGGTTGGACAAGCTGCCATTAGCCCGTGGTACTAACCTGCCGTTGCATGTAGCATTGGACACCTCACCTTTTGTGCACGGCGCGAACGGGCTGGGTGATATGCCATTGCCAGAAGTGCATATGTCCGAATGTGCCGTGCGTGCTCCCCAAGCGATCATTGATGTCATCCAGAAATTCCCGCATGAGATCACTCTTTTACCGATCGGTCCTTTGACGAACATTGCCATGGCTTACCTGATCGAACCTTCCATTGTGGACCTGGTAAAAGAGGTGGTGATTATGGGTGGGGCGGTACACTGCCCCGGGAATATCACTCCTGCAGCAGAGGCAAATTTCTTCCATGACCCGCATGCTGCTCAACTCGTGATGAGCGCCGGCTGGAACGTGGTATTAGCCGGATTGGATGTTTGTGACAAGGGACGCATTCCCCAGGCACTGCTGGAGCAGATCGGGAACGGCAAGAGCTTGCTGGCACCCTATATGAAAGGGGCGTTGCCATTCTTCCGGCATTTCCTGGAACTTTTCGCCATGAAGGATGAAGCCAGTTTACCGGATACCATGGCAGCAGCATATCTGTTGAAACCGGAGCTATTTACCGTCGAATCTACCCCGTTATATGTGGAAACCGAGGGTGCCTGCATGGGGCAGTCGCTGGCAGTGCCCCGTGGAAAATGGTATGAAGACCCCGGCAGTCAGGCACGATATAGCGCCGATGCCCACCTGGGAATGGTGGATGTCCTGGTGGATGTGGATGTGGCGAAATTCCTGAACTTGATGGAGGATGTGCTGGTCTAGTTCACAATGTTTTATTGAAAATGAATCTGGAAATACGCTCGCAAGCGCTGATTCAGAGAAGCGATGTCGTTTTCTGATCCACGAGGTGCCTGTGGCCATTCATCCACTTTACTGCCCCAATATTCTCGTGGAGCCGCGGGATACCTGCCGATAATGTGGATGTGGATGTGAGGAACACCGTCGCCGATCACGAAAGAATAAACATGCACCATCCCCATCACATGCATCAGAGCTTCAGCGGTATATTTTGTGTAAAGCCCAATAGCATTTGCTTCCTGTTCGGTCAGGTCAGATAGTTCCGGGATGTGCCGGCGGGTTTCGATGAAGATGTGTCCCAAATAGTGATCTTTTTCATTTCCAAAGGGGAGAGCATGAGAGATAAAGATCAGGTCATTTTCAAAAATAGGGTTCCCGGGAGTGATGATCTCTCCGCGGTGTTTGCGACAGACCAGGCAGTTTTCATCAAAGTGCTTGTCCATTCCTTAATTATATAAACAATCTTTTAATGAGCCTTAACCTTTTTCTATTAAAAAATATCTATAATGAAAATGCCGTATATATTGAAAGAGAACAATCATCTCAGGAGGAATCATCATGAAAACATTAGTAATTTATGACTCGGTCTTTGGTAATACCGAGAAAGTGGCACAGGCAATAGGGAAAGTGCTCGGGGCTACGAACGCGACGGTAAAAAAGGTTACCGAGGTCGCGGAAAGTGATCTGAAAGCGCTGGATTGGATCATCGCGGGTTCTCCCACGCGCGCTTTCCGTCCCACCGAAGGGATGAACACTTTTCTGAAAACACTTGATGCAGGCAGCTTGAAGGATGTTAAAGCAGCCGTGTTCGATACACGTATTTCGCCGGAGACCATCAAATCCAAGGCCTTTCGTTTTATCGTGTCCAGGGCTGGTTATGCTGCCCCGGCTATGGCGAAACTTCTGCAATCCAAGGGTGCTGAAGTGATCGGAGGACCGGAAGGCTTCTTGGTGCTCGAATCGGAAGGACCATTGGCAGAAGGGGAACTGGAACGTGCTGCTGCCTGGGTAAAATCAATAACAAAAAAATAGCAATATTGAACTCCACATTGGCAACTGAAATATCCTGATCCGAGATCAGGGTATTTCAGGCTTTCTGAATGTTTTTCGCGTAGTATTCCTGATAGAACGGTTGATGGATATCGATAGTTATTGATAGGTTTATCTATGTAGGATTCGATGTAATCTATGCGGAAGGAGCTACAATGAAACGGACTCTATTACTTGCAGCACTGGGCGTTGGATTTGCGTTTGACTTCCTGTTTTGGGGGAAACCCTTAGGCATCTCCTGGGCGATTTTTGTATTTTTCGGGATGCTAATCGGAGTCGTACTGCTGTGTGTACAAAAAATCAAACCGCTGGGAAAGAATTTTATCCTTTTGGTTTTGATCATCTTCTTTAGTGTTATGTCGTTCTTACACAGAGAACCATTGACAACTTTTCTTAATATTACGTTTTCCATGCTCTTTATTGTTATTCTGGTCATGACCTATCGCAGTGGCTCATGGACTTCATTCAATTTGAGAGATTATGTCTCGAATCTATTGCATGTAGTGGGCAGCATGTTTGTTCATCCGCAGGATCAGTCCATAAGCGCGAAAACTCAACAAGCTGATCAAAAAAATACACAAAAACGTAAAGCGTACCTATCCGTTCTGCGGGGAATATTACTGGCACTGCCGGTCTTGTTCCTTTTTGCCCTCCTCTTATCTTCTGCCGATCTGGTTTTTGCTCAAAAATTGGATGTTTTTTTTGCAAATTTTCAATTGGAAAAACTCGGGGAATATCTTTTTAGGAGCTCGTATATCCTGCTCATTGCCTATTGCTTTGTTGGTCTCATCCGCCATGCAGCGCTTCGGAGTCAACAGGAGAAGGTGGCAGGTTTGAACGAACCGTTGCTGAAACCATTCCTTGGCTTTACAGAAACTTCCATAGTGTTGGGAAGTGTCATTGCTCTTTTCAGCGTTTTTGTGATCATCCAATTCCAATACTTATTCTTTGGGCAGAACAATATCACTCTTACCGGATTTACCTATTCTGAATATGCCCGGCGCGGATTTGGTGAATTGGTGGCAGTGGCTGTTTTCAGTTTACTGTTGCTGCAAAGTCTGGGTGCAATCACGAAACGCGAAACAAAGCAGCAAAAAAAGATCTTCTCGATATTGGTCACAGGACTGGTCATCACCGTGTTGGTCATACTGGTGTCTGCATTCCAACGCCTCCTTTTGTATGAATCAGCCTATGGTTTTTCACAGTTACGCACCTATGCCCATGTATTCATGCTCTGGTTGGGTATTTTACTGGTGGCGGTTTTGATCTTTGAGATACGGGAGCGTCCACGGTTGATTACCAATCTGGTACTGGCTGTCATGATCGGGTTTACAGCAACCCTCAATTGCATGAACGTGGATGCATTTATTGCCCGTCAGAATGTCAAACGGGCTGTTCAGGGCGAGGGGCTGGATATTGCATATCTGGCGTCATTAACGGATGATGCCGTACCGGGATTGGTGCGAGTCTATTCTTCTACGGAAACCCCTTCTGCCATCCGAGATGAGGTCGGCGCAGCGCTGGTTTGCCATACTGCATTAAAAGGGACAGATAATTCTCAAACCAAACCATGGCAGTCGTTCCATTTGTCGACCTGGCGTGCTGACCGGGCTTTGGAGAAAGTTAGGGCAAATTTATCAAATTATCAGATTAGAGAAGAATCCTGGCAAACCGTTGTGAGCTCGCCGAAAGGATTGGAATATTCATGTCAGGGATCGGCATGGATGGATTGAAGCAGTCAGCCGGGCAGATTTTTAGCGAGTAATCATATGAACAGCATCTGTGGGCGGTACTGCAGTGCCTCTGCCAGGTGAACACTGCCGATATGTTCTTCCTCTGCCAGGTCGGCGATGGTGCGTGCCAGTTTCAGAATGCGGAAATAAGCACGTGCGGTGAGCTGCATCTGGCGCATGGCGGATTCCATCAGTTTACGGCTTTCGTCATCTAAAATACAATATTGGCGGGTGTCGGCATTTTTCATATCTGCATTGGAAAAGATCTTTTTACTGTGATCATCCTCATCCTGCGCATGAAAACGTTCCTGCTGAAGGAGGCGGGCAGTTTCAACCCGCGTACGGATGAGGGCAGAAGATTCTCCCAGGCGGTCATCGCTCAATTTTTGATATTCTACTCTGGGCACCTGAATATGAATATCGATGCGGTCGAGCAGCGGTCCGGAAATGCGCTTCTGATATTTGGTGATGCTGGAAGGGGAACAGGTGCAGGGATGCGAGGGATCGCCATAGTACCCACACGGGCAGGGATTCATGGCTGCCACCAGTTGAAAATTGGCAGGGAAAGTGAGTGAACCGCGCGCCCGGCTGATGGTAACCACCTTGTCCTCCAGCGGCTGGCGCAATACCTCCAGTACCTGTTTGCTGAACTCCGGCAATTCGTCCAGAAAGAGCACGCCGCGATGTGCCAGGGAGATCTCACCCGGGTGTGGCCAGTTACCACCTCCCACCAATCCGGCGTGAGATATGGTGTGGTGCGGAGCGCGAAAGGGGCGAGTTTGGATGAGGGGTATATCCTTCGGTAGCAAATCCGCGACAGAATAGATACGGGTTACATCCAAGGATTCCTGGATGGTCATGGAAGGCAAAATGGCGGGCAGGGCACGTGCCAGCAGGGTTTTACCAGCCCCGGGAGGACCGATCATCAGGATATTGTGCCCACCCGCAGCAGCGATCTCCAGGGCGCGTTTAACATGTTCCTGTCCCTTGATCTCACGAAAATTTGTTAACTCCCAGGCAGGGTCCACGACGTTTTGTGTTTTTTTCTGCATGGGGATGGGAGAAGAGCCATTCAGGAAAGAACATAACTGTGCCAGATCCTGGATGGGAATGACCTCCAGCCCTGGAATCAGGGCTGCTTCAGTGGCATCCACCTGTGGGACGAAGACGCGTTGAAACCCTTTGTCCAATGCCATGGCTGCCATGGGCAGCACACCGCGTACATGCCTGACCGAACCATCCAGCGATAACTCTCCAATCACCAATACATCTGTCAGGATAGAAAGTGGAATCTGCTCGGATGCTGCCAGGATGCCTAACGCAATCGGCAGATCGTAAGAAGGACCTTCTTTGCGGACCGATGCGGGCGCCAGATTCACCCGTACATGTTTTCTTGGGAAGATAAGACCGGAATTCTTGATGGCTGATTGGACGCGTTCTCGACTTTCCTGGACAGCCGTATCGGGCAGCCCTACGATGATTACCCCCGGTAATCCATTCGCCAGGTCTACTTCGACTTCAACGATTTCTCCATCCAGCCCCTGGACGGCACATGAATAAATGCGTGCCAGCATGGAATTAAGTGTACTGGAAATTTGAGGGAAAAGCCAATGGTTGGTAACTCATTTCTGAAAAATCGTTGTTGCTCCACATCTTTTTCTCACATTTTCTCAGTTTCTTAAAAACGTGTAACAAAATCATTACATTTCTTGATTTCTGGTTCTCTATCTGTATAATAATTCTGAACAGCGCCGATGTTCTGGTCTGTAGGAGAGGTACGCTGTTCTTTTAAATTATTTCAACTGTACTAAATAAACAAAATTGTTTGGAGGGAATATGGAATCGAAAAGACCGTCGCTGTTGAAGCCGATTTTGGTTTCTGTCTGTAATCTCAATTTTCTGGGAATCGGCTACCTGTTGATTGGGAAGAAAAAACGCTGGATGATCGCTTTTGGCGCATCGCTTGCTATTTTGCTTATCGCCTATCTCACGAATGCGTCGAAAAATCCATGGCTGTGGGGCTGCATCTTCCTGGCTGCCATGCTGGCGATGGCGGTGGATATGTGGTTGCTCCTGAAAAAGGAGCCGACGCTCTGTGATGGAATCTTAAAAGATAATTTAACACTTTTGATCATCACGGCATCGCTGCTGGTTGTTCTGACCGGCGGAGGATTCTACTTCTACCGCTGGTTGGGAGCAGACCTTTACCGGCAGGGGGTTCTGGCATATCAAGATGATGACCTGGATACGGCTTTTAAAGACCTGTATTCCGTTTCCTACTTATATCGCCTTTCTCTAAATCCGGTAGTGCTGGATGCTCAGGATCGGTTAGGGGAAATCAGTTTGATCATCGACAGCCAGAATCGCGTAACAGCGGGTGATTTTATTGTGGCTTCGGATATGGTGGAAAAATTCGAAGAATTCTATTCCGACTCACCCAAAATAGAGGATGTAAAAAATATTGGGGTGGATGCATATATCGGTGCTGCACAGCAACTTACTGCTTCTGGAGAATATGAAGCCAGTCTTGAAAAGATACAGACCGTTCGAAAAATCCTCCCCGTTCAGGCTGAAGCGCGAAAGACAGAGATCGATGAGGTGCTCGCTGCTAATTATCTTAGTTGGGGGGAAGACGAGTACCAGCAGGCGAATTATGAAACCGCAATCGAAAAGTTTGAGATCGTAATTTCTGAATACGCCGAAAGCGAATCGCTGGAAGATGCCTATGCCGGTGCGGCTCTGGCGCATTTTGATTATGCGGTCGAATTCGATGGAGCAAAAGAGTACGACCTGGCATGGGAACACTATACGAGTGTTACGGAGAATTACAAAACATCTGAAGAATATCAGGAAGCAAAAACACGTACAGCTTCCATGCTTCTCGCCTGGGGAAAAGAACTTGTGTCTCAGGATCACTTTTTATTGGCGATGGAAAAATATGATCTGATCGGTGATTACAGCACAGAGTCCACCCTGCTTGCCCAGGCGGATGAGGAAAACCAGGCGACGATTTTGTTGCTTGCGGATGATACCGGCGAAGATGGAAAAAGTGTTCTTTCTGCCGCAAGATCTCTGGCGTGTTCAGGGGAGACCGTCACGGATCCTTCGGTTGCTATCTTTGATGAAGAAGATCCGGGATACCTGGCATGCTCCACACATGATGGCATTGTTCTCGCGCAAGATCTCATTGCCGATCGACCGGGAAATCTTTTTTATGTCATCGATCGCGTCGATGATGACCGGCGGGTACAGAGTTGTGATTATGTCACCTCGTACGATCGGCGTACACTGGAACGCTGGCAGAATTATGCCGAGATCAGCGTGATCGACGTACGCACTGGCGACATCATATACGAGAAAACATTCTATGGTCCATCTCCTGAATCATGTCCTAATGAGTACTGGTTTGGGAGTATGACCGAGTATCTATACGGCGATGATGTGGATGATGAAAAGATTAATACCTGGTTGGATGGAGTGCTGCGATGATAAAGAATTCAGTTTTCAAGAAGATCTCCCTGATGATCCTGCTCATCATGATGGTTGGTTGTGTTCCGATGAGCGAGGCTGTTGTCGATAAAAAAGCAGCCTCTGTGGCCGAAAAAACAATCGTACGAAAAGAAAGAGAAAAAGAAAAATTAGCGGAAGAAAGAAATAAAAAGAAAGCGAAAGATTATAAACTGGCAGATGAACAGATCCTTCATCTAAGCGGTCGGGATTTCTACTCTTTTGATCCGAATAACGGGTATGCCAGTTCATTCAATTTGATGAATCTGATATTCCCGGGATTGACCCGTTATGATACGGAATCAGGAGATTTTCTTTCGGGTATCGCTGAAAGTTGGGAATACTCGGAAGACATGCAAACCTGGACCTTTAACCTCTATGACGATATTGCCTGGGTTGCTTATGATGACGAAACAAAGGCAGTCGAGCAGGTGTTGGGAGAAGATGGGGAACCGGTTTATGTGACATCCTTCGATGTGAAAGCCCGTATCCTCAAAATTCTAAGTTCCTATTACTATTCCAGTAATTCCTATATATTGAGACCGATTGTTGGGAGCGAAGAATTCTACGATTATGGAGATGAAGGTGATCTTGAAATAGAAACACCCTCGGATACAGAACTGATCATCCATCTGAATGAACCTGATTCGGGTTGGCTGGCTTTTACGGAATTGACTGCATTTTCTGCGTATCCTGCCTGGTTTGGTGAGGAAGTGAACGATGGAACCTATTTCTATGGTCCTTATGTACCAACTACATCTTTTGAAATTGCGGAGGAAACCTATTCGATTTCGCTGGTCAAGAATCCATTTTGGATGGGAACCGGGGGCTTAAGCGAACCATACCTGGATGAAATCGTCTTTGATCTATCGGATGATACGGATGTTCTTGAAGCATTCAAGGACAATCAGCTGGATGCAGTTCAACTGACATATGATGAATACCAGCTGGCAATAGAAGATCCTGAACTATCCGATTATCTGGTTGATGCAGACAGCAACTTTGGATACTACCTGTTCTTCTTTAATTCCGATCTTGAACCTTTGGATGAACTGGAGGTGCGGGCAGCCATAGCAAAGATGGTCGACAGAGATGAACTGCTCAGTGCTTTGCCAGAGCTTGAAGGCATCTCTAACACCGGCATAATTCCAGATTTCATGAGAGCGGAGCCTTTCAGCGGCGGGCTTTCCGGTTCAGTAGACAGCAATTTGGTGGATGAATATGGTCTACCGACCTTTGATTTTACTTGTTTTGAGGGGGATACCTGTAGATCGATCTATGAAGTTCTCAATGCGCAGATCGTGGATCAGAGCGGTTGGTATTTTGAGCTGTGGGAAAAAACGTACGCATCTCTCTTTGATGATATGGAAGAGGGTGCCATGTTCAATCCGGGATTACTCCTGATGGCTTATTCTCTGGATTCCAATGATCAAATGAGCTTATGGGATAATCTTATCGATTCCATCGCTTTTATCGATCAGCAAAACAAGCGATGGGTAAATAAAGAATTCGAAGCCCTGTACGAGCAGGCAAAAGCAGAACCGGATAAGGAAAAACGCGCTGAACTGTTCAGCCAGATGGAGGAGATACTGGTGAACGGGGATGTTATGGTGATCCCTCTATTCTGGGGTCAGGAACACTGGTTGGTGCGTTTCGATGTAGGGGCAGATATCCAGCCGCTCTATCAGCAGCTTGAGAATTGGGCGCGCATTATCCCATAAAAAAGTTGTAAACAAATAAAAGCCAGAGGTTGAATGATAATTTGCCTCTGGTTTTTTATTTTCCCTCGATAACCAGCACACAAAACCGCTTTTACTTGAAGCGTTGATCCGAACGATGATTTTTGACATTTTGAGCGCTGTTTTTCAGCCATCCAATTCTAACTTCTTCTATGCTGTCAAAATCGGGGATGTAAGGCTTAATATCCAATAGGGGAGTTCCATCCAATATATCGACGTTCTCGATGCGGAGAATGTTTTCTCTGATTGAGATCAATTTGACGATAGAGATTCCAATGGGGTTGGGACGGCTGGGAGCCCTGGTAGCGAAGACCCCATGTGGTTTGGAATCCAGGAAAGGGGTGGGGGCGAGGGATACACCACTTACCTGGTGAAAATGGTACAGCAGGTAAATGTGGGAAAAACCGTTCAAGTCTTGCAGGGCTGGCTGATATTCGGCGAACAATTCAATCGACCCGGGAATTCCCCTTGCACCGCCAGGTTGAATGGGCATATTCTCGATCGTTTCGAACGGGCTATGGATGAAACCAATGGGGTGGTATTTTACGTATGTATTCATAACGGTAACTCCATGAAAAGATAGGACAATCATAATATAAAGTTGTGATTATCCCCAATCGGAATACTAACCGTCATATTAATAATATTTACAAATGAATCAATAATAGTAAAATAATACATCTGTACTATTTATAATAACAAAGAATTAATTAATATTATCAACAACTCGATTAATTGATTACATCGGCAGGAGATAAACATGGAAAATAACAAAGCAGATAAAAACTGGAAGAGACAATTCTTTCCCTTTTGGTTCGGGCAGATCCTCTCGCTGTTGGGGAGCTCCCTGGTACAGTTCTCTTTAGTATGGTGGTTAACCAAGGAAACCGGTTCAGCAACCGTACTGGCAGTGGCTTCCATGTTTGCCTTGATCCCTGAGATCGCCATCCAACCCTTTGCGGGGGCGATCACGGATCGCATCAATCGCAAGAAAGTGATCATCATTGCAGATGCCCTGATTGCATTTGCGACCTTGATATTGGGAGTGTTTTTCTTCCTTGATAAGATCGAGATCTGGTATATCTACGCCATTATGGCAATTCGGGCGATCGGGAGTGCTTTTCATTACCCTGCAGAACAGGCATCCGTATCCCTGATGGTTCCCAAAGATCAGTTGGCACGCATTGCCGGGCTGAACCAGGCTGCCAAGGGTGTGATCAATATTGTGGCAGCCCCGATGGGAGCGCTGGTAATGGATCTGATCGGTGTGGAAGGTTCGCTGCTCATCGATGTGGTGACTGCCATGATTGCCATTGCGATCGTCAGTTTTACCTTCATTCCACGCCAGGAGAAATTGGTAGAGAAAGACGGTTCCTGGATCAGTGTGGTGTTGCATGATATGAAAGAAGGTTTTCAATACTTGATGGGCTGGAAAGGCTTGATGGTGGTCACCGTCATGGCGCTGATATTCAAGATCGCACTATCGCCGGCTTTTTCTTTAATGCCACTTTTGGTGAGCGCACATTTTCACGGGGATGCAGCACAGTACAGCATGGTAGAAGTTGCGGCTGGATTGGGTATCATTGCCGGAGGGGCTCTGCTGGGTACGTGGGGTGGATTCAAGAAAAAAATATATACCATGCTGATGGGTGGATTGGGCGTTGGATTGGGGATCATGGGTCTGGGAATGATGCCGGAAGATGGTATTTATTTCAGCCTCATCCCCACATTTCTGATGGGATTTATGATTCCCATGGTGGATGGTTCATTGATGGCGATCATGCAAGAAAAGATCGATAATGAATACCAGGGCAGGGTCTTTACCATGTTTGGGAGTATCCTGTACCTTTCTACCCCGATCGGTCTGGCGGTAGCCGGTCCGGTTTCGGATGCCATGGGGGTGCAATTCTGGTTCATCCTGGCGGGCATTCTGGTGCTCGTGAGCATGCTGGGAGGGATCATGTCTAAATCCCTGCGCAATATTGAGGATGATATCGTTGTAAACCCCAATAAGAGAAACACCGAAACGCAGTCTTACGAGTTAAGAGTAGAATAAGTACAAACGGGTCCAAAGGGATTATCAGCATTGGGAGAAGCATCCTATTTAATTGTGGTCGGGGCAGGTCCAGCCGGTTTGATAGCCGCTGGAACCGCTGCGAGATACGGCATTCCAACCCTGCTGTTGGAAAAAATGGATCGCCCGGGTAGAAAACTGCGCATTACCGGAAAGGGACGCTGCAACCTGACCAACCAAACGGATGTGCGGGATTTCATCAGCCATTTTGGAAAAAATGGCGCTTTCCTCTATCAATCTTTTTCGCGTTTCTTTGTCTCCGATCTGGTTCAATTTCTTGAAGGGTTGGGGATCAAGATTGTAGTTGAGCGCGGTGGACGTATTTTCCCGGCAGAGCTGGATGCCGTTCAGGTCACCGAACGAGTGAGTGGCTGGACGATCAAACAGGGCGTGCAATTAGAAACTCACAGGGCGGTGAAAGAAATACTCGTACATGGCGGAAGAGCAGCAGGAGTAGCGCTGCAGGATGGAACGCAAATCCCTGCGAAGGCAGTGATCGTTGCCAGCGGAGGAGCTTCTTACACGGGTACCGGTTCTAGCGGAGATGGCTATCGCATGGCAGAAAGAGCCGGGCATACGATCATTCCCATCCGTCCTGCGCTGGTTCCGTTGAAAACTGCTGGCAGAACAGCTGCTGACTTGCAAGGATTGACCCTGAAAAATGTTCGGGCAAGTGTGATCGTCGATGGAAAGAAAACTGCCAGTGAATTCGGGGAGATGCTGTTTACCCATTTCGGATTAAGTGGTCCCATCATTCTGACTTTAAGCGGGCGGGTGGTGGATGCCTTGCGAAATGGCTCCCGGGTTCAGATCACCATCGACCTGAAGCCGGCATTGGATGAACAAAAATTGGATAACCGGTTGTTACGGGAGATCAACGCTCATCATAAACAGCAGTTTTCGACCATGCTGAAAGAATTACTGCCCGCCAGCCTGATCCCGGTATGCGTGGAGCAGAATGTGATTCCGGCAGAAAAAATATGTGCCGAGATCACCGCCAAGGAACGCCATAGATTGTTGGTATGGTTGAAGGATTTCCGATTCGAAGTAGTCGGTAGCCTGCCACTGGAAGCAGCCATCATCACTGCCGGGGGAGTAGCATTGAATGAGATCGACCCACGCAGTATGCAATCCAAATTGGTGGCAGGTTTATATTTTGCAGGGGAGGTGCTGGATGTGAACGCAGATACCGGCGGATATAACCTGCAGGCAGCCTTTTCCACTGGCTGGATGGCAGGCATGGCGATCGTGCAACAGTTCAAAACTGACCAGGAAAAACGTTAAGGTTGTTGGCGCTTGCTATGGATGGTCTTTACAAGATAAGCGATACTCAATCCGATCAATAAGGTAAAAGATGATCCCACGCAAATCCACTTCATCAGGGTAATAAAGGGCGCCAGCATGCTAACAAATGAAAGATATGCCGGATAGCGTACAAAGACCACCGTAGTGCAGGTGTTCTCCAACAGGTCAAACAAGCACGCGTAAAGAGGAAGGATATTTCCTCTTCGTAAGAAGTGATCTGGTTTCAGCACTCGTTGTGCTGTCCAACTAATGGAAGTGATCAGAAAAAAAGTATAGATAACCGGAAATGCCAGGTCAAATGTCCAGCGTGCCTGGACATAAGCAGCGCGCCCTTCTATCCCATAGATTTCCGCCATGCGATAAAGAGCGGCGGGAGTATAAAAGAGCGATGTATCTGGAGATCCTGAACCGGCAGAGTAATTTTTCGTTAATTCTGTTTGTCCGGGTAGAAAAAGAATTGAAAAAGTAAGGAAAATACAAAATCCGATGATGGACACCCATGTAGTGCTAATTCTAATCAACCGTAGTGATATATCTTTCTTCATGGATCCTCTTTAATCTTATATCTCATTTTCTATTAGTATAATTTTAAAGATCTGATATTGTAAGAGACTTCACCCTGTGCGGGCGGTATCCAAAATAACATGAATAAAATATCCGTTAAAAAATTTTTAGTATTCCTGTATCTTCTTCCGGTCTTTTTATCGTTGATCATTTTAAATGACCGATCCGCTTCGCTATTTCGGCAATTGTATATTCAAGCGCGTTATGGCTTTTCGGTGACGGTGGTTATTATTTCCTTATCTGTTTTTGCAATCTTTCGGATGAAAAACAAATATCGAGATATTTTCCTTTTCACGGTCATCTTGCTTTTCTATACTTTTGCATTGGCAGGAGTCTGGGCAAGTGGTAAATCAGAACCAACCATGATCAGTGGCTTAATTCCAATAGTGGACGGTGAAAACTATTATACCGATGCATTACGTTGGTTAAACGGTGGATCTTTTTCTTCTTACTCGACGAGGCGTCCGATTTTCACTGCTTTCCTATCGACAATAGCAAAGGTTTCCGGTCAAAGTATACAGATCATGCAAACAGTGCTCATGATTTTAATGGCGGTTTCATGTTATTTTTCATGTAAAGAGATAAAGAAAGTAATTAATCCTTTTGGATCTACTCTCTTTTTTATCCTGATTTTCCTTTATTCAAGACAGTATATTGGGTGTTTTCTTTCGGAAACGATTGGGTTGATTTTAGGATTATCAGGCTTCGCTCTGCTTATCAGACAGAGGAAAGATCTGAGTCATTGGTCATTCTATTTATCAATTTTTCTCATCAGCCTTGCTTTAAATGCGCGGGCAGGCACTTTTTTTATTCTTCCATTTCTATTGTTATGGATTCTTAAAACACAAAAGAACAGGCGGCATAAATGGAAAAAAGTGTTCTTTGCATTTTGTTGTATGCTTTTCGCATTCTTGATCAATACATTTTTCATGCGCTATTTTGGTAAAGGTGAAAATATCCCATTTTCTAATTTTGTATATATCTTGTATGGTTTAGCGCGTGGTGGAACTGGTTGGTCGCAAATATTGACGGATCATCCAGAATTATTTACCCTCGAAGAATTTCAATTGACAAAAGAAATCTGGTCACTTACGCAGCAATTGATTATTCAAAATCCCCAAGATCTTATTGCTGGTTTATTAAAACAATATGTTTACTTGATTGATATTTCCCAAACCACAAAGAGTGTTTTTTCTTTTGCAAATCCAGAGACGCATTTAATATCGATTTTTATCCAATATTCCCTCTATCTATTAAGTTTGATGGGATTATTTTCGCTGAAAAAGAGAGATGAACGATTTTCTTTTTTGCTGTTATTTTCTTTGACGGGGGTTTTGCTTTCCGTTCCTTTTGTTCCGGTCCAGGATACCTTATTCATGCGGGCGTATGCAGCAACCATGCCATTCATTATTCTGGTTCCATGCCTTGGTGCTGATTTTGCTACAAAGAAAATAATATTGAATGTTCATCAGGATGAGAACGGGCATGATGGATTTTATGCCTTTGTAGTTTCGATCTTGCTTATTACTTTATTTATTCCCTTATTCCTTCATGGTGAAAACAGATTTTTGAAGAAGGAAAACTTGACATGCGAAAAGGATGAGAGCCCGCTGATTTTCTCAGTTAATAAAAATTCAGCAGTCCGAACCTTCCCGGAAAATTATTTTTTCTTGGATTGGGCTCCATATTTTCATTGGAGTAGGTTCTATCAAAATATAAGGGTTTATTCTTTTTCTGATCTTATTGATCCATTGTCGGAATTGGACCCACCTTATGAATTGAGAGTTGGCATTAATTTAATAGACTATGAGGATGTCTACGTTGTGTTTCAAGGGAAAGATTTTATTGATGATGACGGTATTTATGAGATCTGTGCGGAGAAGATACCCTATTCGGATTCACCTTGGGTGAGAGAATTGGCTAAACTGTATATTGTCGATAGTTACCAACAAATAGAACCTTAGAATCTTATGTACTTAAGATATAAATATTCGTGCTGCGTTTCACTGGCTTGATCGTCTTCACTGCCACCAGGTCACCGGCATTTGCCTGCACAATGGCATCATTCTCGATCTGGAGAGCGGCAACAGGCTGTTGAAAATCACTGCCATGTCCGAGAAAATGAACAGTGTCGCCGCATTTTAGTACGGCACATAAGCGGATATAGGCGTAACCGGTAAATTCATCATAACTGTGGACTTCGCCAACCTTTTTTACGTCCATTTTTCCCTCCAACGCTCTCCTTTGTTAATTATAGTGGTTAAAGAATTGCCCAGGTGAAAAAAGGATCGGTACAAGCATGTAAAATTTAATAGAAATACATTATATTAACAGCTTGAATCTCATTACAATAAGGTGAACATGAATGCAATTGAAGTAAGGGAATTACAAAGAGAATTCAAAACTACTACCGGAATATTCCGGCGCAAGAACAAAACGGTCCGGGCAGTCAACGATATCTCGTTCGATGTAGCTGACGGAGAATTGTTTGGATTGTTAGGTCCGAATGGTGCGGGGAAGACCACGTCGGTAAAAATGCTGACAACCCTGTTGATACCCACTGCCGGAACGGCACGTATATTGGGCTATGACATCATCAAAGATGCCGAAGCCCTGCGCCCGCGCATCGGTTTCATCTTCGGTGGCGAACGCGGGCTTTACTGGCGTTTGAATGCCACCGATAACCTGCGCTATTTTGCCAGCCTGTATTATATCGATCCGGTGGTTGCCAGAAAACGCGTGCCTTACCTGCTGGAAATGGTAGGGTTGAAAGATCGTGCGGATGAAAAAGTGGAAGGGTATTCGCGCGGGATGCGCCAGCGCCTGCATATTGCGCGGGCGCTGTTACATGACCCCGAGATCCTGTTCCTGGATGAACCGACCATGGGACTCGACCCGGTGGGGGCGCGTGAATTGCGCCAGACCGTGCGCAACCTGCAAGATGAAAAAAAGACCATCCTGTTGACCACTCACTATATGTTCGAAGCAGATGCGCTCTGCCAGCGCATCGCCGTGATCAATCAGGGTAAGATCGTGGCGTTGGATACACCCCAGAAGATCAAGGAGACCGTCAAGGACCTTTCAGTAGTGGAGATCGAGGTGTTTGGCATCCCACCGCAGGTGGTAGAAAAAGTAAAAGCGCTGCAAGTGGTTGAAAGTGCCAGTGTGGAGAACCGCGATCAACGCCAATTGTTGATCGTGCACACCTCTCGCAGTGCCGAAGCGATCCCGGTCTTGATCGCCGAATTGAACGGACTTAAATTGGGACGGGTAACCTCGCGCGAACCCACTCTGGAAGATGCCTATGTGCGGCTGGTAGGAGGAGAATAATATGTCCCCTCTACAAAAATTAAGAGCCAATCTGCGCGTCATTTTCATGGCATTCGAGATCGAAATGCGCCAATCCTTTACGGATGCTTTCGTGCTGTTCGGGATCATCGTGCAGCCCATGATCGTGGCATTCATGGCATTATGGATGTTGAAGGACCAGGTGGCTGATTATGCCATCTTTGTGGTGGTGGGCAGTGGCATGACCGGTTTGTGGACCACCCTGTTATTCCAGGGTGGCAACAGCATTACCGGAGAACGCTGGACCGGTACTCTGGAACCTCTCTCCTGTGCTCCTGCCCCGTTACGGGTGGTGGTAACGGGAAAACTATTGGCAAACATCACTCAATCGTTGTTATCCATTGTATTTTGCTACGGATTCATCTCGTTAATCATGGGCTTGCCGCTTTCGATTGCCGAACCGTGGTTATTTGCCGGATCCATCATTCTGACCATCGTTGCCTTTATTGCCTTCGGGTTGCTGATCGGCTCGCTTTTCATCTTGAATCCGGATGTGCAGCGTTTTCAAAACGGATTGGAATTCGTGGTGTACATTTTTTCGGGCTTTTTATTCCCGATCGCGCTGCTGCCCATGTGGACCACACCCTTCAGCTATCTATTGACCCCTTACTGGGCGGCGCGTGCACTGCATGCCGCTTCCGGTGGAACAGGCAGCCAGCAGGAGATATTGTTTTGCTGGGTGATGCTGGTCCTGCTGACGGTTATTTATGCCGTCTTTTCTAAATATCTATTCCGTGTCATTTTGAAGAAAGCGCGGGAAGATGCTACATTAAATATGCAGTGATATGAATAAATTAAAGCTAAATATCAAGATCTTTTTTGAAGGGGCATACCTGTCTTATGTAGGTCTGTTCCGCTGGCTACGACCCGCCACCTATTTCGCAACGCTGGTGTTTGGACCTCTCACGCAGATGCTGTTCTTCGTATTGATCGGCACCTATGCTCAAGGTTCTGCCAGGGCTCAATTCTACGTGATCGGGAATGCTCTGATGAATGCTGCCATGAGTGGTATCTACGGGGTCACCATGAGCATTGGCGGCGAGCGCTGGAATGGCACGCTGCCCTATCTTTTCGGGGCTCCGGCAAACCGCATGTCTCTCTTTTTAGGACGAGCATTCATGCATATCCTGAACGGTATGTTCGGTGTGGTGACCGGACTGTTTTGGGGACTGGTGCTTTTTCATATGGATTATTCGGCGACCGATCCATGGGCGCTGCTGCTCACCATCCTGATCACTACCTTCAGCACCGCCGGTCTTGGATTGTTGATGGGTTGTATCGGGCTGATCACCCGCAATGTGATGTTTGTCAATAACACCGTTTATTTTGTGTTGCTGGTCTTTTCAGGTGCCAATCTGGAACTTTCTTCCCTCCCACGCTGGATGCAGGTGGTATCCGATTACCTGCCCCTGACGCGTGGCATTGCCTCGACCCGTATGATCATTGCCGGGCAGGGGTTGGCTGACGTCTGGTCATTGTTAGTGCAGGAATTCGGGATCGGGATGATGTTCGCCCTGCTGGGATATACTTTATTCCGCTGGTTTGAATTCACCGCCAAGAAGCGCGGAACACTGGAAGTATTTTGAGGTAAATAATGCAAAAACCGGTCTATCTGGATTACAACGCGACCACCCCCATTGCGGCACAGGTTGCGGAGGCAATGCGTCCTTATATCTACGAAAACTTTGGCAATCCTTCCAGCAGCCATGCTTACGGCAGTGCTGCCAAACAGGGGGTGGAAAGAGCGCGTCACCAGATAGCCAATATGTTGGGTTGCCAACCGGACGAGATCATTTTCACCAGTGGCGGTTCAGAATCGAATAATCTCGCCATCAAGGGCTGCGCCCTGGCATACCGTGAGAAGGGCAATCACATCATCACTTCTGCGGTGGAGCATCCGGCGGTTTTGGAAGTGGTGGAATACCTGCAAAAGCAGGGTTTTCGTATCACGATCTTGCCTGTGGACGAATATGGCATGGTAGATGTACAGGATGTAGAAAAAGCCATCACCCCTGAAACCATTCTGATCAGCGTGATGCATGCCAACAATGAAGTGGGTACCATTGAACCCATCCGGGAGATCGCCGAGGTCGCCCATGCCCATGGCATATGGATGCACAGCGATGCTGCCCAATCGGTGGGTAAGATCGCCGTCAGGGTAGATGAATTGGGTGTGGATCTGCTTTCTATCGCCGGACATAAGATCTATGCGCCCAAGGGCATCGGGGCACTGTATATCCGCCGCGGGGTTCAGCTTGAAAAGATCATCCACGGTGCAGAACATGAAATGAACAAACGCGCCGGAACAGAGAACGTGATCGAGATCGCCGGGTTGGGACAGGCTTGTGAATTGATAAGCCAGCATCTGCCCGAATATCAAGCGCATATGCAAACCATGCGCAGCCGCCTGGAAGAGAGGCTGCGCGATGCGTTCCCCGCTGTTAAATTCAACGGGCATCCTACCAGCCATTTACCCAATACCACCAATGTGAGCTTCCGTGGTCTGGAAGCCAACACCATCCTCTCAGAGCTGGATCAGGTGGCTGCTTCTGCCGGGGCGGCCTGCCATGCCGACCAGGTGGATGTGTCGCCGGTGATCGCAGCCATGGGCATCCCGGTGGAATATGCCATGGGCACCATCCGGTTGACGGTAGGGCGCTATACCACGGCAGAGGAGATCGACTTTGCGCTGGATGAAATGCAGCGGGTGATCGGGAACATGCAAGCGCAGGAACAGACTCCGGTAGTGTTGGAAGGTACGGAAGATATCAAACTGACCCACTATACCCATGGTTTGGGTTGTGCCTGTAAATTACGCCCCCAATTGCTGGAGCAGGTGCTGGCGGATATCAAGCCCTCCAATGATGACCATATCCTGGTGGGCACCGAAACCGGGGACGATGCGGCGGTGTATCTGATCGATGAGCAGACTGCTATCGTGCAAACGGTGGATTTCTTCACGCCCATCGTGGATGATGCTTATTATTTCGGGGCTATCTCGGCTGCCAATTCGCTCAGCGATGTATATGCCATGGGAGGAAAACCCTTATTCGCGTTGAACATCGTGGGATTTCCCAGCAACCGCCTGCCTATATCCGTCTTAAGGGAGATCTTGCGCGGTGCACAGGATAAAGCCAGCGAAGCAGGCATTGCCATCATCGGAGGGCACACGGTGGACGATACCGAACCCAAGTATGGCATGGCGGTCACCGGAGTTTTACACCCTGAGCACCTTATCACCAATGCGGGTTCCCGGGTGGGAGATCGTTTGTTGCTCACCAAACCGATCGGTACGGGCATTCTGACCACCGCGCTCAAACAGGGTTTGCTGGATAAAACCCAAACGGATACATTGATCGCGACCATGGCGACCTTGAACGATAAAGCCGGGGCGGTATTGCACCACTACCAGGTGCACGCCTGTACGGATATCACCGGTTTTGGGTTGATAGGACATTTGCTGGGGATGATGAAGGCGAGTGGTCAATGTGCCGTACTTGATTTTGACCATATACCTTTAATGGCGGGGGTGTATGATCTGGCAGCAGCGGGAGTGATCCCGGGCGGCACGCGCAATAATTATGCGTATAGCCAATATGTGGTGCGATACGGCGAGAAATTGACCGAGATCCAGCAATTGATCTTGAATGATGCGCAAACCTCCGGTGGATTGCTGATGGCAGTCGATGAAAAGCGCACAGATGAAATGAAGACCTATTTATCAGGGCAGGGAGTAGCGGTGGAAGAGATCGGCAGTATCCAGGCAAAACAACGCGATTTCTATATCCAGGTTAATTAGATATTCGTACGCCATGCCATAATTGAAATTCGTTGCAGCTAATTTTCTCCATCTTTTGATGACTCGTTCTGCAATGCGCGGATGTATTTATCCGGATCGGGTATGGGGTCGGGATACTTCATCTTGAATGAACGCAGCGTGTCCACGATGATGGTAGAGATGCACAGGTTGCGGTACCAGTTGTGGTTGGCAGGGATGGCATACCACGGTGCCCAGGGGGTGCTGGTCTTCTCCAAAACATCCTGGAAAGCAGCCTGATAAGCATCCCAATACTGGCGTTCATCGATGTCCGATTCCGAGAACTTCCACTGCTTTTTAGGATCAGTCAAGCGTTCCATGAAACGTTCTTTCTGTTCATCTTTGGAGATATGCAGATAGAATTTCAGGATGGTGGTGCCTTCTTCTGCCAGTATTTTTTCGAAAGCATTGATCTGATCATAGCGTTTTTCCCAGACCTTCTTTGGCACCAATTCATGTACCCGCACCACCAATACGTCCTCATAATGGGAACGGTTGAAGATCACGATCTCACCCTTGCCGGGAGTTTTTTGATGTACTCGCCATAAGTAATCATGATCCAGTTCCAGGGCGGTGGGTACTTTAAAGGATGCCACCTTCACACCCTGCGGATTGACTTCTTCGAAAATGGCGCGGATGGTGCCATCTTTGCCACCACTGTCCATTGCTTGCAGCACGATCAACAGCTGGTGTTTATGCTCGGCATACAGTTTTTGCTGCAGGTCAGCCAGTTCCTGCTGCAGTTCATGGAATTCCTGTTTGCCTTCTTTTTTCTTCCCTTCCCAATCCCCCACATGATTGGCATCCAGTTTTTTTAATTTGAATGGTTTTTCGGGATCCACTTTATATGGTTGCATGGTCTCTTCTTAACCTTTCTGTTCCTTCAGGATAGTAGCGATCAACTGAGGGTCATCCGGGAACAGACCGGACTTGGGAAGTCGTTTGAGCAATTCAGCCCAATCCGGGTTGTGGGCGAAGACAGAACGGAAGATAGGTAAAGCCTCTTCCAGATTGCCATTTTCCGCCAGGGTGGCTGCCTGCCAGAAGGGTAATTCATCGATATGCGGTGCCAGGCTGGCTCCTTTGGCATATTGTTGCATAGCACCCGCCTTATCCCCTTTGGACAACAATTCATCTCCCATATTCATGAATTCATAGGCGCGCTGGATGTGCAGCAAGCGCTCCAGTTCGACCAGAGGGTCGGGATGGTCATCCACGCGCAGATCCAAAAGCATATGCTCATAAGGAACGTCACTGCGGGTGCCATCCGCCACCAGCATGGCCGCGCTTTGCTTGCCACGAATATCCCCACCCTGTGCCTGGGCAGCCTTAAGAGCTGCCAGCAATCGTTCAGCCAGATCGCCGGTGGTCTGCATGAAAGTATCTGCCATGGCTGCCCATACGGTGTTATTTTTCATCATGTTAGCCTGTACAGAAAAACCATTGCCCGCGAAGTGCCCGGCTTGTGCTACACAGCGTGAGCCCGTATGCACGGCAACATTACCATGGGCATCCACGATGGCTACCTGACGTCCTTCCCTGCCCTCATCCTGTGCCAGCATATTTGCCAGAGCTTCTTGCGGAGTTTTGCCCTCACGCAGCAGAGCCAGCCCCTGTGGTCCGTAGCTGACCTTGACGAAAGATTGGGTGGCGATGGCACCCACCCCGGCTTCGACCCACGGGCACAATGAACCTACGTTGAACCAGTGGGATTGGACAGCGACGCCAAATTGACCGCTCTTTTCATCGTGTGCAACGATCGAATAAGTATGGAAGAAGGGATCCATTTTCAACCTCATTTTCTTTATTTTTGCCAGAGCGCATAGATGGCTCTGGATAGATAGCGTTGGTTGTGGCTTTCTTGCTGCACCAATTCTCCGGCAGCGATTGAACCACCTTTGTTGGAGAAGTGCTCTTCGAATACACGCTGCAGGGTAAGCGCAGAAGCTTTAACCGCATAAGCGGTCATCAAAAAAAAGGATGCTTGCCTGGATAGAATCGCATAACAAGCTTGGAGGAGATTGGGCAGGTATTTATAGAATTCCCACACCTCCCCGTTGGGACCACGCCCGAACTTGGGAGGATCCAGGACAATGACATCATAGCTGTTTTGACGGCGAGCTTCCCTTTTTACAAATTTCAGGGCATCATCCACGATCCAGCGGACAGGTTTTTCCTGCAATCCGGATATCTCTTGATTGGTTTTCGCCCAGCTTACTGCTTTTTTCGAGGCATCCACGTGCGTAACCTGCGCTCCTGCCTGCGCTGCAATGAGGGTCGCCATGCCGGTATATCCGAACAGGTTGAGCACCTTCATGGGGTGTTTCTTGTCGAGGATGTGATCATGCAGCCACTGCCATTGCGGAAACTGCTCCGGAAAAAGCCCGATATGTCGGGAAGTGGAAAGCTCGATTTTGCAGCGGACGCTTCCCACCTGAATATCCCAGGGATTGAGAAATTGTCGATGAAATTTCCAGGTACCGTTTTCATCCTGAGAGGGAGAGAGATAGACAGCATCGGCTTTCTTCCATTCCTGTTCGGGCAGGCTTTTCATCCAGAATGCTTCGGGTTCGGGGCGAGCCAGGATGACCTTTCCGTAACGTTCCAATTTCATCCCATCCCCGCTATCCAGTAACTCGTAGTCATCCCATCCGCGTGCAACGGTGATGGGAATTGAATTTATAGGATCGGGTTCTTTTTTATTCATTTCTATCCTGTTTCATTTCTAAGTTTAATTGCTAACCAGGTCGTTCCCTGTCAATGCTTTTATCGTATCTTTTTTACATACCTTCGTCAAACAATTTAGAATGCTATCTGCATTTTGATCGAAAACCTTAAAAAATTCTACTTGTATGATTTTCCAAAATGAATATCATTCTAAATATTCTATAATTTATAGATGATTTACAAATTGACCTCATGTACAGTATATATTGGAATGTCCCTATACGTATATGAGTAATAATTTATAGGGATGGAAAAAACCCAATTTTATTCAAACAAAGGAAACTCACTGAGGAAAAAAAGATGAACAGAAAAAAATTTATGCTAGCGATCACACTCTTATTTTTGCTCTCAATATTATTAGCTGGATGTTCTGAAACTGCTGCAGCAGTATCAGAGACGCCAGAAGAGCAATCTGTAGAATCATCTACTGAAGAAGATGTTGCCCCTGAAACAGAGGAAGCACCTGTGGACAGCCCGACCTGCCGGGCGATCGAATTCCCGGATCGTTTTACACTTAAAGAGCCACAAGATATTGTGATTGGATATGTGAAGCGATTTGAATGGAAAGCACAACAAGACACAGATTTTCAACAGGCTTGTAATGAGCTTGGCATTCAATGTGTTTATGGAGATGATATACCTCAATTGATTGACCAGGGAGTGAGTGCGATCGTTCAGGATGCGGACTACATCAGTGTGGATGGAATTGCCGGTGATATGGATAGTGCCTGGCAAAATGGGATCCCTGTTTTTGTATTGAATGCAGTTCCATCCGGGATGAATCATGCATATACTGTGTCAATTGATTACAACCAGTGGGCAGCCATCAGCCTGGAGTGGATGGCAGAAAAGATGGGCGGAGAGGGGGAAATGATCCTTGTTTATCCCGGGGAGAAACCGCCATACATGGAAGCGATCGAAGAATTTTTCGCAAAATACCCGGATATTATTGCGGTGGAGCAAAAAAAAGAGAAATATAATACAAACGACGAACTTCAACCTGATGTTGTCAATTTTGTAAATACCTACCCGAATTTGAAAGCTATCTGGACCACTGAGCAAATGGATCGTGTTTATTGGGGACTGGAGAATGCCGAAGTTGTTGTTGAAGACTATCCGCTATTGGTCACCGGTGCGAATACCGAAGGATTGGATATGTGGATCCATAAAGTGGAAGAAGATCCAACTTTCGAAAGCATCGCGGTTGTTGATCCTGCCGGTGTTGCCTACGATGCAGTTTATGCAGCCTATTACCTGCTTATCGGCTATTCGATCAATGATGCGGCTCTGGGAGGAGAAAACTGCACCACACTTTCTGTCCCAATTCCTGTAGTAACCAGCGATAATCTAGAGGAATGGTGGGCTAAGTATGAATCTCAAGGGGTCAGTTATGATGTTTGGCTGGATGAATTCATGACACCGGAGACGATCTTGGAACAATGGTTCCTTGAGAAGTAAAGGATATTCTTCTCTTCCAGAGGAACTTGTTTAGGGGAATCTATAAAACGGCTGATTATCAGCCGTTTTTAATTTAATAAGAAGATTCAAGTAGAATAGGATGTGTTTATGAATCGAGGAAACATGGCATACAATTTTGATTTTTCAATCGACCGGCGGCACAGCGATTCCATAAAATGGAAGGTATATCCCGAAGAGGTACTGCCCATGTGGGTGGCAGATATGGATTTTCTCTCTCCACCTGCAGTCATTAAAGCTCTGCAAGACAGGGTCAGCCATGGTGTGTTTGGATATACTTTCAATCCGGCTGATCTGGACGAGATCGTGGTGGCATGGGTGCGCGATCACTATCACATGCCGGTCGAATCAAAAGAGATCCTGTACGTACCGGGCGTAGTGACGGGTTTCAATATGGTTGCCAAAGCTTTCTTAAAAGAAAAGGATGGAGTGATGTTCCAACCACCTATCTACCCCCCTTTTTTTGAACTGGAAAAGAATGGAGGCTTTGAAAGCCACTGCGTTGACCTGGTGCAGAACAAAGAGGGGCGGTATGGAATCGACCTGGCGGCTTTGGAACGGGGTCTGCGCCCGAACACGAAGATGTTCTTATTATGCAATCCCCATAATCCAACTGGAAGGGTCTTCAACCAGACGGAATTGGAACAAATTGCCGATTTCTGTTCCCATCACGATGTATTGCTGTGTTCGGATGAGATCCATTGTGATCTGGTTTATTCCCCTGCCAGGCATACCCCGGTCATGTCCCTGAATGAAGAAATTGCGCAGCGGACGGTGATGTTATTCGCTCCCAGCAAGACTTTTAATATCGCGGGGCTGGGGTTTTCGGTGATGATCATCAAAAATGAAGAGATGATGGAGAGAATGAAAAAGACCTTTGCCGGAATCTTACCCCACCCAGATCTGCTGGCGGTGCAGGCTGCGCGCGCTGCCTATCAGGAAGGGGATGAATGGCTTGAAGACCTGCTTTCTTATTTAAAAGCAAACCGTGATTACCTGGTGGACTACATTCATTCTGAATTGCCCGGTATCAAGCTTAACCCACCGGAGGGCACCTATCTGGCCTGGCTGGATTGCCGGGAAAGTGATTTTGCAAAAGACCCCTATACTTTTTTCTTAGAAAAAGCCAAAGTGGCTCTCAATGATGGCAGCGCTTTTGGTAAAGCGGGGAAGGGATTCGTGCGGTTAAATTTTGGTTGTCCCAGGGATATTTTAAAAAAAGGATTGGAACGCATGCGAAATGCAGTGCGTACGGTTAAATAAGGTTGCATTAATCTGGTAGGATAATGAGTGTTATGAATACAGCTAAGTATACAAAAAAGACAAAGAAGATGAGCGGGTTCAAAAAAATGATGATCTTGCTGGTCATTTTCATTGTTGCTATCTTCCTCCTGCGTGAGATGGGGTCGTTTCTGATCGTATCCAGCGAGCTGGAATATGCTAATGCGATCGTGGTTTTGAGCGGAGGGGACGAAAGCCGCATGCAGGAAGCCCTCAATCTTTACAATCAAGATTACTCGCACATCATCGTGCTCACCGAAACCGGGAATGTGGTGGAAGGATATGACCACCTGCATAGTTTCGATATGCGTATCGAGCTGTTGCATCAAGGTATCCCGAGTGGAAATATCTTGCTGACCAATCAAGTAGCGACCAGCACGGAACAGGAAGCGGAAGCAGCCAAACAACTTCTCACCACCCACCAATTCGTATCCTGTATCGTGGTGACCGATCCCTACCACACTCGGCGTGCCTATACGATCTTCAAGGATGTTTTTGCTGACACGGGCATCAAGGTCATGATCCGGCCCACATCCAATCACTGGTACACCGCGGATACCTGGTTTCTGAAATTGAGCGGTTGGCGTTTTACGGTCCTGGAATATGTGAAATATTTCGCTTATCTGCTGACAAAATAGCAGAGCAGTTATCTATCTTCTATTGGATAGCTCAAAAATACGAACCCCTTCCATTGTATAATTGCAAAACGAGGATGTTACCATGCAAAAATATATAGCTTTCTTATTTTTGATCTCATTGGTTATAGTGACTTCTGCCTGCCAGATGCTGGTCGAGCCGATTCATCAGAGTGGTGAATTGTTGATGGTAGATGATTTTGCAAAATCCAGCACCCAATGGGACGTGTGGAAAAAGTCGGATGGATCAACAGTAGGCTATTATCAGGAAGGCTTGGCTTTTATCATCAATTCCCCCAACACGGATTACATCAGCACCCCCCGGGGAAATTATAGTGATATCCAGCTTGAGGTCATGGCAGAAAACTTGAATGGATTGCTAAACAATGGTTTTGGCTTGGTATGTCGTTACCAAGATGATTCCAATTATTATGCCTTTTTGGTGTCATCCGACGGCTATTATGGGATCCTGCGGGTGTTATATGGCGGTTATGCTGTATTGAATGGCGGGCAGATGCAATATTCGAGTTCCATCCGTCAAGGACAGGATACCAATCACATCGCTGCTACATGCGTGGGAAATCAGCTTACCTTATATGTAAACAACGATGTTTTGGTACAAGTCGAAGACGATGTTTTCTCAGAAGGAAAGATCGGGTTGATCGCCAGTTCATTTGGCGAGCCCGGAGTGGCAGTCTTGTTCGATAATTTCTTGGCAGTATACCGTTAGATCGTAATGAGGGTTTATCTCGGTTCGATCGGATGCCGGCTTAATCAAAGCGAGCTGGAAATCTTGGCGGCAGATCTGCGCCAGGCAGGGCACGAGATCGTGGCTTCTCCTGAAAAAGCACAGGCTGCTATTATCAATTCGTGCACTGTAACCAACGCAGCCGAAGCGGATTCGCGACAGCTCACGCATAAACTTGCCCGCGCCGGAGTAGAAAAGATTTTTCTCACAGGCTGCTGGGCTTCGGTTGACCACATCCATAGTGATGATCTACCTGCCAATGTGACCCTGGTGGGGAACACTCACAAGCATGCCATTGTGCGAGATTATTTCCCAGATACAGGTATGGCACAGGAAGAATTCGCCGCGCGTGTTCCATTGCCCGGAAAAGGGAGACGCACACGGGCATTTATAAAAGTTCAAGAGGGCTGTGATTATTTCTGCACTTTTTGCATCACCCGCATTGCCCGTGGTAAGAGTAGCAGCCGCCCCTTGGAAGAAATTCTGCATGATATTCGGGCAGCCGAGCTGGCTGATGTAAAAGAGATCGTCCTGACCGGAACCCAATTGGGTGGGTGGGGGAAAGAATATGATCCCCCGCAAACGATCGCCGATCTGGTGAAGATAATCTTTACACAAAGTTCGATCCCATTTCTGCGACTCAGTTCCCTCGAACCATGGGATATTAATAATGATTTTTATGCTCTGCTCGATCATCCTCGATTTTGTAACCATCTTCATTTGCCACTGCAATCCGGATGCGGAGAAACACTGAAAAGGATGGGACGGAAAATGCAACCGCGCGAATTTGCTCGATTGATAGCTTCGCTACGGGCTGTTGATCCCGATATCGCAATTACAACCGATATCGTGGTTGGATTTCCCGGTGAGAGCAAAGAGGAGTTCGAAGAGAGTTTGGAGTTTGTACGGCGTATGCATTTCGCAGGAGGACATGTTTTTCGCTATTCTGCTCGTCGAGGTACACCGGCTGCTTCCTTCCCCAATCAGGTTGACGAAAAAGAGCGCAAGAGAAGAAACGGTGTTATGCGAGAAGTTCTTAAAGAGAGTGGTATACGGTATCGAGCTTCATTCCTACAAAAGACGACACAAGTACTTTGGGAAAGAGCAAGAAAAAGAGAGGAGGGAGGTTGGATTATGGAAGGAATCTCAACTAAATCCATGCGTATAAGGGCGCAAGCCGATCAAAACCTTTGGAATCAGGTCTCGCAGGTTAAGCTGGTCGAAGATATCGGTCGTTTTGTAGAGGGGCTTATTGAGCAAACGAAAGATGATCCATTATAAACTTGCAAAAATCAGAACCTCCTATATGGTATAATTTCCCCGCTATATCAAGAGAAATCATCAGCTAGAAGAGGAAAAGGAACAATGCCGAAAAGGACATACCAACCACGTATACGAAAGCGCATTCGTGTTCATGGTTTCAGACAGCGCATGGCAACTGCCAATGGAAGAAAAGTATTAAAGCGAAGAATGGCAAAAGGACGCCATAATCTAGCCGTGACTAAAAACAACCACGTCAAGAACGTACGCTGGTAGAAGCGATTTCAGAAATAATTCTGAATTGTTTCGCTTGAGATTTGAGTGAACCGGACATTTCGTCTTACAAAAAGTGCGGACTTTAAAAAAGTAAAGGAAACTGGGAAAGTATATTTCCATCCACTGGTGAAGATGGCAGTCTGTCCTAATGGATTGCCCCATTCCCGTTTTGCAGTTGTGACCAGTAAACTGATTGGGAATGCAGTGGTAAGAAATCGCTGTCGCCGTCGGTTACGTGCAATTCTCAATCAAAAAAAAGACCGATGCCAGACAGGATGGGATATCGTTTTCATTGTTCGCAAACGATTTATTCATTCGAATGCAAGCGAAATACAAGCAGCAATAGAGAGTCTCTTTCTTCAAGCGCGCTTGGTTAATAAAAAGATAAATTGATGATCACCGAAGGGAAGCATACTCACGAACCATCTTTGAAGGATGTAAGAATTACGATTTGGACATTCCCAAGATATATCGTGATGTTCCTGATTCGTTTATATCAAAAAGTGGTCTCTCCTTCGTTACCGGCAAATACCTGCCGGTTTTATCCGACGTGTTCGCATTATGCATATCAAGCAATCTATAAATATGGCATATGGAAAGGTGGTTATTTATCAATTCATCGTCTAATCCGCTGTAATCCGTTCAATGAAGGCGGATATGATCCAGTACCATAACGAATAAGAATAGGTGAAAAAATATGAAGAAAAATATTACTATATTGGTATTTCTGATCTTGATCGTTGCAGCGACCATCACTGGTTGCACCAACAATGTCGGAGCAGCTTCCAGCTGGCCGGGTTTCTCCGTCGGTGATGGTATGGCGGTACTTTCGTATGGCTCCCAAATCTATGCGATTAATACCGAAACCGGAAATCGACAGTGGGTGTATCCTTCTTCAACGGAAAGAAATGTAATGTTCTACGCTCCTGCAGAGATCAAGGATGGTCAGGTGTTGGTTGGAGATTACAATCATACGCTTTATTCTGTGAACAGCACCAACGGCATTCTTAACTGGAAATTCGAGGGAG
The DNA here is from genome assembly GCA_012797815.1 of Chloroflexota bacterium. Lineage (GTDB taxonomy): Bacteria > Chloroflexota > Anaerolineae > Anaerolineales > Anaerolineaceae > UBA4781. The sequence continues at coordinate 7,249 of JAAZOK010000084.1, read as the reverse complement.
CCAAGAGCCACTATGTCGGTAGTGTCCTCGAATTGAACGGTATGACCTATGCACCCAACGCAGATCATTTTTTGTATGTTGTAGATTCAAATGGAATGCTTAATTGGAAATTCAAGACAGAAGGTCCTAACTGGTCCAAACCGGTTGCGGATGATCAATATGTATATGTGGCATCCATGGACCACAATCTTTATGCACTTCAACTCAGTTATGATGCGGCAACTTTAACAGCAGATGAGAGTGGAAACAAGGTACTGGTCAGTGAACCGGTTTGGAGTGTTGATCTGGGGACAGCCATTGTGTCAAATCCATTACTGGCAAATGGTTTTTTGTATGTAGGAACCATCGATGGTAAATTGTTCAAAGTAAATGCTACCAGTGGTGCAATCGAATGGACATTTGAAGGTGATACGAAGATCAAGAGCGTTTGGACTACTCCTCTCATCGTCGACGATAACCTTTATTTTGGAACCGAAGATGGATATATCTATGCCTTAGATGTTGAAAGCGGTGATCCTGTCTGGGCAAATCCCACATCTACAAATTCACAGATCGTTGCCAGTGGTGTGGCATTGAATGGGAATGTCGGATTTGGCACGATCGCAGGGAATCTGGTTATCCTGGATAAAAACCAAGCAACTTCCCCCTCGATCACCAGGGAAGGTGGCATCTATACTACACCGATCTTCCAAGATGGGAAGCTCTACCTGGTTGTTGTCGGTGGAGATAAACTGGTTTACGCACTTGATGAAAATGGCCGTGAATATTGGGCATTTTCCACTGAAGAATAATTAGAAAAGGAAAACAACATGTGGGATTCACTTATTATTAAACCTTTCATCAATACACTGTTATTGATCTACAACCTGATCGGGAAGAATTTCGGTGTAGCAGTCATTGTATTCACGATTCTCGTCAAAGCTATTACCCATCCCCTGATCGCGCGTCAGATAAAGAGCACCAAGGCGATGCAGGATCTACAGCAAGATGAAGATTACCTGGAGATGCAGAAAAAATATAAGAATGACAAAGATCGCCTGGCGCAAGCTCAAATGGAGCTTTACAAGAAAAAAGGCATCAAACCTTTCGCCTCGTGCTTACCTACCCTCATTCAGTTCCCCATCATCATCGGTTTATATCAAAGCATCATTCAAACCATGGGTAATGCACCATTGCAGGTGTTGACGCTGGTTTCGAAGATCGACTTATGGCTTTCCAATATCTTCTCGTTCATCCCAGCCGTACAAAACCCGTACTCACTCATCCCTTTGAACAACCAATTTTTGTGGATGGACCTCAGCCAGCCTGATCGTGTTTATATCCCCGGAGTTTCCTTCGGAATCCCGGTTCTGGCGATCTTCGTTGTACTCACCAGCTTTATACAGAATAAGTTGATCAGCCCCAGTGGGGGGGATCCGCAAGCTAATCAAGCTACCGGAATGATGAATATTTACCTGCCATTGTTAATGGGTTGGTTTGCATATTCCCTGTCATCCGGACTGGCTTTATATTTCGCCATTTCCAATGTTATTAGCTTGATCCAATATGCTGTACTGGGTAAATATGACTTAAAAAATTTATTCAAGAAAAAAGATAAACAAGCGCTCAAAAAGCCTACCGCATAAGCTGGTATTAAGTGGCTTTATGAAGATGGCAATTCAAAGAATGCTTTAGAGGTTTCTATCCCTTTGAACACAAAGGGATAGTACCGTATCGGTGAAATTATCCGTTTAATGATAAATGGAACAAATCGAACCTATGTAGGAAACCCCTAAAGCGCTGAAAAGGAAGAAAGGAAGATTATATGGAAAGACAAGATACTGGAGTAAAACTTTCTGATCAAACATCCTCTTACCTTGATGACGCTGTTGATAAGTTAGAGAATGCGCGACAAATCACCTACGAGGTCATCACCGAATTGTTGGATAAGATGAACATCGATGCGAAAGTAATGACCCGTATCGTTGACCCTGAAGACGACAAAGACCGCCCCATCATCCTTGCCGATATATCCGGCAAAGATCTCAGCATATTGATTGGTCGAAAGTCAGAAACGCTGAATTCATTACAATATATCACCAGTCTGATCCTCTGCAATCGGATGGGGGAATGGGTGCCGTTGATGGTGGATGTACAGGGTTACCGTTATCGCCGGGAGCGACAGTTGCGGCAACTTGCACGACGTATTGCCGACCAGGTAGTGCAGACCGGACGCAGACAGGTGCTGGAGCCAATGCCAGCCAACGAACGCAGGATCATCCATCTAGAACTGCGCTATCATCCGTTTGTAACTACGGAGAGCACCGGAGAAGAACCGAACCGACGGGCAACCATCTACTTGAAGCCAAAAGAATAAATCATATTCATTCAGCAACTTCAAAGGATAAATCATGCGTGCTGTTGATATCATTATCCGCAAACGGGATAAAAAAGAATTAACGAAAGCAGAGATAGAGTTTTTTATCCAGGGAGTCACACAGAATACTATCCCTGACTACCAGGCGTCTGCCTGGGCGATGGCAGTGTTATTGAATGGAATGACTGCGCAAGAAACAACCCACCTGACACTGGCAATGGCAAATTCGGGAGATATTCTGGACCTGTCGAAAATAGCACCTATCGTGGTGGATAAGCATTCTTCGGGTGGAGTGGGAGATAAGACCAGCCTGGTAGTGGCACCATTAGTGGCAGCCTGTGGATTGCCGGTCGGTAAAATGTCAGGACGCGGCTTGGGTTTCAGCGGTGGCACACTGGATAAGATGGAATCCATCCCCGGATACCGGGTAGATTTATCGGAAGATGAGTTCATGCAGCAATTACGCCAGATCGGTATCGTGTTGACCGGGCAAACCGGTGATCTGGCACCGGCGGATGGCATTTTATATGCCCTGCGGGATGTGACCGGGACCGTTCCGTCTATTCCCCTGATCGCCTCATCCATCATGAGCAAAAAGATCGCAGCAGGCGCCCAGGCAATCGTTCTGGATGTGAAACTTGGCTACGGCGCTTTCATGAAAGATCTGGAACATGCCAAACAGCTGGCAACTTTAATGGTGGAGATCGGAAACCTGAGTGGTAGAAAAGTACGTGCACTGCTTTCCGATATGAACCAACCTCTGGGTAAAGCGGTGGGCAATGCTATCGAACTGAAAGAAGCCATCGAGACACTGCACGATGGCGGACCGCATGATTTCCGGGAACATTGTTTCACGGTAGCTGCGCATATGCTGGTATTAGGAGAAAAAGCTGCCAACCTGGATGCGGCTCGTAAATTAGCTGAAGAGACAATCAGGGATGGAAAAGCCTGGGAGAAATTTGCCCAATTAGTGAAAGCTCAAAAAGGCGATCTTTCCTTTATCGAAAACCCCGACCAATTGCCATCAGGTTCAATCGAAGATATGGTCATGGCAGAACAAGATGGCTATCTATCCATGCTCAATGCACAAATGATCGGTGAAGCTGCTGTGATCTTGGGAGCAGGCCGGGAAAAGAAGGGTGCTGCCATTGATCTGGGCGTGGGGTTCCATCTGGAACACAAGGTTGGTGAGCAGGTAGCCAAGGGAGATGTGCTCATCAAGATCTTTGCCAATGAGCGAGATAAATTATCCGCTGCCAAAGCAAAATTGATGGAGGGTATTGCAATCCAATCCGAAAAGTGTGCGCAATTACCACTTTTTTATGGTGTGATCTAGTTCATAAATTGATAAAAAGAACCTTTTATGGCATAATCATGCCGTAAAAGCATTGATGGAAACGAGTAAGCTCAGTAGATCCCGTAGCGAGCCAGGGAGAGTGAAAGCCTGGTGGAAAAACTGATCTGAAAATCCTTCCGGAGCTGTGATCTGAACGTATTGTACCGATATCATTAGGAAAACCGGATTTGCCTACCGTTAGCCAGGCAGGGATTCTGTGTGTGCAGGCTCCTGACTGAGTGTTCATCGCAAGGTGAAAATGTGGGTGGTACCGCGGGTATAATTTGCTCGTCCCTGATAAAGGACGAGCTTTTTTATTGGAGGTGTTATGTTCAAACCTGTTTCTTCGAAACTAGAGATCAAGGAGTTGGAGGAATCTGTTCTGCAATTTTGGAAGCGAGAAGAGATCTTCAAACAGACGTTGAAAAAGACCGAGGGCGGTCCAAATTATGTCTTCTACGAGGGACCCCCGACTGCCAACGGTATTCCGGGGGTACATCACGTGCTGGCACGTGCGTTTAAGGACATTTTCCCGCGTTACAAGACCATGCAGGGCTATCATGTTGACCGGCGTGGTGGTTGGGATACACATGGATTGCCCGTAGAGATCGAAGTCGAGAAGAAACTGGGGTTCACCAACAAACAACAGATCGAAGAATATGGCATCGAAAAATTCAACAAGCTTTGTAAAGAATCAGCTTTTTCCTACATCCAGGAATGGGAGAAGTTAACCGACCGCATCGCTTATTGGGTTGATCTCAGCAGAGCCTACGTGACTTACAAGAACGAGTACATTGAGTCGGTTTGGTGGATCCTGAAAAATTTCTGGGATAAAGAATTACTCTATCAGGGCTTTAAAGTTGTGCCTTACTGCACACGTTGTGGTACTCCTCTTTCGGATCATGAAGTATCCCTTGGGTATCATGATATAAGCGAACCCTCCATCTTTGTGCGCATGCCACTGTTGGATGAAGAGGATACCTCTTTGCTGGTCTGGACTACCACTCCCTGGACATTACCCGCCAATGTCGCTGTAGCAGCCGGGAAGGATATCACCTATGTCAAGGTAGAACGAAATCTGACCAATGGTGAGAGCAACACGACCGAAAAACTGATCCTGGCAGAAGCGCTGGTGGAAAAGGTCTTCGGTGATGAAAAGGTCAATGTGCTGGAGCGTTTCAAGGGCAAACAACTCAAAGGGAAACGCTATCAACCGCTGTTTACTTTTTTGCCGGTGGATAAACCAGCCCATTATGTGGTGCTGGGAGATTTTGTGACCATCGCAGAAGGCTCTGGATTGGTGCATATCGCGCCGGCTTATGGTGCCGATGACATGAATGTGGCTAACAAAGAAGACCTGCCAGTATTGATGACTGTCAAACCGGATGGTACTTTCATAAAGGAAGTGGATCATTGGGCTGGCAAATATGTGAAAGATGCGGACCCATTGATCATTGATCATTTGAATGCGCGTGGTTTATTGTTCAAAGCAGAACAGCATACTCACTCATATCCCTTCTGCTGGCGTTGCGGAACTCCTCTGCTCTATTTCGCCCGTTCGACCTGGTATATTCGTACCAGTGAAAAGAAAGACAGATTGGTAGCGTTGAATAATGAGATCAACTGGTACCCGGAACATATCAAACATGGTCGCTTCGGCAACTGGTTGGAAAACAACATCGATTGGGCATTGGGCAGGGAACGTTTTTGGGGTACACCATTGCCGGTGTGGCAGTGTCAGGATTGCGGGTTGCAGACCTGTGTAGGTTCCATAGAAGAACTATCCAGCCTGGTCGGTCACGACCTGACCGGATTGGAACTGCACCGTCCTTATGTGGATGAGGTTACATTCGAATGCCCTGAATGTCATGGCAAGATGCAACGGGTCCCGGAATTGATCGATGTATGGTTCGATTCGGGATCTATGCCGGTGGCGCAGTGGCATTATCCCTTTGAACACGAAAAGGAATTCAAGGAACAATACCCGGCAGATTATATCTGCGAAGCGGTCGATCAAACGCGCGGGTGGTTCTATTCACTGCATGCCATCTCGACATTATTGTTTGATCAGAAATGTTTTAAGAATGTGTTATGCCTCGGATTGATCCTGGATGAGAATGGGCAAAAGATGTCCAAATCCAAGGGCAATGTGGTCGATCCCTGGGAAGTGATCGATCAAAATGGGGCAGATGCCATGCGCTGGTATCTGTACACCGCCAGCCCGCCGGGACAGGAACGGCGTTTTTCTGCCAATCTGGTTTCGGAAGTGATCCGCAATTTCACGTTGACCTTATGGAATACTTATTCCTTCTTTGTTACCTATGCCAATCTGGATAACTGGCAGCCGGATGCGACCAAGACGCATATTGAATATTCTGCACTGGATAATTGGATGCGCTCGGAATTGCACGCTCTTGTCAAAGGTGTGACGGAAGCATTTGAAAACTATGATGTGATCAATGCCACGCGTCCGGTCGAGCAGTTTGTAGACCAATTGTCGAACTGGTACCTGCGGCGTTCCCGTCGACGTTTTTGGAAGAGCGAATCGGATGAGGATAAATACGCAGCTTATGCCACCTTATACGAAGCGCTGGTGGCAATCAGCAAACTCATTGCACCGTCCATGCCTTATATGGCTGAGGTTCTTTATCAGAACCTTGTGCTTTCCGTTGATGCCGGTGCCGGGGAATCCGTACATCTTGCCCAATGGCCTGATTTCGATGAAGCCTTGATCGATGCAACGTTGAATCATGAGATGGAAGTGGTCATGAAACTGGTTTCCTTGGGACATGCTGCACGCAATAAATCGGGTATCAAAGTGCGCCAACCGCTGGCTGAAGCTGCATTTGCATTGAGTTCAGCGGATGATCCACGTATTGTTGAAAAATATGCCGAATTGCTGGAAGATGAGCTCAATGTAAAAAAAGTGCGGCTGCTGAGTGCAGCGAATGAGGCGGTTGCGTATGCCCTGGTACCACTGCCCAAACAATTGGGGCAGAAATACAAAGGAGATTTTCCTCAAATCAAGGATGCCATTTTGGCGTTGGACGCGGAAGAGATCGCGGAGAAAGTGGGAAGCGGAAAATCTTTCAAAGTGACGATAGCAGGTTCAGAATACGAGATCAACCCTGACGAAGTGGAGATCCACATTCAAGCCAAAGAGGGTTTCGAAGTAGCTTCGGAAGGAGCTTACCTGGCAGCATTGGTCACTACCCTGAATGAGGAACTGGTTAATGAGGGACTGGTGCGTGAATTCATCCGCCGGGTACAGGAAGCTCGCAAGCAAGCTGGTTTTGAAATTGCCGATCGTATCAGGCTGGCATATAGCGCATCGGAGAAATTACAGAAAGCCATCGAGCAATATCGCGATTATGTGATGACAGAAACCCTGACGATTGAGATGACATCGCAAGATCAGCCGCATGTGTTGCCGAATGCCAGTGACGACTTTGATGGGGAACAGGTCACCATCTGGTTGACAAAGAAAAGCTAAAAATAACAAGAGAGACCGACCAAACTGGTCGGTCTTTTCTTTATTGCATATCCCGGTTGAAATG
>JAAZOK010000025.1 GCA_012797815.1 Chloroflexota bacterium | reverse complement strand
TATTGCTCATACTCTCTCTTCAAAAAATCAGTCCCCTCGACTTTCATTTCAAGATCATATTTCCCGAATGGAAAGATCACATCTTCTAAAGATACGTTCTCTTCAATGATACTTTTTCCCAATTGCTCATTATTTTTCTGGAATAAAGAGAAGCTCCGTTTTTGCGGATCGAACAGCAGTACGGGTAATTCCCCGTAGCGATTTTTCCTGATCTTCATAATGGGGTAATCGTATGATGAAGAAGGATAGACTTTGTTCTTGGGAAGCTCTATAAAATACTTAGCGGTATTCTGTGTTGCTTTTCTAATCTCCTCGCGAGATTTTTTATAAAAACAAATACGATAAGTCGTCTCAACGAAAAAAAATGCCTTCCTGGGACATCTTATTTTCAAATAGATGATATTTCCTTTTTTAATGATGCGTGGATAAAAATCCATACTTCTAACTCCCTGAAAATCCGCACAATGCGCTTTCAATGATCAGAGTATTCGCCATCCCACCGGATGAAAGAAATGGACCACCTTCCCCGGTGCCGGTTCCTAAAATGGGGAATTTCTCCGGGTATTTTCGTGATCTTTTCACAATCTCATTTTATAATAGAGAGAAAAGAAAAATCAATGGGAAAACAAATCCTAACTGCTCAAGAGTATCTCGCAAAAGCCGACCACACCGACGACCCTGCAGAGCAAATCCGCTGCTGCACACAAGCGCTTGAACTGGATCCAGAATTGCCCCTGGCTTATTTCCTGCGCGGCAACGGCTATGCCAATCTTAATCAAAACGAAAAGGCGATTGCCGATTACGATCAGGCTCTCCACCTCGACCCCGAGATGGATGGCGCTTTCATCAACCGCGGCATCTGCCACGTGCGTCTGGGTCAGGACGCGGAAGCGGTCGAGGATTTCAGCCGGGCGCTCGAGATCAACCCCGAGAATGCGGATGCCTATACCTACCGCGGCAATTGTCATGCTCACCTGGACCAGGATGAAGAGGCGATCGAAGATTACAGCCAGACGATCCGGCTTGACCCGGATTCCACAGCTGCCTACAACAACCGCGGGCTCAGCTATGCCAACCTGGATCAGGATGAAAAAGCAATCGAAGATTACAGCCGAGCAATTCAACTCAACCCTGAAAATATTACCATTCTGTTCAACCGCGGCAACAGCTACGCCTTCCTGCGGCAGCATGCCAAAGCGATAGAAGATTACACTCGCGTGCTCAGCCTGAACCCCGAGCTTGGGGATGCCTACTACAACCGTGGCAACTGCTACGGGCACCTCAGGCAGTATGAAAAGGCGATCGAGGATTACAGCCAGTCCATCCGGCTGGAACCGGACGCTGCCTATACCTACAACAACCGCGGCTTCACCTACGCCTATATGGGGCAGTATGAAAAAGCCATCGAAGATTATGACCGGGCGCTCGACCTTAACTCCGAATTGGAGGATGTTTACTACAATAAAGCCTGTGCCTGCGCTCACCTGGGGAAAACGGAAGAAACCATAAACAACCTGCGCCAGGCGCTCCGGATCGCTCCGCACAAATACTGCGCTGCAGCAGGCAAGGAGCCTGCTTTCGAAGCGATACGGGATGATGCTGATTTTCAAGAGTTGCTCAAAAAATTTTGTGTCGAGTGATTAACCCTTTTGAAATGGTTTTCCTGGGGGTGAATATGGAGATCATCGTATTATGTTTTGTATTGATAATGGGAATTTCTCAAAGACATGATCTTTGACTAATCCAGTATATTTGTTAGTTTTCTCATCGCCTGTTAGAATACGAGTAAGGAAATATGATCATCTCAATAATCCGTGATGGATAAAACAACATTGGTATCGAATCAAAAAATCAATCCTCAAATTTACGAGGATTTGTTCCATTACTCTACAACCCCTTCAGCATTGTTTGATATGAATGAGAAATGTGTTCTCGCAAACCATTCCTTTTATATTCAATTAGGGTATCCCGCTGAAAAACAGCAAGAAATAAATCTGAATTTATTGCAAATTTTTGAGGATAAAAACCAAGGCAATATTTTCATCGAACAACTTGGTGTAAGGCAAATCATTCGCAGACAAGAAATCTGTTTGACCACAAGTAACAAACATGTATTGCCTGTTTTGCTTTCTGGACGTGCTTTTAGTTCGAATGGCAAGCAGTTCTTTCATATCTCTTTTACAGATATTTCCCGCCTCAAAGAACTTGAAGAGACTATTCGAAAAGATAACGCCACAATTATCTCGATTATGGAAAATAGCGCAGTTGGATTGTTTTATGTTAACGCTGATGGAATTTTAACCAACCTGAATATGAGGTTAGTGGAGCTGTCTGGAATTGATGAGAAAGTTTTTTTAGGACAACCGATCAGGGAATGGTTGGGAACGTTATTTTCAAAAACATCGGAACCCGAAATATTGCAGAAACGGTTTACGGTGGCTCTTTCGAATCTGGATCAATATCCAAAGATCGAATTCACGATCAAGACAGGAGTAACACTGCATTACGAAATAGCGTTGTTCCCGGTCAAAGATGAAAGTGGTCTTTTATTGG
>JAAZOK010000016.1 GCA_012797815.1 Chloroflexota bacterium | reverse complement strand
GAGTACTACGTTTGCGGCTTTGACCATTGCATCAGCGGCTTCAATTGAGCCGACCAGACCCTTGGTCTCCACCATTCCTAACGCGATTAATTCAGGATTTACTGCCATGATTTATTCCTTTCTTTCTTTTTAATTTTGTGCGAGAACTTCCAGCATTACCTGTTTCACAATGCTCTCAAGTTCTTGCTGGGTGGGGCCTGAGGAAATTGGCGACCCAACCATGGCTGCATCAGGCGGAGGCGTGATTTCATACGCCAGACGCTTGATATTGAACAGGTGATGGACGGTGATATTGTCACCCGTTACCGAACCGCCCTCCCCGCCTGCTCCCAATGTTAATGAAGGCATGACGCCCGTAGTTAATCCAACCGCCCCCAAAGTGCTCATGGTATTAACCAAAATACGGAAGACCGGTTTCTCCAACCCGAATGCCATGATGACATTTTGATCAGTGGCATGCAGCACCAGAGAATGCCCTCTTCCGCCGAAATGGATCAATTCAATACAACGTTCACAACCTTTTTCCCAACCTTCTTCTTCATACCAACCCAATACGGTAGTTAACTTTTCACGCGAGAGTGGTTCTTCCGGACCCACGCGATTAAGCCGGACTACGATGATGCGCGTGCCGGCGGGGACCGAAAAACCTCCTAATTGTGCCAGGAATTGCGGCGACTTTCCCACGGTTGCCACATTCATAGATCCATCCGAGTTGAACAGCAAATGGCGCAGAATAGCGGTAGTCTTTTCATCCGCAAAATAAGCCCCATTCGCCTGCATCAATTGTGCTAATCTACCCGCAATAGGGCTATCTGCCACAACCGACTGTTCCGAGGCGCAAATCAGGGAATAATCAAAGGATTTGCTGGAAACAATATAGCGAGCTGCTTTTTCCAGATCTGCACTGCGATCCACATAAGCGGGCACATTTCCCGGACCCACTCCATAAGCCGGTTTCCCAACCGAATGGGCTGCTTTTACCATACCGCTTCCACCGGTTGCCAGAATGATACGTACTCTTTTATGCTTCATTAATTCTTGCGTACCGGCGATTGAAATATTACGCATACAGTTGATCAATCCTGCCGGCGCTCCGGCATTCTCGGCGGCTTGCTGCAATGTTCTGGCAGCCTCGTAACTACAGTTAACCGCAGAAGGATGAGGGGCCAGCACGATCGCATCCCTTGCCTTAACCGCTGAAATCGCCTTTGCCATTATCGTAGAGGTGGGGTTGGTGCTGGGGGTTAAGCCTGCTACCACCCCCATAGGCCAGGCAATCTCATAAACTCTTTTTTGTGGATCATGATTAATGACACCTACCGTTTTAACATCCCGGATGCTTTCCCATAAAACACGGGAAGCCAGTTCATTTTTCAATTTTTTATGTGCGGCAACGCCATAACCGGTTTCTTCAGTAGCCATTCTCCCCAATCGATCGGCTGCCTGATAGCCCGCCTCTGCCATTGCCGCACATACACGATCCACCTGTGCCTGATCAGCTTTCCCCCACAATAATTGCGCTTCATATGCCTGATCAGCCAGATTACGCGCTTCTTGGATGGAAAGTAAGTCCTTATCAATTTGCATCGCTCAATTCCTTCCCGCTATTTTCGAAAGACTACTTTTCCCTCAACATCCAGTGTATCGATGATCGCCATAATCACCGCATCCACCGGACGGTTCTTGGTTATTTCAGTTTGCCGTGCGCTGGAACCATGTGCCGTCAGCACCAAATCTCCCACGCCGGCATCCACACTATCGATTGCTACATAGGGCTTGCCAACCGGGGCTCCTGTTTCATCCGTTGGCCGGCAAAGCAATAGTTTTTGACCGGTCAGAGACGGATCTTTGATGGTCGAAACAGTTGTTCCTATCACACGGGCAATTAACATAGCCAGCTCCTATTCTCTAGTAGTTCTTCGATCCAGCAGCAGGGGCAACAGAAGAAGGTGTTCCTTCTCCCTTTACGATCTTGATTCCGGCACTGGCACCAATCCGCGTTGCTCCGGCGCTCACCATCTTTTCGAAATCTTCACGAGTTCTGACGCCACCGGCAGCTTTTACACCCAATAGTGGACCAACCGTTCGCCGCATCAATGCCACATCTTCAACAGTTGCACCCGCTTTCGAAAAACCGGTGGAAGTTTTAACATAATCGGCGCCCGCCTCTTTAACCAACAGGCAAGCGATCTTTTTTTCTTCATCCGTCAACAAAGCAGTTTCAATGATGACCTTTACCAGCACATCATGGGAGTGAGCTTCTTTCACCACACCACGAATATCGCGCGCGACCAGTTCATAATTCTTATCTTTCAGTCCACCGATGTTGATAACCATATCCACTTCTTCGGCACCATCTTCAATTGCCTGACGCGTTTCGAAGACCTTTACTTCCGGGGTAGTTGCGCCCAAAGGAAATCCGATGACCGTACAGACTTTCACACTACTGCCGCGCAGCAAACTCTTGCATAATCTGACATGCGTAGGATTCACACAAACCGATGCAAAACTATATTTACGAGCTTCAAAGCACAACTGGGAAATTTCCTCCCTGGTCGCTTCCGGTTTCAACAGGGTATGGTCAATTTTACCTGCCATCTCCAGATTATCCGGAATATTACCAAGGGTCGTGGTAAGGCGCTCAGCGCCAGCACTGATGATCTCTCCGAACTCATCAAAGCATGTGGTAACCTGCAGCCCATCAACCACTTCAACTTTACATGCCTGACCTTGATTGACAGAAAGGTTTTCTTCACGTATTACGTTGAGAATTTCTTTCGTGATGATTTCTACCAGAGCCTGCACCTGTTCTTTACTTGAGTCCATAGTTCATCCTCTTTTCAAAAAGCGGTTTTCCACTTCCATTATCTTGTCTACGCGCTTTTGATGTCTACCGCCCCCAAAATCAGTCGTCAGGAACGTCTTCACAATAAGTTTCGCCTGGTTTAGCCCGATCAATCCGGCTCCCAGCGTCAGGTAATTAGCATTGTTATGTTCACGACTATTTGAAGCAGTGGCATAGTCATAGCACAGAGCCGCTCTTACACCGGGCACCTTATTAGCAACCATACAACTGCCAATGCCGGCGCCATCGATCATAATTCCACGGCAGGCATTTCCGGTGCTCACCAGTTCGGCTACTTTAAATGCGAAATCAGGATAATCAACCGATTCGTTATCAGCCGGTCCGCAATCGATTACCTTACACCCCATTTCTTCAAGATAAGGAATCAGAGCCTGTTTCATGTTGAACCCCCCGTGGTCTGCACCGATGGCAACAATCTTGGCGCAATTACCCGAGCGGGGTTTTCCATCACTTTCGTTATATTTTTCAAGAACATTTTTTACGATGCCTTGAATCTCAGAATCTGATATATAATCCATCCTACAACCTGTGATTGACAAAACGTAATTATTTTTATATTATATATGTAGTGGTAAAGACCACATTACATCCTAATGGCTTAAGTTTATCAGGAAAAACAAAAATGTCAAGAGCTATCGATCCATCTAATATCATTCCGAAATACTACCAACTGGCCAATATCCTACGCGCACAAATCGAGGATGGCACCTGGAAAGCCAATGAAACGATCCAATCCGAGCGACAACTTGAGCAGCAATATAACCTGAGCCGCCCCACCATCCGTCAAGCAATCGATCTGCTTATAACCCAGGGCTTTCTCTATCGCATCCATGGAAAAGGCACTTTCGTCTCGCCACCCAAACTGCAAAAGGGTATCCTTGAGCTGACCAGTTTCAGCGAGGATATGCGCAACCGCGGTTTGGAGCCGGGGCAGATCTTTCTTGAATTTGGGATGGTCAATCCTCCCAAGAAAGTAAAAACTCACTTAGAGATCACGGATCCACAAAAGAAGGTATTGCGCATCCAACGCGTTCGAACCGGGGACGGAGAACCCATTGGCATCCAGGATTCTTATCTCAACCTCCCCGATGGGAAAGAAATAACACAAAAAGAGCTCGCTGAACGAGGTTCAATTTATGCAATCCTGCAGGAAAAATTTGGCATCTATCCGGCAGAAGCGGATGAAACCCTGGAAGTGACCCTGGCATCTGACGAAGAGGCTGCTCACCTTTCTATTTCTTCAGGAAGCCCGTTATTATTAAATGAACGGATTCTCTATTCTCAGGACCGCAAAGCGATTGAGTTTGTCTCCATTCTATATCGCGGAGACCGCTATAAATATTACATGCGCCTGACTCGCAAAATGTAGAACTCATTGAACCTGAGGAAGCAGCTCATAATGGCTTAAGACTCGAATATGGGTTACAGGCCAGTAAACCGCCAGCGCCTTCCCGATCAGATCATCTTTTGGTACAAACCCCCAACTTCTGGAATCTGCCGATTCCAGACGGTTATCGCCCATCACAAAATACATATTCGCCGGAACAATCCAGGTTCCATCGCCGCCGGTTGGGGCGTGGATATACGGTTCCACCAGTTCATACCCATTGACATAAACCTTGCCATCCGCGATACTCACTTCATCACCAGGCAAGCCGATCGCCCGTTTAATATAGTCAATTTTAGGATCCTGTGGGAAATGGAACGTTACGATATCGCCACGCTTAACATGCCCTAATTTATATGCGATCTTATTTACAAAAATAACTTCTCCCTGCACCACCGTGGGTTCCATGCTTACATTAAAGACTTCCACCCGATCGATCACAGCATCAATGGCAAAATAAAACGCAGCAGCGATCAGGATGGTCTGTATTATTTCAATAAAGGCATAAGAAATTTTTTTCTTTTTTAAAATGGGGGGGTCTTGGCGCGGTGCATCCTGCATATAGTGACTCCTGTAAGCTAAGAACGTTTTTTCAACACGAAACGGATTGGGGTTCCAATATAAGGAAAGGTCATGCGAAGTTGATTTTCAAGAAAGCGCAAATATGTGAAATGCATTAATTGAGGATCATTCACATACAACATGAAGGTGGGTGGAGCGGTATGGACCTGGGTACCGTAATAGATCCGTAATATCCTGCCCGTTTTCGATGTGGGAGAATGCTGATCCTGCGCTTTCATCAAAATACGATTCAACGATCCGGTCCCAACATGGGCAAGCCGGTCTTCCTGCACCTGCAATGCCAAAGGGAGCACCTTATTAACTCGTTGACCTGTGAAAGCGGAAATAAAAATTACCGGAACATAGTCCACGAAATTCAAGGCTGCACGGATCTTTTTCGTATATTCGTCCATGGTGTAGGAATCTTTTTCGATAAGATCCCATTTATTTACCACCACGATGGTGCTTTTCCATTTCTCAAGGATATATCCGGCAATATGGGTATCCTGTGCAGAAATTTCATCACTGGCATCGATCAACAATAATGCCACATCACAGCGTTCGATAGCACGCATGGAGCGGATCACAGAATATTTCTCTACACCCTGGTCGATCTTCCCTTTCTTGCGTATTCCAGCGGTATCGATGAGTGTAACAGGCATCCCTTCAAATTCCATCCTGGTATCCACCGCATCGCGGGTGGTTCCTGCAATAGGGCTGACGATAGAACGTTCTTCGCCAACCAATTTGTTCAATAAGCTGGATTTTCCGACATTGGGTTTGCCCACAATAGCAATTTTAAAAGAATCATCTTCTTCCTGCTCGGTTTCCAATGGGAATGAACCGACCACACTATCCAAAAGATCGCCGGTTCCCGTCCCATGAAGCGCAGATATCGGGAAAGGCGTACCCAACCCCAACGCGTAGAATTCCATAGCGGCTGCTCGCAAGGTTTGATTATCCGCTTTATTCACCGCAAGATGAATGGGGGGAAAAGCCATTCCCGCATGCCTTTTTTGATTGCGGCGCAGTAATTCCGCCACCTCTTGATCAGCAGAGGTAATGCCGGATGTGGCATCCGTCACAAAAACCACCGCATCCGCCTCTTCCACTGCTAACATAGCCTGCGAGCGAATTTCGGTAATAAAATCAGCCGACGAGATGCTCAATGGCTCCTTGCCGCCCTCGCTCGGATCAATACCACCTGTATCGATGATCTGAAATTTAACACCATTCCAAACCGTTTCTGAAAATAAGCGGTCGCGCGTGGTACCGGGTACATTATCCACGATCGCCAGGGGTTCTCCGGCGAGACGGTTAAATAAGGTACTCTTACCCACATTGGGTCTACCGACAATGGCAACGATTGGTGTGGTCATTTTAATTTCCCGGGGTAGCCGTAGGTGGAATACTTATATTGACTTCAATAGATTCGGGTAAAATCGATTCAACTAAAATTTCTGGGATGTCCACTTCAACCCGTGGATTTAGCTGATAGGTTCCCGGCGCCAGGTCGGTCAAATCGAGAATGACGCGCACGTCACTGGCTTTTAGATCATCAAGGAGCGGTAACGGACCGGACAGGATCACATCCACGATCTCCGGCGATATCAATACCGTATATTCGGGGTTCAGCCCCACCAATTCGATGGTTTGGTTATTAAGGGTGATACTCCCTTGAATAGCGGATACGGTGACGGAAATCTTGATGGTTGATTCCCCCACCACACTGACACCCGCCGGTAAATTAAGAGGCAGTGACCCACTAATATCCTGATCTGCCCCATTGATATTGAGGGGTTGAGTATCGACATAACCGGGTAATTCATTAACAATTTGGGAGTCAGCAGAATAGACCGTCACCGTTAACGGTGAGACGGTAATATTGGTCAAACGGTAGCCGCTGGCAACCTGACCAGTCACAATGGCTTTGACCGTCACATTACGGTACCCACCACGCTGTGAGATCGGCATGGTAACATGAACCTGTTCCGGATCGATGGAAACACGTTCAACAATAACTCCGTTTTCATCATAGGCTGCCAGGGTGATATTTCTATCAATATCCTGATTCGCCTGACTGACATCCAAAATAGCGCGCACTTCTGCCACATCCGCCATAAGAGAAGAAGGACCACTGACAGTAGCAAATTCGCTGCTTATGGTAGCTTCGCCCGCTTCATACCCAACGGCCGGTTGAGAAGGCTGCACGAGATTGATCGGCAGGTATTTGGAATACAATGGTTCCATCGTCACTTCGATGGAGGATGGACCAACCGTTTCAACTTTGACGGGGCGCGCCGAAACCTTGACCTCGACATCAATGTCGTAAGTTCCCTCCGCGCGTTTGCTCAGATCGATACTGGCATGGATCAATTCAGGATTATCGATCAATGTTTCCCAAAGGGATGTCGGGGCACTGAGGCTCACTGTAACTTGCGCAGGAATTTCGTTGGTGATTACAAGTTCGGGATCTTTGCCGACGATTTCTACCGGGATCTCTTGCGGATAGGTGCGCTTGTCGACCGGATCGGTTGCATTAACTGCCATGATCCAAATCGTGATCGCCAATACAAATGCTGTGAGGAAGGTAGGTAAGTCACGGGTTAATTTCTTCAGTAATTGGCTCATTCCTTCTTCCCTTCATCATTTTCTATTCCTAACCATGAGCGCAACATGGCAGTCAGATTCAATGGCTGATTCAATCGTTCATCATCCAGTAAGAAGGGGCGCAGAGCATTTTCCAAGTGTTCCGGTTTTATGTCACGGATGATCCTGCCAAGGTGTGCGATGGATATATCACCGGTCTCTTCGGAAACAACCACTGCCAGCGCATCGGAACCTTCAGTGATGCCCAGCGCCGCACGATGACGTAATCCTAGTTGATGGTCAGGGCTTTCATTTAAAATACCTACCGAAGAAAGAGGAAGCACACAGGATGCGGCTCGAATTCGATCGGAGACAATGATAATCGCTCCATCATGCAGGGGTGTATTGGGGAAAAAGATCTGTAAGATCAATTCCGCCGAGGTTTGCGAGTCCATCGCAACACCGGTGTCAATAAACTCCTGTAAATCATCGAATATCTGAAAAATGATCAAAGCCCCATGTTTCAATGAAGATAAGCGTCGAGCTGCTGAAGCTACCGAAGCTATTCCCGCTTCAACCAATTCCTGCGGCTGATTCACTTTATGAGAAAACAATTTTCGCTGACCAGCCCGCCCTACCTTTTCAAGCGCTCTGCGAATTTCAGGTGCAAATATCACCGGGATGGCGAACAACATAGCCGGCAGTGTGGTTGAAATAAGATAGGAAAATGCCGGTAAATTCACCAGAGTCGTTAGCAGCATAATGATAATAACGATGAAAATCAACCCTCTGAACAAGGTGCGCGCCTGGGTATTGCGCAATAATTTTAAAATAGCATAGAAGATCAAACTGACCAGCAGGAGATCGACAATGGTCAGCCAATTAAATCTTTGAAAGAGAAATATTATCTCAGAAACAATATCTTGCATTTTTTAAGTTTACATCATTCCTATAGATTAAGGGATGAACCTCCATATACCATTTGTAAATAGTTTAACCCATGGAGTGTCTATTGTACCTTCCTTTAATGGAGCAGGTTTTAAAAATGGGTACTTACTCAATAAAACCGCGTTGTATTTCTGATAACCCGCAGCACGTAGTTTTTTCCAAAGGTTACTTGAACCGTTTCTGATATGTAGGATCACGCTATTGCCCAACCATGAGCAAGCGATCATCTCTATTTCTCGTAACCCGGCGATTATTTCAGATCCATCCAACCCGGTTGCATCCATCGAAACAACGGCATTGAAATGATCGAATTTCCAAAGAAAATATTTTAGCGGGAAAGATGGCATCCTATTGATAAAATAGCGTCCACTGAAGATCTCATCTTCCCAACTCACCGGATCCTGCAAAGAATCACAGGCAGCCCACTCCATTAATGATTGCAGTTCAGGATGATCCACCCATTGTATCGCCGGGTAATCAAGCATAAGCCGGTGAGTTTTCTTTGCAGATCGATCGAGAACAGTCCGGAACCTAGAATTCTTCGAACGCATATCCTGCCAAATACCATCCAGTTGCTCCCAGGTCTCCGCGATACTCCCACTGTTTTCAATGAAGTAATCCATGTGAACATCTTCGGGAAAATATTGCTGGCGTAGGCGCTGCATCGCAGTATCCGCATCCATACGGCGGTTTTTTTTCAAGCGATCGAGTTGCGAATTCAGGATGGTTGTGACAAACCAGCGCGAATCACAGAGCGATAATAACTGCGACGTATAGAGCTTGATGGCTTCCACCGCGATCACAGGAGAAGGAGAACCCGCGATCACATCCAGCATAATGCGATGAACCAGAGGGTGTAGAATAGCTTCCAGATTTTGTAATTTGCGCGGGTCGCCAAAAACCATCCTGCCTAATTTTTCTCGATCCAGTTCCCCACTACCGTTCAATATGTCACTCCCGAAGGCATGAACAACTTCACGATAGCCCGCCTTTTCTTCCACCAACAAGAAATGGGTCAGCTCATCGGCATCCACCGGCAAGACACCACGCAACGCCAATAAATGACGGACCAAACTTTTTCCGCTGCCGATACTACCCGAGATGCCTATGACGAAAGGATCTTTCACCAATATTCTCTCCTTCAATGATGTATCTTCATTTTAATGTTTCATCGCTGTCTGTCAAATAATCACGCATTTGCTTGACAACACCCTCACAAGCATGTAGAATTTCATCACGTTTGCGCCGAGATAGCTCAGTTGGTAGAGCACACGGCTGAAAACCGTGGTGTCGCCAGTTCGATTCTGGCTCTCGGCATCCAAAACCCCGTTTCGCGGGGTTTTACTTTTAAGTTACAATGTTCCCAATGTTTGCAAATAAATACAAAAGAATATTCATTAAAAGGGCGCCATTCCCTTTTTTCGTCCTGCTGTGCTGTTTGATCTTATTGAGTGCCTGTGCACCACAATCTGTCTGGGTCTCGTTTGATGATGAGGCAGCGTTACATCAAATTCCAGTGCAAGGAAATACTTATGCAGAAGTACTTTCCAATGCCGGATTCCCTCTCGGTGAAATGGACCGCATGTGGGTAAATGGCATGCATACGGCAGCAGACCAGGAAGTGGAATTAAAAACCGGCGACACCTTGCAGGTAAGCCGCGCTTATCCTCTCAGCATTCATGATGAGGGCGTAGAGCGGACCCTGCTGACCAGTGCCCACACCGTCGGACAGGCGCTATGGGAAAACAATATCACCATCTCGAGCGATGATTATATTTCGTTGCCGTTGGATACCATCATCGACCAATCGCTCTCCCTGGATATCCGGCGCAGCAGCACCATCACCATTCAGGTAGACGGAAAGGAAATAACCGGCAGCGCCTCGGCACAAACGGTGGGAGAAGCCCTGGCACAATCGGGGATCGCACTTGAAGCTTTGGATTACAGCATTCCGGCGGAGAATGAAGCGCTGCCAGCCGATGGGGTAATCCAGGTAATGCGCGTCTCCGAGGAGATCATCCTGGCAGAAGAGATCATTCCCTACGAAACCGAATATGTGGCTGATCCCGAGCTGGATCTCGACCAGTATGCGGAGGTAGAAGCCGGGGCAGCCGGTTTGAGCATTTCTCGCGTTCGCGTGCGCACGGAGAATGGAGTAGAGGTATCCCGCAAAACGGAAGAGTCGTGGATCGCAAAATCGCCGGTTTCCAGAAAAACAGCCTACGGCACCAAGATCACCATCCAGAGCACCAGCACGCCCGATGGAACAATCGAGTACTGGCGCGCGGTGACGGTCACCGCTCATTCCTACCACGATACCGGATACCGGACCGCCAGCGGGAAATGGCCCGAATACGGCATGATGGCTGTTTCCAGTTCATGGTGGCCTACCATGCAAGGCACTTCATTTTATGTTCCCGGGTATGGAATTGCAGTGGTAGAGGATAAATGCGGTGCCTGTGAAGGCAATATGCTGATCGATCTGTTCATCCCGACCGAAGACTATGTGGGCTGGCATAAAAGCGTAACCCTGTATTTCCTCACGCCCGTCCCGAGCAATATCAAATATGTGCTCCCCTAAACGATAGACATGGAATATCACAACCCGATCCCCTTGCTCAAAGAACACCATCTCACTCCCAAGAAAGAACTTGGACAAAATTTCTTGGTGGATGGCTCCATTCTTGCGCGCATCGTGGAAAGCGCAGAGATATCCAAAACCAGTCAGGTACTCGAGATCGGCGCCGGGCTGGGCAGCCTGACCTATTTTCTGGCAGGTGCAGCAGAGCGAGTGGTGGCTATAGAGGTCGATCGAGCCCTGCTGCCGATTGCCAGACAGATCTTGAAAGATCAAGACAATGTAGAACTGATCGATGGGGATATCCTGAAGATCGATATTCCCTCGTTGCACCTGCCGGATGGTTATACCGTGGTGGCGAACATCCCATACTACATCACCTCCGCCATCATCCGCAAGCTGCTCACCAGCGATGAGAAACCCTCCCGCATGGTACTGACCATCCAGCAGGAGGTGGCAGAACGCATCTGCGCTGAAGCGGGTGAGATGACCCTGCTGGCTCTCAGCGTGCAGGTATTTGGTAAACCGAGCATGCTCCTCAAGATCCCTGCCGGTGCTTTCTACCCGACGCCCAAGGTCGATTCGGTGACGCTGCGCATCGAGCTATACGAAAAACCGCTGATCGCCGAAGAAAAGTTGGACAGTTTTTTCCGCCTGATCAAAGCCGGTTTCAGCCAGAAACGTAAGATGCTGCATAATACCCTCTCTGCCAGTTTGCATATCCCGCGTGAAGAAACGGATGTTCTATTAGAGAAAAGCGGGATCGCTCCACAACGCCGGGCACAGACCCTTACACTTGAAGAATGGAATACGCTCACCGAGCAATTTACCCCCCTCTTGAAATAAGCGCCTAGCGAGCGATGAGATCGCGGTAAAGTCCTCTCAGCATCCACACGCGATAAGCCGCTTCGATCTGAATACGCAGGGACATCTTGGAGGTGCCCCAGCGACGATCGGCAAAATAGATGGGGATCTCACGAAAACGTACTCCCAGCAGATACGCCAGATATGCCATTTCCACCTGGAAGACATAGCCATTGGAACGCACGCGGTCGAGCGGGAGACGGCGCAGCGCAGCGCTCTTCCAGAAACGAAAACCACCGGTCACATCACGGATGGGTAAACGCAAGATGGTGCGTGCGTAAAAATTCCCAAATCTGGAAAGTCCCTTGCGCCAAAAAGGCCAATTCTCATCCAACTGCCCGCCGGGAACATAGCGCGAACCGATCGCCACATCCACATCCCCTTGCAACGCTGCCAATAACTGCGGAATCTTCCAGATGGGGTGTGAGAAATCGGCATCCATCTGCCCTATCACCTGCGCACCGGATTGCATGGCAATTTCAAAGCCCTGAATATAGGCAGTACCCAGACCCAACTTCCCCACACGATGAAGAATCTCCAGTTTTCCGGGATAAGTGGCTTTCAAATCCTCCGCTAGAACACCAGTGCCATCAGGGCTGTTATCATCCACGATCAGAACATGCAGGTCCGTGATATCCAGTTTAAAAATCTCTTCTAACAAAGCAGGCAGATTTTGCCGTTCATTATAGGTGGGAATGATCAGGGTCGTTTTACTCAAAAGAAAAACCTCTACGAATGATGGATGACATAATCTTACCTTAATATATAATGAAAAATAGCTTATTTCGTATATAAGGAGAGATCATGATTGTGAAAAGTAGATTCGCAATGCTGTTCATTATCATCGCTTTAGCATTTACGGCATGCACCTTCCGCATCACCCCCAAAGATGACAGCGCTGTCAAAACAGCGGTAGCACTGACGGTGATGGCACAACAGCAACCAACCAACACCCAAGTCATGCTGCCCACCATCACCGCTTTGCCAACTCTCACGCCCCAACCGGGAGAGCCCACCAATACCCCGCAGCCCTGCAACAAAGCCGCCGCCATCAGTGAGACTTATCCGGACGATAGCGAACTGGTCAAAGGAAGCGACTTCGACAAATCATGGCGCTTGAAAAACATCGGCACGTGCACCTGGAATGCCAATTACCGGGTGGTTTTCTCGAGTGGTGATCAGATGTCTGGTGTGGACGCACAACTACTCGGGAGCAGCGTTGCTCCGGGTGAAATGGTCGACATCATCGTGGATCTCACGACCCCCAATTCCACCGGTACCTACAAGGGTATCTGGAAACTGCAGGATGACAGCGGAGAAAACTTCGCCACCTTCTGGGTGCAGATCAAGGCCGTATCGGGAGCAGTGCCGGTTCTCCCTCCGGCAGTAGCGGCACTTTCACTTTCACAAAAAAGCAATGAGGGTGGATCGGTGCGCTCTGACGGTTCCGTCATGTCGACGCTGTATAACGTAGGTGACCTGAACACCAATGGCGGATCTCAGGTATTTGCCAGCTTTGATATCAGTGGCATCCCTGCCGGGGCTACCATCACAGAAGTGAAGGTTGATTTCTCGGATTTCGATATGCTGGATGATCCATTTGGAGACCTGGGTTGCCTGCGCGCCTATGTGCAAAACTACAATGCCATGGACGCCGGTGACTATGTCGGTGGAGCTGCAGCGGGAGCGATCGGTAGATGGTGCACGGCAGCCGAATTGCAAACGGTCGCGGTAGATGATGATTTCAAGAGCGAGTTGCAGAATAAACTGGGAGATACACGCTTCCAGATCCGGCTGCAATTCAATGACAGGACCAGTGATAACGACAACACCGGGGATATGGTACGTTTTGGAAGCATGACCCTGCACGTCACCTACGAATTGCCCTGAGTTTTACTCCAAATCCGTTAACATTAATTCACCCGCTATCAGCTATAATAGCGGGTGAATGCTCTTATGAATCTAAGAGACAAGGAGGATTAAATGAAAAAAAGCATGAAAGTGCTGGCTATGCTCGCTCTGTTAAGTGTGATCTTAGCCGCGTGCAACTTTCCATTAGCGAACCAATCATCGGATGAGGATGCCGTTGCTACTTCCGTTGCGCTAACCGTGGCAGCAAATGTACAGGCAGCACCTCCTACCGCCACCATGGCACAACCGACCAACACCCTGCCCGCCTTGCCAACCGTGACACCACAGGTGATCAATACCGTTTCGGCATTTCCTACCAGCACCGCTTTACCTTGTAACCAAGCCGTGCTCATTTCAGAAGACCCCCTAGATGATAAATCTTATAATGCCGGGGCAACCTTCACCAAGACCTGGACCTTCAAGAACGTGGGCACCTGCACCTGGAACGCCAACTACAAGCTGGTGTTCATCAGTGGCAATGCCATGGGTGGAACTGCCAGCAAGAACCTGACCGGCAATGTCGCCCCCGGGCAAAGCGTCACTTTGTCAGTCAGCCTGACAGCCCCCTCCAGCGCAGGAACGTATAAAGGCATCTGGAACCTGCAAGGTGACGATGGAGTGAATTTCGCCAATTTCTGGGTGCAGATCAAAGTTCCCAGTGCAACCGCTACTGCTCCTTTTGCAGTAACCAGCGTCGTTCTTTCCGCGGTCGGTGGAGATTCAGCCGCTTGTTCGCCCGCCCATACATTTAATTACCAGGCGGTTGTAACCGCTAATGCCGCCGGTACGGTGACCTACTACTTCACGCACGACGGTACCTCCGCAGGGGCGGCTTCTGTCACCTTCAGCTCTGCCGGCTCAAAAACCATTGCGGGTTCCTGGGCTCTAGACGTACCTAACAGCACCCATGAAGTAAAACTTTACATTGATAATCCCAACCACCAATTGTTTGGCTCGCTGACCCTAACATGTACACCATAAGTACAATTTCCTGATAAACAAAACGGCTGTGATATATATAAATCACAGCCGTTTTTCATGCCATAAGAATTATAATAAACATATCCGGAACAAAACACCCGCCTCCATCGTTAAGTCAATGCAGGAGTTAAAAACCTGCTTGAAATTGAAGGAGTACAACCATGAAGAAAAGGATATTCGTAACGACGGCAGTCATCATGCTGACCATAAGCATCGTGAGCTGCGGGATATTCCCCAACAACAACACACAGGATAAAGCGATCGCCACCGCCATCGCCATGACCGTGGAAGCCATGAAGCCCCAGAATACCCAGTCTATTCTGCTTCCCACCAATACCAGCGTTCCACAAGCAACTGCTACGCTCATCCCCACCAGCACCCCGGTCATCGTGCCAAGCAGCACCCCGCGCAATTGCAACATGGCAACTTTCATCAGCGAAACACCATTGGATGGAGCCAGTTTCAAACCGGGTGAAACCTTCACCAAGAGCTGGCGCTTGAAGAACACCGGCACGTGCACCTGGAACGGAAACTACCGCACCATTTATTACAGCGGGGACGGTATCAGCGGAGCAGGGACGAAATATCTGAACAGCAGCGTTGCCCCGGGAGAAAAAGTAGATATCGTCTATACCTTCAAAGCCCCTTCCACACCGGGCACCTATAAGACCCTTTTCAAACTGCAAGATGATGATGGGGTGAGCTTTGCCCAATTCTGGGTGCAGTTCAAGGTAAAATCGACTTCTCCCACCAGCACACCTTCCACATTTGCGGTGACCAGTGTGAATTTCTCTTCCAGCGACGCCATTAAAAGCGGTACCTGCCCGCAGACCTTCGATTATCAGGCATTCATCACCACCAATAAAGCAGGCACGGTATCCTATCACTGGGAGTTCAGCGACGGATCCTCATCGTCCGTGCAGACCCTCACTTACAGTTCAGCAGGCAGCAAGACGGTCTCCGG
>JAAZOK010000065.1 GCA_012797815.1 Chloroflexota bacterium | reverse complement strand
CTGCCCGGATATGCTTTTTCCAGTTTATTCTTATGGGTTTGAATACCACGAATTCTCCCCCTTTTATCGGATGGTTGAATTTCGATTTCTTGCCCTATCTGGAAAGTGCCATCCAACAAAGTGCCGGTTACCACCGTACCGAATCCTTTAATGGAAAAAACACGGTCGATCGAAAGACGAGGATCTCCCTCCTTTATCTTTCTTTGAACTTTTTTTAATTCGGTCTGAAGCGTCGTGATAAATTCAGGAATACCGACTCCGGTGAAAGCCGAAACATAGGAAAAAGGAAAATCCTGCATGGTTGTTCTCTGGATGCAATCGCGCACATCCTGCTCCACGAGGGTTAACCAGGCTTGATCATCGACCAGGTCAATTTTGGTGATCGCGATCACTCCATGCTTTACCTGCAACAAATTCAAGATCGCGAGATGTTCTCGTGTTTGCGGCATGACACCTTCGTTGGCTGCCACCACCACCACCACGGCATCGATGCTTCCCACTCCCGCCAGCATATTGCTGATGAAATCACGGTGACCCGGCACATCCACCACACCCACCTCGTCACCGGACGGTAATTTGAACCATGCAAATCCCAGATCGATGGTCATCTGGCGAGCCTGTTCCTCAGCCAGACGGTCGGGGTCCATTCCAGTTACTCGTTTTACCAGTGCTGACTTGCCATGATCAACATGACCGGCAGTTGCCATTACATAATTCATTGAAATCTACTTATTGCAAGAACTAACTCGACTGGATATTATCGAAGGCATCTTTCCAGTTATTGGCCATTTTCATGAGACTTAACATACCCTTTTGAATTTCCGAACTCATCAATCCCAGCAACTCCTGAACATCGTTCATTTGATCTTCAAAAGCAGTAACACGATTTTTTAATTCTTCCATCCTGTTATTAAAAGCCGTTTGCTTTTCTTCATTGATCAAAGAGTAATTCACCCAATTCTTTTCCGAATCGGACTTGAAGGAATTCCATTCTTTCTGATACTTCGCTTCAAAAAGTTGATAGAGTTCAGACACTTCTTTCAAGCGTCTCTCATACAAACGGGTAGTTTCCTCGAGGTTATCATTTATAAGAGTCAATTCTTTTTCTTTTTGATTCAGTTTCTCCATTAATGAAGTGATTCGCTGTATTTCTTCTGCAGCCTTCCGCTGGATCTCATCAAAGCGGCTTTCCCGGTTTTTATTACTGATCTCCTGTTGCTCGATAAAAGCGGTTTGTGCCATTTTTCTCTGTGTTTCGGCAGCTTTCAATTCCTGTAATTGTGCCTGGATTTGGTTGACATCTTCTGATAGCAGGGAGATCTTTGTAATCAATTCCATCTGTTGTTTGGGGAATTGCGAGAAATCATCACTGATGATCTCCACCCGTTTCATCACGCTTTCCAGATCTCGTCTTTGAACCTCAAGATTACGGCGGATATCCTCGTCCCCCTTTAATTTTTTATTCACACTCATTTCGATCTTATCCACCGTTGCAAGAGTATGTGAATCTTCATCAATATAACGCTGCAATTTTTTATCGAGTTCCGACTTGAGCTTCTCATCCAAACGATCCATTTTGGCAGATATCGATTTCAAGTCCGATTGGTACAATTTGGAAAACTGTTCCTGTTGAATTGTTGTATTTTTATTTTGTTCCTCAAACTTGCCGTTCATATCTTTGCGAAGCTGGGTCATGGCTTTGTCATAACTACCGATCCCGGCCAGCGTCTTTTTAACCTGGTTTACCTCATCCTTCAAATCACGGTAGTTCGCCGGTAACCCGGACAATTTTTTATCCAAATCTGCAATCTGCTCTGCAACTGTTTTGAATACTTTGTCATAATTCATGACCTTGTTCTCAAGGTCATCCAATTTTTTGACTATTGTTTCTAAATCCATTTTTCACCAATTTCTCTTCATTTAAAGTAATGGGAATATCCTTCCGATTATAGCGAATAATTGATTATAAATTATGGAGGGGAAAATACCCGGGATTAAATCGATCAATAGTACCACCAAAATCAACGCTTGTTTCAGATTCACTTTCTCCGGAATCGTGATCCTTTTCCCTTCTCGTATCGCCATGCGTAGGAGTAAACGAACCCCGGTCGCCAAAATCAGGATCTGACTGATCAATATCGTTATCGCTATCAAACGGTTGGCATTCCAGGTAACCGACAATATCGAAAGATTCGATGCATAACCAGCGGTCAGGGGGAAACCGATCAGGGTCAGTAATCCCACCAATAATAATACAGATGACAATGGACGATCGTAGAATGCACCTCTTAACCCTTCAATCGACCTTATGCCAGCACCTTTTCCCAGACCACTAAAGCCAAAAGAGAGCGCCCAATTCCCTGCGAAAAAGGGTATTATCCAGACTGCTACCAGATCAGTAGACGCAACCGGGATAAATCCCACGCTGGTAAGCAGCAATCCGATACCGGTCATCATAAGGAACGCCAGCAAACGCGGAAGAGATTTTTGGAAGAAGGCACCCAAGCCACCCAAAATGACCATTACTGCGCCCAGATATTGCAACGCCGGGAAAAATGCATTGTATTCTCGCAGCCATGCGAAATTATTCAAGAACTTCAAGAGCAATAAAATGCCTGAGAGCGGCAGCAAGGTCAGCATGTAACCAAACGGCAAGAAGGCGACCTCATCCGAAAGAAGTGGGATCCAGGTATGAAAGGGGAAAACTCCCAGCCAAATGGAGATCCCAAAGCCCAACAACAGAGTAGAAAAGAAGAGTTGATCGCTTTCAACCGGAGCGATTTCCCCACCTGCCAAAATCCACCCTGCCAGCAAAATAAGAAATATCGAAATCAGTTGATAGAGCAAAAAACGCAACCTGCCGGATATCTTGATAAACGAATCTGTCGATAATACCGGCAGATAAAGAGCGTTTGCCAGAAAGATAATCAGAGCAGAGTATAGAAAAGGATCAATACTGAATGAGGCAATATTTAAAACAGCATAGATCACACAGAACGCTGGCAGATAATCATTGGATTCATAGAAATTAAGAGAGATGATCCAAAAGAAAGCTAACAAATAAATACTTCCAACCAACGGCAGATCCTGGTAACTTACTGTCAGACTACGCCCCAGGATCAGGAGAGTCTCCTGTGAAGTGAGATCCGTGGTGACAGAATGTTGGAAAGAGAGAACAAATGCGCTGATGCCCAATATCAGGCATAGCACAGATAAGGCCATCACATACCATGCTCTTTTCTCGCGCATCAATAATGAACCGGCAGCCAACAAAGCAGGTATGATGATCCAAATGATGGGCAGGTTCATAACACATCCTCCCGGTTTCTAACGATCAAACGCGAAACAACGAAAGCCAGAACAATTTGAATGGTAGATATTAACGCAGTGACGAGAGCCGAACCTTCCAGGGGTGCATAAATGATTTGAAAGCCGGAAAATAAAATCAACAAACTAATAAGGTGGCGAAATGCATTACGGGATGTGCCCGCCTGCAATAGACCCGTGGCGAATAAAAAGAAACCAATGATCAAGAACTGAGAAGGTTCAGTTAGGTAAGCGGTTAATTGCGGGGCAAAAGCGAATGTAATGATGCCAACGAATACGATCATCAGAATATCAAGTGCAATACGGGGAGTAAGCAATTTCAAACGAAGCCCGGAGCAAAATGCATTGATGATCACCACCGTCAACAATCCGGTGATCAAATTAACAGCTGCCAAACCGAGCGTCCATACCTGCATCAACAGAAAGAATTCACACAAATAAAGCACGCCCAGGAAAATCAGCGCAGTGCGAGCTGATTCTGACAAAAAAATCGAAGCAATCGAAAGTACGATTACCGCGATCAAGATAACAAAAGCAACCTCGATCATATCTGTGCAATTCCTTTATAGAGGGTTAAGAGCAGAATTAAGAAGATAATCGCCCAGACCAGCCCGCCGTCCCCTTCCAGGATCGAGGTTATCCCTTCAAAAAGCTGTCGTAAAAGATTTACCAACACCAAGAAAATGCGGACTACGCCGTCGATCAATCGCTTTGAAAGAGAACCCGTACCCGCCTTTATAGCATTATCCCCGCCTTTATTCTTATTAAAGAAGGCCGACAACGCAAACGTGAATCCGGCAAAAACCAGGGGTATGAAAGCAGTCCATGAGACCTGTCCAACAGGCAAGATGATAAAGAAACCCTTCAATATGGATAAAAGAAGAATGGCAATCACAAGCCACATAAGCGTAATAAGCGAACGGACAAACTCATGCCTGTGAACAGCACCATGGAGAGACTTACTAAATTGCTGATCTATGAGGAAACTTGTCAGAAGCAGTCCTTCCAGCCCTAACAAGACATATTGGTAAACCGGTTGAGCACCAGACCTGACCAACGCATCATTGAGACTGTAGAACGGGGAGAATGTATACCCGACCATGAAGATCATCTCAAAAAGAACGAGAACAACATGGTATCCCTTCGATAACTCGGAGAGCTGTTCGTTGAGCAGTAGAAAATATAGTGGAAGCAACATATAGAGGAGCTCACTTCGAACACCCAAAAAGAAACCAAACAATGACAGGTTCACAACCAGCACACTCACATTGAATCTGGTCATACCAGGATCGTTTTTTTTGAAAATTAGATATATGAAAAGCCCTGTTATCAATACGACCGGGATACTGATCAAAAGGTGGTTGATATCTGTCACAACAAGAGCGGAGGAAAACACTGAAAGCATTTTGACCAGAAACAAAACATTAAGGTAAAGCATCCAATCGGTATTCATTTGAAACTTCGGATTGGCAGAAAGCTGATCCAGATAGATGGCGAGCAGTCGTAAAACTACTACCAGCGCAATTACCGAAATAACCATCCCGGACGCAATATTTGGAACAAGCACATCAGACTGGAGTGACAGGAAAACAATCATTAATATAGAAATCAAGCGTAATAACAAAGCCAGAACTTCACGACGGCTTTTAAATAATTCCTGTTCTTCAAAATAGCTGCGAACCATCCATAATCCATCCAGCAAAGCCCACCCGATTGCCAGTAAGAATATCTGATTCACCCCTAATGCCATTATTCCCAGCACTGCACCCGTAGACATGATCCAGGTCTCATATTGAGAAAAGGGTTTTTCTATTCTTCGAAGATAATTTATAGCTATACGAATAACCACAACCAGTCCAATTAATAGCTGCGTTAGCCACACAGCTCTATCCCATAATGAGTTCGAAGTCAGAATTAAAGCGGTGGAGTTAAACCATATATGATTGAGAGACTCCGATCCGGATGTGGTTGGATGAACCAGCAAAAAAATCAACGCTACCAATCCCGAAAAAAGCGCCAGGAGCCATATACGCCCCTCATCCATTTTACAGCGGATCAATATGGCGGCGGTGATCGGAAAAGCAAGATAAAGAAATAGAGCGGCAAAAACCACAATAAACCACCGTTCCTAAATTACTTGAGGATCATCACAGTGGAGGAAGCGCCCCTGCCCTTTTGCACCCATCCACTGCCCATTATCCACAATCAATTTCCCGCGCAGATAAACCCCAGAAATGGTATCCTGCAATTTCCAACCCTCATACAGGTTATAGTCGGTGCGATGCCGGGCAACTTCAACGCCGTAAGTAATGGGATTATCCTGATCCCAGATCACCAGATCAGCATCTGCTCCGGGCAACAGAGCGCCTTTTTGAGGATAAATACCAAATATTTTGGCAGGATTGGTACAGTGTTGGGCTACAAATTGCTGGGGGGTGATCATATGCTTGCGAACGCCATAATTCCACATCAGAAGCATGCGATCTCCCACGCCGGGCAACCCATTAGGTATTTTGGTGAAATCATCTTTGCCAAGTTCTTTTCCGGGGATGGCAACAGGGTTTCCTTCATAAAGAATCGGTTTGGTACCATCGTAGAAGAAGGGACAATGATCCGTAGCCATCACCTGTAATACACCTTCTCCGAGCAATTTTTGGATCACTTGATTGTCCTGCAGCGAACGCATGGGGGGAGAGCAGATCCATTTTGCTCCATCCGGCTTTTTTAGATCTTCGATCGTGAAAAAGAGATAGGGTGGACAAGTTTCACCCATAACCGGCAGACCCTGTTCGCGCGCTTCTCTCAGCAGACGTACCCCTCCGGCAGTATTCATATGCACAATATAAAGCGGTGCTTGCGCTTGTTTGGCTAATTGGATGACCCGAAACACACTCTCCACGGCACCAGCTGCGGGACGGGTCAGGGCATGCCATTCCGGGGAGGTATGTCCGGATTGTAAAGCTTCTTTGACCAGCACATCGATGACATCTCCATTTTCGGCATGTACCATCACCAGTAATCGATTATCGCGAGCGATGCGCAAAACTCGGAAAATATCGCCATCATCCAGACGTAACCGTCCATTGTACGCGGTGAAAACCTTCAGGCTGTTGATTCCCATATCCCGCAAAGCAGGGACCTCTTTTGCAACCGCATCATCAAAATGCGAAATGTTCATGTGGAAACCAAAATCAATGGCAGCTTTGTCATCCGCTTTGGCGTGCCAGCTTTGCACACTTTCTGCCAATGTGGGTTCATCTTGAGAGATAAAATCGAAAACGGTAGTAGTCCCCCCAAAGGCAGCCGCTTTATGCCCGGTGTAGTGATCATCCGAAGACACCGTGCCAAACATGGGTAGATCAAAATGGGTATGCACATCCACCCCACCAGGGGTGATGAACTTTCCGGTACAATCGACGGTCCTGGTTTGTCCATCAGCTTCGAGTCCAGCACCCAAAGCTTTAATTCGCTCCCCATCGATCAATATATCACCGCTGAATTCATCGGAAGCGGTTATGATCCTGGCAGATTTCAAAAGGGTTTTCATAATAGACCAACTTTCATTTCAATCATAATCCATGTTCACCGGGACGGGATTGAGCTTTGACCAAGGCGTTCAATGATAATACGTATTCCATCATTTCGTTCTGTAAAAGCTGCATCTCTTCCTGCGGTAACTGCATATGCGCATATTTTTTGTGGTATTCCATGATGGTGTTATTAAATAAAGCTTTTTCTTCATGAGCAATCACAAGCTCTGCTATCGCGTGCGCCCTTAATAGCAACTCCCCCGTCGTATAAAAAAAGGTGATGCGCTTCCATTTATCAGCAGCGATGGGCTCAGGTAAGTTTATCAGGTTGCCCAGACTGATCTTGTAATATTCATTTTCCGCTCTGGGGTGCGAATCTTCATCGCGTAGCAATTCTTTTCGTTTTGTCAGTTCGACACCTCGAACCCGGGCAACATACTCGATCTTCCAACGATGTTCCCTTCCAAATGAGGACGGCTGGTAGAAAGCCAGGCAATCGGTAAAGATGACCTTGGGTGCATGCATGAGGGGAATGCGATACCATCCCAACACCCGCGCAATTTCCAGGTCACGCGGCTGCGGTATGATGCAGACCAGCACGAGGTCATTTGGAGAAGGAACATCCGTCATATCACATCACTAACTACAGACCAACTTTCGCATTAAATTCGGTTATGAGAGCATCGATCTCAGGGATCTGTTCCTGTAGTTCGGTCCAATAGGTTGGCTCATACCACTGGTCAAGGATCTCTTCGTAAGTCTTGCCCTGTTGTTCAACCCAGGTGAAATATTTCAAATTGTGTACACGGCGGCGGTCAGCATAGGTCAATTCCTGCAGATAATCCGTCGCCAGACCATGCAGGTCACGAGCAAAATTGACCGCAGCATCGGTACGAGTATACTCTCCAAATTCCTCATGCATTTCTTTCAGACGACTCTGGTAGAGATCCATAGAATCGGTCAGGACGGTCAGCACTACATCGTTTTCTCCAAGTTCATAATACTTGGACATTTTGATCGCCATTGCCATATTGGCAATTCCCGAGAAACCCAACAGACCAAGACTATCAACAGTTTCCTGCGGGACATTCTTTTCGATCAAGTATTTACGACCTTCGGGTTCATTGAACAAGCGTGCCAGATTTACCACCACATTGTCATCGATAGCAATGACCATATCCGTATTCTTCAGGTTATGGATCCACGGTACATGTTTGTCGCCGATACCCTCGATCCGGTGGGCACCAAAACCATTCTCCAGCAAGGTGGGGCACTGCACCGCCTCACCAGCGGCAACTTTACTACCCGGGAAGATCTGTTTCAGATAATCACCACAGCCGATCGTGCCAGCAGAGCCGGTGGTGAGGGTAACACCGCGGAATACATCATTGGGACCCAGCACTTTTTCAAGCACTTCCTGCATGGCATGACCGGTAATATCGTAATGCCATAAGTAGTTGCCAAATTCCTCAAATTGGTTGAAGATCATGATATCTTCACCGGATTCTCGCAATTCCCAACACTTATCAAAAATTTCTTTAACGTTCGATTCACTGCCAGGAGTGGCAATGATCTCCCCTGCCACCGTCTTCAACCATTCGAAGCGTTCTTTGCTCATCCCTTCCGGCAGGATGGCAATCGATTCACAAGCCAGCAGGGTGGCATCATAAGCTCCACCACGGCAGAAATTCCCGGTGGAAGGCCATACGGCTTTTTGGGTGACAGGGTCAAATTGCCCGGTTACCAGACGGGGAACCAGACAACCAAAGGTAGCGCCCACTTTGTGTGCACCGGTAGGGAACCATTTTCCTACCAGGGCAATGATACGGGCATTCACACCGGTCAGTTGTTTGGGTAGTTCAATATAATTAACCCCATCGAACTTGCCTCCCTTTTCTTTGGGTTCATTTTTCCAGGTAATGCGGAAAAGATTGCGGGGTTTGACATCCCACAGACCCAGCCCGGTAAGTTCTTCCTTTAATTTATCGGGGATAAGATCGGGATTGCGCATTTGGGCAAAGGTTGGGATGATGATGTTCCTCTCTCTGGCACGCTTCAGCGCATTTTTTAACCGGTCCTCGTAAACAGTTAAATCAATTTTTGTCATTTCTACTCCTTGAATGCAAAGTTTTTGGGGTTTCCCGAAGGATATATAGCGGTCTCGCTTTGGCTTCTTCATAAATCCGGCTGATATATTCGCCAATGATACCGAGGAACAAACAAATTGCCCCCCCCACCAGTAATATCGTTAGAATCGTCAATGCCTGACCGGGGAGAAAAGAACGCCCGGCAGCGGCAAAGGCGATCCACATGATCCCATAAATGAGGCTGGAAAACAATAAGAACACTCCGGTATATTCCGCCAGTTGCAACGGCAACGAAGAAAAACCTGTGACAGCGTTCAAAGCCAGTTTCAACATTTTCTTGAAAGGATATTTGGATTTTCCGGCAAAACGCGATTTTCTATCATATAGCACACCGATCTGATTGAAACCGACCCAAGCAGACATTCCTCTCAGGAATCGTTGTTTCTCGCGCATGCTGTTAAGCGTTTGCAATACGCTGCGATCGATCAGGCGAAAATCACCCGTATCTAACGGAATGCGCACATCCGTAATGCGGTCAATCAGGCGATAGAAAAGGGCAGCCGTGGTGCGTTTGAACCAGGTCTCTCCTTCCCTCTCCCTGCGCACCGCATAGACTACTTCAAACCCTTCTTTCCACTTGGCGATCAGCTCTGGAATAACCTGTGGTGGATCTTGCAGATCGGAATCGATAATGATGATCGCCTCGCCACTTGCATGATCCATTCCGGCGGTGACTGCAATCTGATGCCCAAAGTTGCGGGAAAAGATCAAAGGCACAATACGCCTGTCGTGCTCAGCCAACTGCCAGATCAATTCACGCGAGCCATCCTGTGAGCCATCATCCACCAGCAGCAGTTCCCATGGTTCATTCAATGTATTCATGACCGTAGATAGAACGGTATAGAATTCCTGCAGTCCTTCAATTTCATTAAATACAGGAGCAATCACAGAATAACGGATTTTTTTATTTTTTGAATCGTCCATCGTTTTATAAAATCTTTTTGAGGGCTGCCATACTGGGCTCGATGATCTGAGCTTGCGGAACAGCTTTCATGGCAGCATTGACATCCTTCAATCCGCTGCCCGTGATCATACACAATACCGGATCATGCGCACCAATCAATCCCGTTTGTTTAGCATGCAAAACCCCGGCATACGCAGTGGCACCTGCCGGTTCGGCAAAGACACCCACCTTTCCCAAAGCTGCAATGGCATTCAAGATATCCTGGTCCTTCACTTTAATATACGCACCTTCCGTCTGTGTCGCAGCCCGCAAGGCGCGTAATCCGTCCCTGGGTAGATCGACCGAAATGCTGTCTGCCAGGGTGGTGGCATGGACCGGTTCGATCGTTTCCGTTCCCTTTTCAAAGGCATTGGCGATAGCAGATGAACCTTCGGACTGGACACCAACGATGCGCGGTAATTCATCGATGAGACCCAGTGCTTTTAAATCCTTGAAGCCCTTGTGCAACCCGGAGATGATGTTGCCATCACCAACGGAAACAAAGACATTCAAGCGTTCCTTGAGATCATCATTTTCAAACATGACCTGCTCCCAGATCTCAAAAGCAGCCGTCTTCTTGCCTTCGGCGGTGAAGGGGTTATAGCCGGTGTTGCGGCAGTACCAGCCGAACTCCTGAGATGCCTGGACCGAGAGATCAAAAGCCTGATCATAATTACCATCCACCAGAATGACCTGTGCTCCGAATACCAAAAGCTGCGCGATCTTGGCCGGCGGGGCGGTTTTGGGGGCAAAGATGATCGCTTTTTGCCCGCAAGCAGCCGCCATCCCTGCCAGCGCTGCGCCGGCATTGCCCGTGGAAGCAGTAACGACCACTTCCGCGCCTATCTCACGAGCGCGGGCAACCACCACTGCACTTGCCCGGTCTTTGAAAGAAGCCGTGGGATTACGTCCATCATCTTTGATCCATAATTGCTGTAAGCCGGATTGCTGCGATAAGCGGTGTGATTCATAGACCGGAGTCCATCCCACCGAACGAAGGGGGGTGGTTTCAAAGCCCGGATCTAAAACCGGCAGCAGCGGCAGGTAGCGCCAGATGGAAAAATCCCGAGATGAAGTGATGTGATCGACCAGTGGAAATTTTTTTAATGTCTCATCATCAAGCAGTACATCCACATTACCCCCATCATGGGGGCAGGTGTAGAAAATATCTTGCGGTTCATAAATTGTCTGACAAATTGAGCATTGATAGGCATGAAATTTTTTCATGCCTATATTCTACACGCTCTTAAATGGAATGCCTAGTGACGAAGGAGCCGCATTGCGTTTTTTCCCTTTGGCTGTGAAAATTTTATAGAACGGGCGTGGAAGTGTGTAGATCAGCGCATCAAACCACTCTGTATTCTTGATATTGACAAACAAGAGCGTCAGGATCATCAAAGGAAATGGAGCAACCTGCAACACCTGAGAGGGCATTGAGATCAGTCTGGTCTGCAGCACCAACCCCAACCAACGCAAAAATTCGAACAGATATGCACCCATGGCAACTCGAATTGGATTCCAGCCGCCAAAAATAGTGATAGCAAGCACAATCCAACCAATGCCGTCCAAGCCGGTCATGGAACCGTTCCAGCCCGGTTTCAAGCCAAGTGAATAAATGGGTCCGGCCAACCCAACCAGAGAACTACCGAATATCGTATAAATAGCACGTACTTTGTTAACGTCAATACCACGCGCATAGGCTGCTTCGGGTCGCTCACCCACCGAACGGACGATCAATCCCAACCGGGTGTTGCGTAACCACAGAGTTGCAAGCACGATCATGAGCAAACTCAGATAAACCATCAAGGTATGGTCGAAAAACAATTTACCGATATATGGGATATCTTTCAATAATGGAATAGCCTTGGTACGCAATACCGGTGCACTCACTCCCATAAAATTCGTTCCGAGGAAATAGGATAGATCACGGCACAGAAATGCCAGCACTAATCCCACCGCCACCTGCGACTGGTGCAGATGGATAGTACATATCACCAAGACCAAACCGATAAGTGCCCCTACCACCGTTCCCGCCAGATATCCCAGGATCAGGCTGCCGGTCTTATAGGATGCAGCGAAACCCGTCATGGCGGACAGTAAGATGATACCGTTCACCGAGAGGTTCAGCACCCCCGCTTTTTCCGTAAATGTTTCTCCGATAGCAGCAATCACGATAGGCGCCGCGGAAGCGATCACGCCTGCCAACCCGATCACAATTTCATTTTCCATCTGTAGAAATCCCTTTTCTCTCCGTTAATCGCTGTTTGATCCCATTCATGATCAAGAAAAACAAAACAAACGCTGTTTGTAATACTCCGGAAAGGGTTGAATCGAGATGCAGGTCAATGGGTAGCTGAATGCCGCCGATATTAAGAATAGAAAATAAATATGCAACCAGTAAAGCAGCGAGATAATTATTATTCGCCAGCATGGCGACCAGCATAGCCAAAAAACCATACCCGGATGAGATGGATGGGATCAGGCGGTGGTAAACCGCTACCACTTGCAGAGCACCTGCCAAGCCGGCTATTCCACCGCATAAAAACATCGCCTGCATCATGACCCAATCGGTGCGGACACCCATCAAACGAGCAGCTTCCAAATTTTTCCCGACCGCCTTAATCTGAACGCCAAAACGGGTCTTTTTCATTAGAAAGACCAAGCCTGTAAAGACAAGCACCACCAGTACCAGCGACCAGATGCTCAAACGGTAACCGGGGATGGTTGCCAGCCATAAACGCTGGTCAAATGGTTCGGTACCGCTCATCGAACCCACACCGGGGCGTTTCCAGGGTCCAAAGATAAGCCACAGCGACAGAGCGGTTGCTACGAAATTCAGCCCTACCCCTGCGAAGATCTCACTCACACCACCATACAAACGCAGGATGCCGGTCAGGCTTGCCCACAGCATCCCTCCCAGCACTCCAAAGAGACAGGAAAGGATGATGATCAATACGGGAGATAATGAAGTGTTCTCCAACATGCGCATCAACCAGGTAGTGAAAATGGCGCCTACCATGATCTGCCCTTCCACGCCCAGATTCCACAACCCGGCAGCGAATGTCACCAGCAGAGCCCCTGTGATAAGAGACAGAGGCGCCCAAACCACCAACCCATTGGCGATCTTGACACTATCGCCAAAAGCGCCCTGTAGGATTTTCTGGAAGGTCAGACCAGGCTGTGCATCCACCAGAAGCAAAATGATAGAGGTAAATAAGAGCGCACCGATGAAGCCTGCCAGTGAAAACAGAGTCGAAGAGGAAAATTTTGATGAAATACTGCGAAGAAATTTTTTCATTTTTCCCATCCCTCTCCACCGATCAACGCGCCGAGTTTTTCCGAATCCAAAACATGCGTCGAATACGGGTTGGAAATCTTTCCTCCAAAGAACACCAGAATTCGATTGCTGAAACGCAATAATTCATCCAGGTCGGCGGAGGCAAAGATGATGCTGGCTCCATCCTGGCAGCGCTTATGCAATTTCTCCCACATCCAATTGGTAGACTCTATATCCAAGCCACGGGTGGGATTCTCAAGCAACAGTAATCTGGCATTTTCTTTCAACATCGCTAATAAAAGGCGCTGTTGATTGCCACCCGATAATTCTTCGGAAAAAGAATCTTGAAAGCCGCGAATGGCATAATCGGCAATCTTTTCCCGGGTAATGGTTTCCGCCTGAGCAAAATCTAATTTGAATTGATCGGATTGATGTGTCAAAATGAAATGTTCTTTTAATGTCATTCCCTGGACCAGCCCTTCTTCCATACGGGTGGCCGGCATGAAGCAAATTCCGGCTTGATGGAAACGATAGGAGGGCTTTCCGGTGAGGTCATCTTCCCCACAAGTTATTTTTCCGGCAATGGCTTTATCCAGCCCAGCCAATGTTCGCAAGAATGCTTTTTGCCCGGATCCTTCCATGCCCGCCAATCCGATGATTTCACCCCGGCAGATTTGTAAATCCAGAGGGTTGGATAAGAAACGTGCGTCCTTGAAAATCAGGTCTTGCAGCATGATCTGTGAAATAGTCGAAGAAACATCCGTAGTGCTCTGAAATATCAAATTCTTGCCAAACATCATTTGAATGAGTTCCGATGATCCACAGGGGATGGATACCTCCCCGACCAATCTGCCCTGCTTCAACACAATAGTACGCTGGCAAAGTTCGTTCACTTCTGCCAGTTTATGGGTGACAAAGATGATCGATTTACCCAAGCGGGTAAGCTGTTTCAATAAATCGAATAATTGCGTTTTTTGTTTTGCGCTGATGCCGGTGGTGGGTTCATCAAGAATAATGAGTTCTGATCCGTATACCAGCAAGCGCAGAATTTCTAATTGCTGGCGTTCACCCATGCTCAGATCACCGACATAATCGGATAGGACAAAATGAAAGCCAAGAGATTTTTGGACTTCTGCGACTTTGTTTTGAAAGGCGGCTTTTTTAATAAACAAGCCTTTTTGTTGACCCAGATAAAGATTGTCGAAGATGGTCATGGTCGGGAAATCCAGAGGATCCTGTGAAAGCATGCCTATACCCAGGCTCAGTGCTTCATCCGCAGAAGTGATCTGTACAGCTCGACCGTTGATAAGAATATCACCAGCATCGGCATGCAACAGCCCTGCCAGAATCTTCATCAGGGTTGTCTTGCCAGCGCCATTTTCTCCCAAGATGCCCAATATTTCACCGGATTCGATCACCAGTGAAATATCATCATTGGCATGCACTTTACCGAATGACTTATGAATATGTTGTAGTTCTGTTTTCATCGATTTAAATAGCAAGAAGGGAAAAACCCTTGCTTGTTTTTCCCTTCTTATTCTAGCTCATTGTTATTCAGCCGGGGTGCTCAACCCAACCATGCCTTCCAACAACTGCGGCAAGTACCAGACCTGAAGATCGGTGGCAACTTCGCCA
The DNA here is from genome assembly GCA_012797815.1 of Chloroflexota bacterium. Classification (GTDB taxonomy): domain Bacteria; phylum Chloroflexota; class Anaerolineae; order Anaerolineales; family Anaerolineaceae; genus UBA4781. The sequence continues at coordinate 34,577 of JAAZOK010000065.1, read as the reverse complement.
TCAGCCAGGAAAGCTGACCCATCCTGCAAATTGAGAGGACCGGTCCAGAGATCAAGCCCACCAGCCAATGCAGCGATGAAATCATCTAATTTGGCAGAATTTTCCTCAGTTAATGCAGCGCCTTTTACGAAACCGACCGCAGAGGTATCTTTGTTGTTGATGTCCGTCCAATCCGGAGCGACAAATTCCCAACTTGGTTCAAAGTTCCCGTCTTTGGTTGCAGCAATGACCGCCGCATAGCTCGGTCCCCAGTTGAAATAGGGAACGCCCAGGCAGACATCGTCTGCAGCAGCACAGGCACCCTCGAAATCGTAAGGAATAGCGAATACGGTGCTGCCCTCATCGCTAAATTTCTTGGCTTCGGTCAACGCCTCGGTGGTATCAATACCGGAAATAACCACGTCAAAATCACGATTGATGAAATCATCCGCGACCTGGGTCGGGTCAGAGGTGACACCGGGGATGTTGAACCAGAAACCGATCCATTTCACCTCGAATTGCAGGTCGGCGGGATCTTTTTCAGCTACATTTTCCCAGCAGTATTGGGCACCCAGGTAAGCAGAGGCAGCCAGACGGCGGGTTTCTTCATTGATCAACGGACCAAGATAGGCGATCTTGCCCGTAGTGGAAGAAAGAGCAGCCGCACAACCAGCGATTTCTTTTCCGAATTCCATACGACCCATCACATTGGAAAGGTTGGGTAGATCCTGAAAATCCTTCCCGTCTTCCCATGCTCCATCGCCGGATGTTTGAATCACGACGATATCGGGATGAGCAGCAGCAAATTCGCGGGCGCTATCTTTCATATCATCAGAACTGAAAATGATAGCTTGGGCGCCTTTGGCAAGCAGTTCTTCGGCTAACTGTGCCGGCGTGGTCCCGGGGCGGTCAGAGGTATTCACTTTATCAATGTAAACCATTTCCGTTCCGGGAACATTTTCTTCAATATACAACCCACCGTCGTAATTCGCCTGGCTCCAACCCTTGTCGTTATAAGCTCCGACCATCAGCAGCCCAAAAACAAAATTCTCGCTTCCCTCCGCGGCCGCTTCCGGTTCACTCACTTCGGTAGCACATGCGGTCAACAGCAACGTGGTGATGACCAACACAGCAACGATCGTTTTCAATCTATTTGATTTCATTTTCTCCTCCAATTGGTATTTAAAAGTATAGACCTGTTGATAGTTCGATAATGCACCTCTCCTCCTGAATTGATATTTCGTGAAAACACGAAACCCAATTCGGCATTGTACATCAACAGGTCTTATTATTCAATTGTATAGACAATCTTTTAAGGTAAAAAAACCTTAAAATTTAATCAGGTTCGATCACCGTTCCGGTCTCACCTCTCAAAGCGCGCCCGATATTCTCGGGGTTGGTGATGATAGCTTTCTTCCCGCCAGCTTCGAGGTACCAGATGATCGCCTGCATCTTGGGAGCCATGGAACCCTTGGCGAAATGGGTTCCATCAGCCAGATATTTTTTCGCCTCAGAAAGGGTCAGATGATCGATATCTTTCTGGTCCGGTTTTCCAAAATTCAGGGCAACTTTTTCCACCGCAGTGGAGATCAAGAACAGATCAGCGTCGATCGCACGGGCAAGCAAACTGCTGGCATAGTCTTTATCAATCACCGCTGCGGTCCCGACAAATTCATGGTCCCCTTTATCGATCACCGGGATCCCGCCGCCCCCAACAGTGATGACGATCACGCCAGCCTCGATCAGGTCTTTTACCGCATCCAGTTCAACCACCTCTTGCGGGATGGGAGAAGCTACCACCCGGCGCCAGCCGCGCCCGGCATCCTCGACCACGTTCCAACCCAGATCTTTTTCCTTCTGTTTGGCTTCGGGTTCTTCCATGAAACCACCGATAGGTTTGGAAGGATTCTTGAAGGCGGTGTCATTCTTATCAACCAACACCTGGGTGATAACCGTGGCAACCGGTTTCCTGATCCCGCGGCGATAGAGTTCGTTTTGCAGAGTTTGCTGCAAAGCATAACCAATAGCGCCCTGACTATCCGCACCGCACACATCCAGGGGAACCTCGTGCATGCCATCCGTTTTATGGGCGATCTCGGAGCGGCGTAAGATAAAACCTACTTGTGGACCGTTACCGTGCCCAATGGCTACATCCCAACCGGATTCGATCATATCGGCGATGTGGTAGGTGGTTTCTTTGGCTGCTTCGTACTGGCTCTCAACCGATACATTCTTTTTATCTTTGATCAGTGAATTACCACCGATCGCAATGACTGCTACTTGTTTTTTCATATGTGGTTTATCCCATCGTCAATGCCATGACTGCTTTTTGTGCATGCAGCCGGTTTTCCGCCTCATCAAACACCACCGAGTGCGGTCCGTCAATCACCCCATCGGTCACTTCAATATTCCGATCAGCCGGAAGGGGATGCATGTAGATGGCATCTTCTTTGGCTAATTCCATCCGTTTTTCGTTGGTGATCCAGCTGGCATATTTCTTGGTGACCTCGGCGCCTTTTTCGATATCGGCAGTGAAAACCAGAGGACCCCATGATTTGGCATAGACGATATCGGCATCTTTGAAACCTTCATCCATATCGTGGACAACCTCGAAGCTGGTCCCATACTTCTTGGCCTGGGCTTGAGCTTGCTCCATGATCTCCGGCATCAGTGCAAACTCTGGGGGATGGGATAAGGTCACATCCAGCCCAAAACGTGGCATTTGCAGGATCAGGCTCTGTGGAACCGAGATCGGTTTAGAATAAGATGCTGCATACGCCCAGGAAACTACCATTTTCTTTTTCCGTAGATCGCGTCCCTTCTTCTCCATGATGGTCATCAGATCTGCCAGACATTGGAAAGGATGGTACATATCGCATTGCATATTCAAGACCGGTGAACGGGATGCTTCGGCTACCAGGTTAAGATAGCGATTCCCAATTCCCCAATCACAGTGGCGAATGGCAATACCGTCAAAATAACGACCGAAAATATCACCGATCTCCTTTTCGGTATCGCCATGAGCGATCTGCGTTGATTTGCTTTCGATGAAAGCGGCATGTCCACCCAACTGCGCCATACCGGCTTCAAAAGAACCACGCGTACGGGTGCTGCTGAAGAAGAACAACATGGCGAGTACTTTATCACGCAGGTAAGCATGCGGTTCATTTAAAGCACGTTTCCGTTTTAAGTCCCAGGCGACATCCAGTACAGTCTCGACTTCTTCTTTGGTGAAATCGAGATCGCCGATCAGATCTCTACCGTGTAAATTCGTTTGCATAGCTACTCCTTAATAAATAGGCGGGAAGGTCTTCCCGCCCTGGATACCTTTATTCCGTTGCTCCCAAAACAGAAGCAAGGATGGACATACGCATTACCACCCCATTAAAAGCTTCTTCCCAGTAACGGGCGTGGCGGGTGCCATCCACATCAGGGGGAAGCTCATCCATACGGGGCAGGGAATGCAAAATGATGGAATCAGGTTTGGCTTTCTCTTTGAGCAACTGGCGGGTGACCTTGTAATTATCGGGGGTCATACCCTTATCCGCTGAAGCTTCCTGGCGCGCCTTGGTGTAATCAGGTTGTACCACCGGCTCCATGTAGATCACATCGGCTTTATCGATCACATCCGCTACATGATCGGCTTCATGATAGACCAGATTCTTGGCGTCCAATTCCTTTTTGAAATCATCAGTCAGGGACATCTCAGGTGGGCTAACATAATATACCTGGGTGTCGAACTGGGTCAATGCGTAGGAAATGGAATGCATGGTGCGCATGCGCATATCACCGATGCATAAGAAGGTAAGCCCATCGATAGTGCCGAGTTCATTCCAGATGGTATACAGGTCGGTTAATACCTGGGTGGGGTGTTCACCCCAGCCATCACCGGCATTGATAATGGGAACACTGGCCCATTTAGCAGCTTCTGCCGGAGCGCCCTGCTGGAAGTGGCGCATGACAATGGCATCGCCATAATATTCCAGCATGTGCACGGTATCTTTGATGGATTCTTGATACCAGTCGCCGGCGCGGGTCATCTTGGCATCAGAAAAACCGGTCACATGACCACCCAGGCGGTGCATGGCAGCTTCATGCGCCAGGCGGGTGCGGGTGCTGGGTTGGTAAAAAGCAGTCACCAGGGTCTTTTCTTTGAGCAGGTCCGTATTCTTACGGCTGCGAGCGATCTCGTCCATCTCAAGCGCAACCTCAAACAGGCGGAAGAATTCCGATCGCTCAAAATCTTTCAGAGATAGAATATCTCTTCCCATAAAACTTCTCATTTCAAACCTCCAATTATGTTTTTATTTTTGGCTACTTTCCTAACAATATGAAAATCAAAAAAACCGGGTAAAAAATAGCTATAGGTATGGGTAACGATCTGATCAGCGATGTCATAAATATCCGATTCAAAAAACAAAAGTGGTGCTCCACGCTGGACCTGCAATTTATGTGCTATCCTGCTGGAAGCTGCCACCGAATCGATACGGGTCTTGGATTGAATCAGAACCGGATCACCACGTTTCAACAGCCAATCCAGCACCGATCCATCGAAACCCTCTTCCAGATCGCTCTCATTGATAATCGTATCCGGCAAAATATCCACCAGATAAGCAATGGGACGTTCACTGGTATCAATGCTGCGGTCGATCTGAATCACTTTGGTCTTCGCCGGAAACGGTAATGCAGGTTCGATATTCTTGTCGACCTTAAAGCGTTTGACGTCGAATTCACCCATACGTACTTCCAACCCGATCCTTTCAGATAAGGTTTCAATACTCTCTAATACTTCCAATCCTCCTTCAAATGTTTTTTGTTTCCCGACTACAAACGTTCCCTGACCTTGTCTGCGACGGATCAGCCCTTGAACCTCAAAGGTTCGCATGGCTTCACGCAGTGTGGAACGAGAGACGCCCAGATCCTTGGCAAGTTGGGGTTCAGATGGTAGTTTTGTTCCAGCACCCTTGTCGTTGATGATGCGTTCAAGTTCAATCTGTAAACGCTGAAATGGTTGTGAATTTTGCAATATTAACTCCTGGTCTGAATTTCTAAATATCCTGCAATAAATTGAAGGCGGCGCGATTATGGGCTCTGACATGGGCATCCAGATCCAATCGGATCAATTCACCATGTTCCACGACCGGCTCGCCATGCACAAAGGTATAATCCACGTTGCGCGGGTAACAGAAAACAATAGCAGCCAGTGGGTCATGCAACGCACCGGCATATGAGAGATTGTTCAAATCAATAGCAGCAAAGTCGGCGCATTTTCCCACTTCTAAGGAGCCAATGTCATTCCTGCCCAGCACACTGGCACCCCCCCGCGTTGCCAGTTCCAATGCCTGACGGGCAGTCATGATGGGGGAAGCCCCCGCATCCGAAAGAGATGCTCCTTCCAATCCAGCCCGCACGCGAGCGAGCAACATCGCCTGGCGCATTTCTTCCAGCAGATGGGAACTATCGTTGCTGGCTGAACCATCCACTCCTAACCCAACCTTGACTCCTAATTGCAGGTATTCCCGGATGGGAGCGATGCCCGAAGCCAGGCGCATATTGGAAGAGGGACAGTGTGCCACCCCACAACCGGTCTCCGCATAAATACGCTGTTCTTCCTCATTGATATAGACAGAATGGGCAAACCAGACATCCTGCCCCACCCATTCCAGGGATTCCATATACCCCAGCGGACGCAATCCATATTTTTCAAGGGTGAACTGCTCTTCATCCTGGGTTTCAGCCAGATGGGTATGCAAATGCACGCCATACTGACGTGCCAGGTGGGCGCTCTCACGCATCAGTTCCCCTGTCACACTAAAAGGCGAACAGGGTGCCAGCACGATCTGCACCATCGAACCACGGGATGGATCATGATATTTCTCGATCAGGCGCTGGCTGTCTTCGAGGATGAAATCTTCACTATCGACCACACTATCCGGTGGCAGCCCACCCTGGCTCTCCCCCAGGCTCATCGAACCTCGTGAGGCATGGATGCGCATGCCCATTTCAGCAGCCGCACGGATCTCATCATCCAAACTGGCATCGTTGGGGAAAAGATATAAATGATCCGATGCGGTGGTGCAACCGGACAGGGCTAATTCGGCTAACGCAGTTTTGGTGGAAAGATAGATATCCTGCGAAGTCATGCGCGCCCAGATGGGATAAAGCGTTTTAAGCCAGTTAAAGAGATTGGCATCCTGGGCAGCCGGTACTGCTCTGGTGAGGGTCTGGTAAAAATGATGATGGGTATTGATCAAGCCCGGGAATACGATGTGATCGTGCAAATCAAGCACTTTATCTGCCTGCTCCGGCAGTTCTCCCATCTTTCCTATGTGCTGAATGAACCCATCTTTTATAAAAATGCCCCCATTGGCTATTTCCCGACGCGTCTCATCCATGGTAACCAAAGTATGGATATTTTTGATCAACAGAGTTGTCATCTCATTCCCTTTCGCCGGAATCATTGTATTTAACCTATATTACCATTAATTGTCCGACAATTAATGGTAAGGTAGCATATTTTTTTATGAAGAAATTACTATCAATCTGCCAGTTCGGCTGCCTTGAGGGTATTGTGCATCAACATGGCAATGGTCATGGGACCCACCCCACCCGGAACAGGGGTAATGGCAGATGCCACTGCCCTGACCTCATCGAATGCCACATCCCCTACCAGACGATAGCCCTTTTCTGCGGAGGGGTCATCGACATGATTGATGCCAACATCGATGATCACCGCACCCGGTTTCACCCAGTCCGCGCGCACCATTTCCGCTTTACCAACCGAAGCAACCAGAATATCAGCCGTGCGGGTAATGGAAGGCAGATCTTGCGAACGAGAATGGCAACTGGTAACGGTGGCATTTTCGCGCACCAGCAGCAGTGCCACCGGCATCCCTACAATATTGGAACGTCCCAGCACCACCGCGTTCTTTCCCTCAATCGAAACTCCGGTCGTTTTCAATAATTCGATCACGCCGGCAGGGGTGCAGGGCACAAAACTGGGAGTACGCCCTTTTTGTGCTAATTTGCCGATATTGATGGGATGAAAACCGTCCACATCCTTTTTCAAGGAAACCTTGAGCAGGACCTCCTCTTCACTAAACCCGTCAGGTAAAGGAAGTTGAACCAGAATGCCATGCACTCGGGGATCGTTATTAAGTTCATCGATCAGTTCGATCAATTGATGCTGTGGTGTGGTAGCAGGTAAAGCGTGGCTGAAAGAGTTCAATCCCAATTTTTCGCAAGCGCGATGCTTGGAGCGCACATACACCTGCGAAGCAGGATCTTCCCCCACCAGCACGGTAGCTAACCCCGGGACAGATTTCCCGGCAGCCCGCCGTTCGGCGACCTTTAAAGCAACTTCCTCGCGAATCTCCGCCGCAAGTTTCTTCCCATCGATTATCGTTGCACTCATTTTCCACTCCTGATACAAAAAGTAAAAGGATTATACAATATTTAAGAACCTTGACCCTGAAGCGATCTGATTCTTAGGCTATAATCGGTTCTTGAGACCCTTTTGGAGATAAAACATGAGCAATATTTGCGTAATTGGGACAGGATATGTAGGGCTGGTAACCGGAGTTTGTTTCGCAGATCTGGGGAACAGCGTACATTGTCTTGACATCAATGAGCATCGCATCAAGAACCTCAAAAATGGTGTAATGCCAATCTACGAACCCGGTTTGGAAGAGATCGTGGAAAGAAACGTCGCTGCCACTCGCCTGTTCTTCACCACCGATTACACAGAAGCACTGGCGGATGCCGAATTTGCCTTCATCGCGGTAGGCACTCCCTCCGGTGTAGATGGAGAAGCTGATCTGACGTATGTGCGCGATGCCGCTGAAAAGATCGCCGAGGTCATTGATCATGCCATCGTGATCGTAAACAAATCCACCGTGCCGGTGGGCACCGGTGATTGGGTTTCAGACATCATCCGCAAGAAACGCGGAGAAAACGAACTGGAATACTATGTGGTCTCCAACCCCGAATTTCTGCGTGAAGGGTCGGCTATTCATGATTTCATGCAACCCGACCGGGTAGTGCTGGGATCCATGCACCGCCAGGCGGCGGATGCGGTAGCGGGACTATACCAACCTTTACGAGCACCCACCCTGATCACCGACCTGCGTACAGCCGAAATGATCAAGTATGCATCCAATGCTTTTCTCGCCACACGCATCTCCTTCATCAATGAGATCGCCAATGTTTGTGATGAGCTGGGAGCGGATGTGAGAGAGGTAGCCCAGGGTATGGGGCTCGACAAACGCATCGGGCATGCCTTTCTGGAGGCTGGTTTGGGATGGGGGGGGAGCTGTTTTCCCAAAGATGTAAAGGCACTCGCACACATGGCGGTGTTACACGGCACCCACCCGCAGTTGCTGCAAGCGGTGATGGAGATCAACCGCAACCAACGCCGGCGAGTAGTGATGAAGCTGCGCAATCTGGTGGGTGGATCGCTGATCGATAAAACTGTCGGCATTCTGGGACTATCTTTCAAGCCTGATACCGACGATATTCGCGAATCTCCCGCACTGGAGATCATTCACCTGCTGCGCAATGAAGGTGCTCGCGTAAAAGCCTATGATCCGCAGGCGATGGAAAACACCGCGAAGATCATTCCCGATCTGGAACTGTGCAAGAATCCTTATGAGGTTGCTCAGGATGCGGACGGGTTGATCCTGGCTACCAAGTGGAATGAATTCAAACAACTGGATTTCAAGCGGATATACAGCATTATGCACACCCCGGTGTTAATCGACGGGCGTAACGAATGGGACAGCCAGTCCCTGCGCGAGCTGGGATTCACCTATTTTGGTATCGGGCAGGGCAATCACGTAAGCGCTGGCGCATAAAACAGAAGAAATGGATTCACGAAAACGCATCCCACAAAAAGGATGCGTTTTTTTATGATAAAGGATCATTTCAGCGCCGGTTTGCACTTTTTTTCATGTCGAAGAAAGCGATCGATCTTATAATACCTCTATCAAATGGAGGAGACATGGCAGATATACGAGTCACCAAATTGGCAAAACTGATCACCAATTATTGTCTGAAAGTCAAAAAGAACGATTGGGTATCCATCAGCGGGGATTTTGGAGCATCCAGAGAACTTATCCATGAAGTTTATCGGGAAATCTTGCGGGCTGGCGGCATTCCCTTCATCGTACCCGGTGGAAGCGATCTGGAAGAGATTTACTACAAAGAAGCATCCGAACAACAACTGAAGTGGATCTCTCCTTTGCTTGAGGACTATAAAGACAATTTGAATGGATTGGTCAACATTTACGGCACCACCAATACAGCCGCTTTGAACAACATCGATCCTACCAAACAGCAGATCAGAGCCAAGGCGGTAGGAGAAGCCATCATGCCACACCTGATGAAACGAGAGACGGAAGGGAAATTAAGAGGAGTGGTCACCTTATTCCCCTGCCCGGCTCTTGCGCAGGACGCCGAAATGAGCCTCTCAGAATATGAGGATTTCGTGTACAAAGCCATGTTCTGCGACAAAGAAGATCCAAAAGCCGAATGGGAAAAACTGGGGCAAAAACAGCAAATCCTGCTGGATTGGTTGAACGGAAAAGAGCAGGTAGAGATCCACGGAGAACATGTCGATATCTCTTTTTCCATCAAAGGGCGAACCTTTATCACTGCCGACGGAAAATCAAACATGCCTGACGGGGAAATTTACAGCGGTCCGGTGGAAGATTCAGCAGAAGGACATGTGGAATTCACTTACCCGGCTATCGAAGACGGGCGCGTGGTGGAAAATGTGCAATTGGAATTCGAAAAAGGCAAGGTTGTAAGAGCCCGGGCAGACAAGAATCAGGAATTTCTTGAGACAATGATCGCGACAGACGCTGGTTCCTGCTACCTGGGGGAATTTGGGATCGGCACCAATTTTGGCATCCAGCGCTTTACCAAACAGATCCTGTTTGATGAAAAGATCGGCGGAACATTCCATCTGGCATTGGGCAACGGCTTTCCCGAAACCGGCAGCCTGAACAAATCGAGCATTCACTGGGATATGATCTGTGCTTTGGGAAAAGACGGTGAGATCATGGTGGATGGCGAAGCCCTGTTCAAGAATGGCAATTTCGTTTTATGGGCTTGACGGGATCAGGTTGCCGATGAGATATTCCCGGTCGTAAATTTTAGTGCCCTTTAGTAATGTAAGTGTATTATTATGTTATAATGTACTTACATTAGACAAAAACCATACATTACTAAAGGATCTACTATGAGTAATTTGATTAATGAAATTCCCGAAGGGATTTTAGACGGTAATCAGAATTTGGTGGTCCAAAAAGTTGGGCAGGCAATCGAAGAAGGGATCAGCGCTGAAGAAATCCTAAACCAGGCCATGATCTCGGCGATGGCTGAGGCAGGCACCCTTTTTGAAGAAGGTGAATTCTTTGTCCCGGAACTGCTGGTCGCAGCACGGGCTATGCAGGGAGGTATGGAACTTTTAAAACCACTGCTGGTTCGGGATAATGTAAAATCAAAGGGGATTATTTTAGCCGGCACTGTCAAAGGGGACCTGCATGATATCGGGAAAAATCTGGTCTGCATGATGCTGGAAGGTTCAGGATTCGATATAATCGACCTGGGAAATGATGTGGATCCTGAAACTTTCGTGGAAACAGTACAAGAAAAACCAGTCGATATCGTAGCAATGTCTGCCTTGCTCACAACCACCATGGTTAATATGAAAACCACCATCGACGCGCTAGCTCAAGCCGGGCTGCGCGATAAAGTTAAAATCATGGTTGGAGGCGCACCGGTGAGCGAGGATTTCGCAACGAAAATCGGTGCGGATGGATATGCGACAGATGCCAATCAGGCAGTCCGACTGGCACAAACATTACTGGAATAGAGGAATGTATGGGACAAAAATCATCAGGTAAAGACCTTTTATTTTCAACATTGCGTCATGAGCAAACCGACCGGGTAGCGTGGGTTCCTTTTGCCGGAGTTCACGCCGGTTCCCTGAAGGGATATAACGCGCGGGATATTTTGCTCAATAAAGAAAAACTGGTTGAATCTCTGCTAGAGGTGAAGAAAGTCTACGATCCAGATGGGATGCCCGTTTTATTTGATCTGCAGGTTGAAGCGGAAATATTAGGATGCAGCCTGCTCTGGGCAGATGAAGCCCCCCCATCGGTGTCATCGCATCCAGTCGCGGATAAAAAAGAAGTTCCCACAACCATCCCCCAACCCGGCGATGGAAGGTTACCCATCATCATTGATGCGATGCACGCCATGAAGGCTGAAATTGGAGATAGCACGGCGCTATATGGATTGGTAACAGGTCCGTTTACCCTCGCTTCGCATTTGCGCGGGACGGATATCTTTCTGGATAGTGTGGATGATCCCGACTTCGTCAAGGAACTGGTCGAATACACCAAACAGATCGCCATTGCCATCAGCCAATATTACATTGATGCGGGTATGGACGTGATCGCGATCGTGGATCCGCTCATTTCGCAGATTTCTCCACGCATGTTCACTAAATTCTTCGCTGGACCTTTTAGCGAAATTTTTGAATTTGTCAAACGGGCAGGCGCTTTTTCCGCTTTCTTTGTATGCGGAGATGCGACCAAGAATATCCGCGTGATGTGCGAAACAAACCCCGATTGTATTGCGGTGGATGAAAACATCAATATGGTCGCAGCCAAAACCATCACCGACGAGTTCAATATCACGCTTGGAGGAAACATCCCACTGACCACTTGTATGCTCCTTGGCAACCAACAAGACAATATGAAATATGTGGTTGATCTGCTCGATGCAGTCGATCATCACAATCTCATCATTTCCCCCGGCTGTGATATGCCGTATGCCATCCCCATTGAGAACACGATTGCTGCCGTTCAAGCAGTGCGAGAACCCGACAATACACGCAAGATTGTAGAAAATTACACCAAGGCAGAAATTGATATCCCCATCACTTTGCCAGATTACAACAACCTTTCCAAACCTCTGGTGGAAGTGTTTACCCTGGACCCGGACACCTGTGCAGCATGTACGTATATGTGGCGGGCTGCCCAGAAAATCAAAGAAATTCTGGGAGATAAAATCGACCTGAGTTTATATCGCATCACCGAAATTGAATCCATTGCACGTGTTAAAAAAATGGGGATCGAGAAAATCCCTGCAATCTATGTGAATGGAGAACTGAAATATTCCTCCATCATTCCCGGGCAATCCGAATTCCTGGCAGAAGTTGAAAAATATATCCGATAAACTGCTAAAACAGTCCTTTCATTCATAACAAAAACACGCCATGAAAAAATGGCGTGTTTTTGTTATTTTCTTTTCGTTCAATCGTAGTACCCGAAATCTTCCGCAGCTTTGCTCATCATATAGATGTTCACCGGCGGGGTAGTTGCGCTGATAGTGCATCCCCCCATAAAGATATAGCGATGCCCTAATTGCTTGCCCTTCTCAATGTTCACTCTACAGGCTTCATACACTTCTTCAGGTTCTTTGGTAGTGATTATGACCGGTTCCACATTGCCACAGATGATATCGTTCGGGAAATATTCTCCGGCAGTAAGAAGATCCACTTCGGATCCAAAACTGAGGATGCCGGGATCGCCCCATGGTAATTGAGCCAGTAATTTCAGGTTCTTGTTCTGATCACCACAGATATGGTCATAGATATGCCTGACCCCTCTCTCAAGAACATGCTCATGCAATTCCTTGCGGTAAGGGAAAACAAATTTTTCATACATGCGCGGTGAGATCAATCCATCGGTGGGTGAGGCGCTCCGTGGAAGGACATTTCCGGCACCGAATTCGTCAATAAAATAATCTGCCACCTGTTTGAGATGATCCGTCATTAAACGCATAGCATGATGCACCACATCCGGTTCGGTAGCAGCCCAAAGTAAGAAGGTGTCGACTCCACATAAATTGGCTGCAAAGGTAAAGGGGCTGCCGTAGATGAATCCGATCTGGGTACCTTCTTTTTGTTGGATATGGGCAAATTCCATCATCATAGGGATACACCCGGCAGTTTTAACATCCGGCAACTGCAGTTTGTAAACATCATCCGGCGCGGCTACCGGTCTTTTTAAAACCCCGGGACCTGACCCAAATCGATCTTCCGGCCATTTGATCTCCCCGCCAAATTCCCAGGATCCGTAAGCAACGAAGGTATAAAAAGGTGCCACCTCAGCGTTGTACTGTTCCATGGTCAATTTTTGAGCTTTGAAACTGACCGGGGGATTATCATATATATCAGCCCTGGGGATGCCACAGTTTCGGGAACAGAAGTCATATCCCTTGTGAGAGAAAAGCACGCGATCCACCGCTTGACGATTCAACAGGGCATGATAGCGTTCTTGATTGGTCATTTTTGCTTTTGAAGAATTCATGATCGCTCCTACATTTCAGATGGGTCAATGGCAAACTTGATGCCTTCAAATTTCCGTACTTTTCCAAAAGCCTCCAGTAATTGGCTCAATGGCAAAGTTTCGGTGACAAGCTTGCGACCATCCACCAGACGATGCTTCAACAAATTGAAAGCTCTGCGATAATCATCCGGCGTCTGATGATAGCGCCCATACAAGGTCAATTCAGCATAGTGCATGGTCGTGGTATCCAGCGTGACCGTCGAACCACTTTTGCAGCCACCATGAAACAGCACAGTACCATGTTTGCGGACCAACTGCATAGCTTCTTCCCAAGCCTGTGGAAAACCGACGGCTTCGATCGCCACATCCGCACCGCGCTTCCCATCGGTGATCTCTTTTACATGTTGAATACGATCTTCCAACTTCAACTCGCGAATATCCATAAAGTCGACCACCCCGTATGCCTCGGCTACTTTTTTGCGTTCCGCGGTTATTTCTCCTGAAAGGATGACCCGCCCACCCTGCAACACAGCCAAACGAGATAACATCAAGCCAAGCGGACCCGAACCTAATACGACCACCGTGTCGCCCGGAATGATATTGATACTGCGAATCGAATGCAGCGCCGTTCCCAAAGGTTCTGAGACCGCAGCTTCTTCATAGGTCATCTCGGATGGTAATTCATAGACATTGTATTTCACCATGCGCGCAGGGATCGCAATGTACTCGGCATAAGCGCCATTCAGAATAAGCAAATCTTCACAGAGATTGAATATCCCACGCCGGCAATAATAGCATTCCATGCATGGAACAGCATTGCAGGTAGCCACCCGGCTACCAACCTTGAAATCTTTTACTCCTTCACCGATCTCCACAACCTCACCGCTAAATTCATGTCCGAATGTTGACGGGATGGTTTTTATGATGGTTGGGTGCCCTCGTTCATAAGTCTTAATATCGGTTCCGCACGTCAGTGCAGCACCTACCTTGACAAGCAATTCCCCCGGACCGGGGTGGGGTATTTCGATTTGTTCAAATCGTACGTCCATCGGCCCATAAAAAAGAGCTGCGTTCATCTTACTCATGATCTTTACTCCTCTGATGTGATCTTTGCAATAACTTTGGAAGAGTCCATCTCATACAATGAACCTTCTTCGTATCTTTTTTCAGCTTCATCCAGGATTTCTGCGCTGGCACGTGTTCCAATCATCTTGGTGCCGATGGCGCGATAAGCCAACACATCATCCAGGGTGCGAATTCCTCCGGCAGCTTTGACAGCTACCTTTTTACCGGTACTCTGGCGCATCAGGTAGCAATCTGCCAGGGTAGCACCCCCTTTTCCATAACCGGTGGATGTTTTTACAAAATCTGCGCCGGCTTTTTCCGTCAAGTGGCAGGCTTTCACGATCATTTCTTTCGTCAAGAAACAATTCTCAAAGATCACTTTGACGCTGATATTTCTGGCATGGGCACATTCCACCACCTGATGAATATCCTGTTCGACGTAATCGAATTCTCCCGATACAAGACGGCTTATGGCCAAAACCATATCGAGAGAACTGGCTCCATGATCCATCGCCAATTCCGCTTCATAAACTTTGGCAGCGGTTAGATTGGAGCCATGTGGAAAATCGATCACCGTGCTCACCAAAACCCCACTGCCCGCCAATCCATTCACAGCACGTTCCACATCATAAGGCGCCACACAGCAGGTCGCCATTTTATATTTTCTGGCTAGTTTGATCCCCTCTTCAAACTCTTCGTTGGTTAATGTCGGTCTTAATAAAGAATGATCAATCATTTCAGCAATATCGAATACTGTTAAGTCATTCATTGCAACGAACCTTTCTCTGAAAATTTATTTAGTTTCCAAAACCATTTTGATCTTGATAAGGTAAATGCCCGAACCGTAACTGACCGGGGTGCCTGAAGCGTCATAAGATAACCGGGTACGTAGAAGTGCGGGGACATTTTCATCGACACATAATAATTCGGCTTCATTTTGACGAAGCGATACCGGGCTCATTGAATCCTCGGCTTTTACAACTTTTAGATCATAGTTTTTATAAAGGATGTAATAGGTGGATTGTTCCAATCCGGTTGATCCGAACATTTCCTTGGATAATCCGGGGAAGTATTTTTCAGGTGCATACCAGCGTTCCAAAGCCACGGGGGCATCCTCAACTATACGCAAGCGTTCCATGAAATGGACTGGTTCACCCGCTTCAATCTCTAAATTTCTGGCGATCTTTTCCGAAGAATCAACAGTCTGGAAATTTATAATATTGGTCACTAATTGGATGCCTCTACTGATGAATTGATCGGTAAAACTACAGAGATCCTGCAAATTTTCTTCCAGTTTGACGCCCGCCACAATCGTGCCTTTAGAACGGCGCCGCTCCAAATAACCCTGATGTACCAATTCAGAAAGTGCTTTTCGAATAGTAGCTCGGCTTACATTAAAGCGTTCCTGCAATTGAAGCTCGGTTGGAATATAAGCACCAGGAGGATATGTGCCATCTTCAATTTCTTTTTGTAAGATCTGCATGACCTGAAAATAAAGGGGTATTGGAAGATCTTTATTTATTTTTCCTATCACGTCCACTTCCTTTCATCCATTCACAATAAATTTTTCAAAATCCTTGTTAATGCAATATTTAGGGACCTTTTTTTCAACAATATATTCATATACTCCCTGTGAAAGAACCCTAGATCCAATCTCGGCGGCTTGAATTGAAGCACCACCCAGATGAGATGTCGCAGTGACATTATCCAATCCAAACAACGGACTGGTTGGCGCGGGAGGCTCAGCTTCGAATATATCCAGGGCAGCTCCGGCAATTTTATGCGATTTCAGTGCAGAGTAGAGTGCATCGTGATCAATTAAACCACCCCGTGCTGTATTAATTATATAAGCCGTATTCTTCATTTTGGCGATCTCTTTTCCACCAATTATGCCGCGTGTCTCATCGGTTTCGCGCATGTGTAACGATATATAGTCACAGTGCGTAAGGATATCATCGACAGAAGCAGGACTGCACCCCAGTTTAATAATATCTTCCTGCGGAACATAAGGATCATACGCTAAAACTTTTGCTCCGAAAGCCAGCAGGATCACAGCCACTTTGCGCCCTATGGCTCCAAAACCCATCAGCCCAACCACCGATGAGTTTAATTCGTTTCCCACTTCAGAATTCGTATACAGGTCGCCACGCCATTGTTTATCGCGCATAAGCGAAGTATGAGACCGGGCAATATTCCGAGAAACCGAGAGCATTAACCCAATCGTAAATTCAGCGACCGCCCCCGAATTTCTCCCAGGTGCGTATAAAACCGGAACACCTCGTTTGGTGCAGGCATCCCAGTTGATGTTCACCGGACCACCGCGTGCGACGCCCAGTACTTTAAGATTCCCGGCACTGGAGATGACTTTTTCGGAGATCGGTGCGGTGTGGGTAATGATGATATCCACATCCTCCACCACGCTGGCGGTTTCATCTTCATCCCCAACAAATTCGCTGATTTCGCCTGTTTCCTGCACCGGGACCACCGGCCAATCATCCTGGAGGTAAACATATTCAAAATTCAAGTCCGTATCCTTGAATACTTTTTTAAAAGAATTCTCAAGGATGTCTTTGGTTACAAATAAATCACTTAGTACGGCTACTTTCATCATCATCCCTCACATTAATGCAATTGCGCAATTTTTTGTGTTCTTTCAGCCAATATTTCATCGATTGCCTGCCATGACGATTCGCCAATCGCAAGTTCTCCGGCTTCGACTGTTTCTTCGATCTGAGACGGTCTGCGTGCCCCCACAATAGCAGCGGTCACCTGCGGATGGCGCAGAGTCCAGGCAATAGCAAGTACAGCCATACTGACGCCATGCTGCATTGCAATATCTTTCATCTTCTCCACGGTTTCAAGGTTGATGGAGAGGATAGGGTCATTGAAATTTGGATCCCCTTTTCTCCAATCGTCGGCAGGAAGGGAAGCAGCCCTTTCAACAGTGAACTTCCCGCTGAGCAAACCGGCTTGCATGGGACTGTATACGACCACCCCAATATTGTGTTCACCACAATACGGCAGAATTTCTGCTTCGATATCGGTTTTGATCATGCTATAAGGAGGCTGCAATGAGGTCAAATCATGAATGGGCACAATTCTTTTCATTTGTGCCACATTGAAGTTTGAAACTCCGCCAAAGCGCACCTTTCCTTCAGCGATCAGGTCAGAAATCGCCTGCCAGCCTTCTTCGATGTCCTCATCCGGCAATGGCCAATGGATCTGGTACAGGTCGATCACATCGGTCTGTAGACGGCGCAGACTGGATTCCGCTTCAGCCTTGATACTGCTGGCTTTCAGATGCCCATAGATATCCGAACCGTCTTCCTTCCACAGAATGCCGCATTTTGTAGCGATAATGACCTTATCACGGCGTCCCTTCAGCGCTTGACCGACGATTTCTTCCGAGTGACCATGCCCATATCCTTTGGCTGTATCGATCCAGTTTATTCCAAGGTCGATCGCCTTTTGAATAGTCCGGATGGAATCATCGTCATTCTGAGCGCCCCACCCATAGGGATTATTTCCTCCGCCGATCGCCCAGGTTCCCAGACCGAGCCGAGATATCCATAAATCACTGTTTCCCAACCTTTTTTTGTTCACATCATCCTCCGTTCATTAAATTGAAAGCGATGTCTCTCGATCAAAGTAGTACAGGTTATCAAGGTCATAAGCCATCCCAATCTGTGTTCCCACCTTTGGAACGGTATCGGTATGCGTTTTTACTTTGATCTCTTCCGAAACGACCTGCACATTCACAATCGTTGTCTGTCCGAGTGTTTCCACGATCTTTATCGTCCCTTTCGTCAATGCTTTGGGGTCATCCAGACTCACGAAACGGATATCCCTGGGGCGCACCCCGATGACAATCTGGCATGAGCCTATCTTTTCATTCAGGAAATTCTGATCTTTCTGCGGGATCGGCAATTTATAAGGAGATTGGCAATCCACTACTGCAAAATCACCCTGGTAATCGACCGGCAGCAGGTTCATGGGAGGATCACCCAGGAACTGTGCCACAAAGATATTACGCGGTTTGTAATAAACCTCATCAGGAGTTCCAATCTGCTGGATCACGCCTTCCCTGATAACAGCGATAGTATCTGCCATAGAAAGGGCTTCCAACTGGTCGGGGGTTGAATAAAGGGTGGTCACGCCAAACTCCCGCTGAATGCGTTTCAATTCAGAACGCATCCGGTGGCGCAATTTCGCATCCAGGTGGGAAATGGGCTCATCCAACAAGAACATATTCGGGCGGCGCACCAAAGTGCGACCTAAGGCCACACGCTGTTTTTGTCCCCCAGAGAGTTCCTGGGGATGGCGCTCCAGTAATTCCAGGATGCCCAGCATTTCGGCGACTTCACAAACACGCGCTTCTTTTTCAGCCCTTGAAGATTGTTTTTTCCGGATGGGTGAATTCAAAGGGAAAAGCAGGTTCTCTCTAACCGTCATATGAGGGTAAAGTGCATAGTTTTCGAAGGCGGTGGCGATATTCCTGTCTTGAGGAAAAGCATCGGAATAATCTTTTCCGCCCAACATCACCTTTCCTGCATCGGGCTGCACAACTCCGGAGATCACGTTGATACAGGTAGATTTACCCGCACCAGAAGATCCCAATAAGCAAAACATCTCACCCTCTTTGCATTTGAAACTTACCTCATCGAGGGCAATTTTCTTCCCAAAAGTTTTTGTTATGTTCTGTAATTCTAGACTGGCCATTCTTGACCTTCCTCAATTTTTCGTTTCTTCATCAAAAAAGACATTCTTGCCATCTTCCAGGGAAAAGAAATGAATGTGTTCTTGATTGAATTCCACATAGATCGTTTGGCCAATTTCAGGGCGAACATCACCAAGGACCTCGGATAGGAACAGTCGATCTTCTACTTTCAGTGTGATGATGGTACGGTCGCCTTGAATCTCCACGAAATCTACTTCCAACCCACAGCAATTTTTGTTTTCGGTAAAAGAAATGCAGATATCTTCGGGGCGAACACCGAGCCGGATCCTTTGCCGAAAGTTTGCTGCAAAACGTTTCGCCCATACATCATTCAATTCAAACCGGAAAGCCGGGCAGGTGATAAAGTATTTCCCGCCCTCCCGGATGACGTCGCAATCCACAAAATTAGCCGGGGGTTCACCGATAAAACCAGCTACGAACTCATTGAAAGGATGATGATAGATATCCAAAGGCGTACCGATCTGTTGGATCTCGCCCAGATTCATCACCGCGATACGATCTGCCATCGCCATGGATTCCACCTGGTCATGGGTAATATAGAGCGTTGTTACACCCAGGCGGCTCACCTGTGCTTTCAGCTCCTCACGCATGCGAGCACGCAAACTGGCATCCAGGTGGGAAATGGGCTCATCCATGATCAACACATCCGGTTCGCGGACGATAGCACGCCCGATCGAGACACGTTGCATCTCACCACCTGACAAACGACGGGCATTTTTACTTAAAATAGGTTCCAGGTCAAGAAACTTTGCAGCCGATTTTACTTTTTTATCAATGACATCTTTTGACATATTTCGTGCCCGCAACGGGAAAGCAATGTTTTCATAAACACTTAAATTGGGGTAAAGTGCCCAGTTTTCAAAAACCATCGCCACGTTGCGTTCCCGGGGGCGCATTTTGTTCACAACCTTATCATTGAAGCATATCTGACCCTTTGATATCTCCTCGAGACCAGCGATCATGCGCAGGGAGGAAGATTTTCCGCATCCCGAAGGACCAAGGATTGAAAAGAATTCACGATCCTCGCATTTCCAGGAAACGTTTTTAACCGCTTCAACATCACCTTTATATATTTTCCAAACGTTCCGTAGTTCAACACTAGCCACGTTTCATCTCCTGATCTTATTCGTGCAGGCTCATTTCATAACCTGCATGGAACTTCCAAACAGCACGAGAAGCCTTGATAGGGACATCATCGGGGTCCCAGGTAATACGGAAACGCAAGAGCACCGGAGTACCTACAGGCACCTGCAAGAATTTTGCCTCGCGTTCCTCAAGGCAGGCTAATGTCACCTCATCCGTCGCACGTTCAGACACCAATCCGAATTTTTCTTCCATCACTTTAAAGGAGGATTGTCCCGAACCCGTTTCGGTAAACATATCTTTGGTGATGCCCGGGTAAAGTTTGGCGGGGAAATAAGAGGTCTCTATCGCAACAGGAAAACCATCCGCAGTGCGCATACGTTCCATGATCTGGACCTTATCACCTTCATCAAGCTTCAAGCGCTCCTGGATTGAAGGCCAGGCATCCACCAATTCCCAATTCAGGATCTCCACTCCGGGGTTCTGCTTGCGCTTTTTGGCTTCTTTTGTAATGGAATGTGTTCCGGTCAGTGTTCCCCAGAATGGATAAACCGGCGTACGATAGACACGTTCTTTCTGGCAGTGATCACGTTCCACATACCCTTCATACACCAATTCACTTAAAGCAGATTCAATTTCATGTTCATTAACCTGAAACTTTGCCGCAAGTTCTTTCACATCCGGTAAATTCACCCCATCAGCAAGTTTCTGGGACGATAACCATTTCTCAATTTCAAAAAAAACTTTATTCATTTCTACCTCTATTCTTATTTAGATTTAACCCTTTACTCCACTTCTTCCCAAGCCTTCGACCAGATTCTTGGAGAAGATGAAGACCAAAATGTAGATAGGAATTATCCCAGCCAGGGCGGCAGCCGACATCTCACCAAACTGCATGCCATGCTCTCCGATATACTGCGATATACCGATCGGAAAAGTTTTGGATGCCTCGCTGTAGGTCAAAATGAGTGCAAATAAAAATTCATTCCAGGACATGATCAAACAGACCACACCCGTTGACAATACACCTGGTTTGATCAGGGGATAAACGATCTTCAACAGAGTATCAAACTTGCCGTAGCCATCAACCCAGGCGGCATGTTCCAATTCAACTGGAATATTGCGGATATAGCTATCCAACAACCAGAACGCCAGGGGAATATTCATCATAGAATGCACCAAAATCAAACCCACCAATTTATCCTGCAACCCGAGTATTTTTATCATGGCGAAAATGGGTACCGTCACGACAATAGGAGGCATCACATAAGTGCCCAGGATGAGAGAGGGAAGTACTGCTCCACCCGTTCTAAAACGCACCGTTGTGTAAATGGTCGGCACTGCAATCAATAAGGTTATGATGGTGCTGGAGATCGCCACCACTGTTGAATTGAAAAGATACTTCGTCAATGGCACATTGCGAAATGCTTTTTGCCAGTTCTCAAACGTAATTCCCCCCTGAGGGAATAGCGTGCCTGAAGTACGAATCTCCAGGGGTATTTTCAGCGAAGTGGCAGCGACAAATACAATCGGTAACAAAATGATCGTTAAAAATCCGATGGCGATCAGAAGACTAATAATTTTCGAAAGCACATTCTTGTTATTCATTCTGAACTCCGCATAAAAATTTCTCGTGCCTTGGTAACAAGTGTGGCAACGATGGTTATGATGAGCAGCATCAAGAAACTCAGTGCAGCAGCATAGCCCGTATTGAACTGCTTGAAGGCAACCCGATAAATATAGAAAGATGCCACCTGCGTTGCATTCCCCGGTCCACCAAAGGTCAGCATATAAACAAGATCGAATACTTTTAAGGAAATCAATAATTTGAAGAGGAATACAACGATCACCTGAGGGAGAACCAGTGGCAAGGTTAACTTTCTAAAAACTCTCCACCCGGATGCCCCATCAACTTCCGCAGCTTCAAAGGGAGCTTTGGGCAAGGCTTGCAAAGCAGCGTAGCACAAAATAAAGCAGAAAGGTGTCCACTGCCATAGATCGGCAAATATAATGGAAGGGAATGCCAGTTTGGGGTCTCCCAGGAATGCAATTAACCCCTTGGTCAAGCCCCATTTCATCAAATAATGATTCATCAGACCGGAATTCGGATCGTAGATCAATTTCCAGATCATAGATACAGCCACTGGTGGGGTGAACATGGGAAGCAGAGCGATGCTTCTGAGTATCGTGCTCAGACCCCGGATTCCACGAACAGCATACGCCAGCAAAAATCCCAACAGGGTTTCAAGAGTGGTAACCACAAAAGCAAATACGAAAGTATTGGTGAGCGACCTTTTAAAGTTTTCATCAAGAACAGCCTGTTTATAGTTACTGAACCAGACAAAATCCTTGAAAGGCTGTGCCAGGGTCGATTCTGTCAGACTGGTGCTAATCACATAGATCAAAGGGATTATGGAAAAGAAAGCCAAAAAGATCCAAGCTGGAATAGCCATGATCTTCGGGCTCAGACGTTCTAGTTTATTTTTCAACTTAATTCTCCTGATTCACGTTCCATACTTCTTGGAGAAAGAATAGGGATAGATTGAACGAACACCTATCCCTATTTTCTATAAAACTTTACTTACCCAAGACCTGCAACCAGGCTGCTTGAGTATCATCCAATGCTTGTTGGGGAGTCTTTTCTCCGATCAGAGCAAGGGAGAGGTTGTCGGTCAGCGATTCTTGCAGTTCGAACCATTCAGCATTGGTCGGCCAGGTGATGGCATTCGCATGGGCTGCTTTGATAGCATCCACGATTTCTGTTCCAGCGAATTCAATGTATGCCGGATCTTCCAATGTTGAATAGCGTACAGGATCAATACCACCCACAACGGTGTTATAACGAGCTGCCACATCGGGGCGAGCCACAAAATTGAGGAACTCCATGGCAGCATCAGGATGTGGTGCAACTTCAGAGACACCAATACCGAAACCGGCGTTGACGGATGCAACGATCTTCGCATTTTCACCAGAGCCGATCGGCAAGTGCCCAACGCCCCATTTTCCAACAATGGATGAACTTTCGGGATCATCGGTCATTCCAGGCAGGTCGGTATAGAATTCGATCATAGCAGCTTTTCCGGTGAACCAACCACCCAAGGCTTCGTCAAAGGCAACTGCTGAAGCGGTTGGAAGAGCATACTGAGCCTGTTCAACCATGCCGGTTAATGCAATGACGGCTTCCGGGCTGTTGATGGTGGGATTGCCATCTGCATCAAAGAAAGAACCGCCGTATGAACCAAACCGATTCAAGAAAGAACCGATCAGGATCAAGGGGCTCTTGGCACCTTGAATCGCGCAGCCATAAACGCCATCGGCTGCACCGGCTTCGGTGATTGCTTTACAGGTCTCATAGTATTCATCCCAGGTGGTGGGGAAGGTTTGCTCGTATTGTTCGAAAATCTCGGTGTTGTAGTAGAGCAGGTGCATATCTCCATCGAACGGGAAGGCATATTTATGCCCATCGATGGTTGTAAAGACATCTTTGAATGTGGTGATAAGGTCATCGAGCTCGAGCACATCTGCATTCTCGGCATACCAGTCATCCAAATTCTTCAACACACCGTTATCAACCAGGGTTCCCAGACCAGGATACCAGAAGTCGATCACATCATAGTATCCAACCCCTGAGGTAACATCCAATACAGCTTTTTCAACCACATTGTCGTAAGGAACCACATCGACGGTGACCTTGCAGCCGGTTTCTTCTTCAAACCATTGGGCAAGATTTTGTGAGGCAACGGTATGTGGCTGGATCGTCAAGAAGGTGATCTCCTGCCCCTCCAACGGTTTTGCAGATTCTTCTGCACCGGCCGCCTCTTCAACTGCAGGAGCTTCTTCTTCCATTACGGTACTCTCTGCTTTAGGAGCACAAGCTACGAATACCATAGTGAACAAAACAACAATCGAAAACACTTTCAAAAACTTATTCACGGTTTTTCCTCCATTTTTTTATTTACTGATATTCGAAAAATCATTCATTAAATTCTTATATTCTGCTCCTCCTTTCTTGCTCTATTTTTCCCATTTTTCAATTCCATAGGTTGAAATTTTTTCCCAAATAGGCCAAGCAGCCTTAATCAATTCTTTGTAAACTTCATATATCTGGTCATATTTTGCTTTCCGCTGCGCATCCGGTGTAAATTCTTTGCGGATATGAACCATTTTTCGCACACCTTCGGCATGGTCTTTGAACACACCCACCGCCACACCGGCATTGATAGCAGCACCACGTGAACCGGAATCACTGCCGGATGGAACACGCATGGTATTGCCAGTGCAATCTGCCAGGATCTGACACCATGTATCATTCTTGGAGGCACCTCCAGACAGATAGGTAACCTCAAGCTTTTCGTTTTTCAACATACTTTCGTAATTATGGCGAGTAGACAGTGCAACGCCTTCAAAAACTGCCCTTAATAAATGGGCTCTTTTATGCCAATCCCCCAGACCGAAGAACGTACCACGCGCTTCCGGTTTCACGAAAGGGGAACGTTCCCCCTGCAACAGGGGTAGATAGATCACCCCACCAGAACCGACCGGGATTTCTTCAATCTCTTCAGAAATGATTTCATAGATCGAACAGCCCCTTTGAGCAGCCTGGATGCGTTCAGCTTCCAAGAATTCACGGTCGAACCAGTCCAGGTTCCCAGCGGCAAGCTGTGCCATGGAAGTCTTGTAATACACGTCTGGCACGTTATATGCCATCAAACTATAGATACGTTCCGGATCTGGAACAGGGTTAGCACTGAGGACAACATGCACACCCGCCGTAGCGACCGTACTACCTGCTTCTCCAACCCTGTAACAACCGGCGCCGAGCGCAGAACAAGCGCCATCAAATGCGCCACCTGCCACCGGTGTACCCTCAGCCAACCCTGTTTTTTCAGCCGCTTCGCGGGTGACATACCCCGCGATCTGCCAGGCCGGCACGAGCTCGGGCAGCAGATGGCGGTATTGTGTGATCCCCACCATATCCAAGACTTCCTGTGAAAAATCCATAGTGGCATAATCCAACAGCGATACGGATGCCATGGAATAATCGACACTCAATTTACCGGTTAAACAATACTTGGTCCAATCTTTGGAAGTAATATTGACCGCAGCCTTATCAAGGCTTTCAGGCTCGTTATCCACCAACCAGGGGAAGATAGTGACAGGTCCGATCCCCGCGAACAGATTCCAGCCCGATTTATCGTAAATGGATTGCAGCAGCCCTTCCTCACTCCAGCGGTCGAGATAAGGTTTTGCTCTCCCATCCAGCCAGATGATGGCATTGCGGACCGGGATTCCATTCTTATCCAATAGCCAGACACCCCCTCCATGCCCACTCAACGAAATCCCAGCGATTTCTTTTGAATCAATTTTTGAACGATTGATGACATCCCGGATCGCAGCCGCCATGGCTTCCCATATTTCCGGCATACTCTGCTCAGCCCAACCCGGCTGGGGATGCAGGGTCTGCACCTCTTTCGAACTGGAAACTGCAATTTCTTGTCCATTGAAATCAAAAAGAGTTGCTTTTGTGGTGGTTGTCCCATTGTCAATTCCAAGCAAATACTTTTTGTGCATATTTCACCTCGGCTGGTACTTTATTAATGGTACAAAAGGGGGAGAGTTTGGTATTTCATCAGTTGTTCATTATGTAGTGTGTTACGTTTGTACTGACATTATATCATAATTTGTTAATGAAATTCAAATAGAGAATAAAAGTAGTATGGGAAGAAGGAGATGTGACCTTAACTAGTCAGGCATATATAATCCGCTGCTCTCCTGCAGCCAATCTGCGATGGCAGCGGCGGCATGGGTAACATCATTATCCGATACATCTACTTCCACTGATGGCAAACGGGAAGCCGCTACCAGCTCACGCATATAAGCCTGTTCTGCCATGAACTTACCCAGGTCATCGTACTGGGCAGGATTGCCGGATATCTTCAGACGTTCCGCCCGGGCTGTCTGAAAGGATTCTGCACTGCGCGTGCAGAAAACGAGGCGGAAATTCAGCGACAGCAGGCGCTCTTCCAGCCAGTCAAAATCATATTTCTTGTGATAGGTCATCCACTGGTACATGATGGTGGAAAGATGGAAGCGATCCACGATCCAGGAATAATAGCGTTGCAGTTCAAAGAGGTGCACCCAGGTGCGGTAGGTCTCCATGGCCAGTGCTTCCTCATCCGGGTCGAAATTGATCAATCCCCGCCCCCACGGGAAATTGGTGAAAGCACACCATTCCGCCGAGATGAGCGGTGAATGGTAACGATATTTACGCGGTCCGACCACACGCGGATGCTCATTCAAGGCAAATGCGATCTCCGTTTTGAGCGTCAGGCGTGTGCCTTCCAGAATCACCTTGGGACACAATTTTTCTGCCATCTTCTATCCCTGATCGAAAGTGCTCCTTCTTTTAATTATAGTAAAAAATTTCTGAAACCATTTTCCATCCGCCACGTATAATTCGTGAAAACAAAACTGGAATCATCGGATAATGAAAAAACAGGATATCACCACTTACTTCAATCTCAGCTTTCGTCTGGGGTTGCGACAGATCGTATCATTCAGTTTGAACAACCCGCAGCTCGCCTGGACGGCTGCCCGCCTGTATCTCTCTTTTCGCCTGGGAGAACAAAAACGAGCACGCTATCAACGCCAGGGCGTGCAGATCCCACCCATGATCATTTTCAGCATCACCAACAACTGCAACCTGGACTGTGTGGGCTGTTATGCCAAAGTGTTGCACCACTCCCCAGAAAAGGAACTCACCCGGGAGCAGTTCCAGGATACCATCCAGCAAGCCAGCGACCTGGGTGTTTCCGTGATCTTGCTGGCAGGCGGGGAACCCTTCATGCGCGAAGGATTGCTCGACACGTTAGATGAATTTCCTCGCATGATCTTCCTGCTTTTCACCAACGGCACCTTACTGGACGACGCTGCCATTCACCAGTTGAGAAGGCAACGCAACATCCTGCCTGTGGTCAGCATCGAAGGGGACCAGCAAGACACCGACCTGCGGCGCGGCGGTGGTATTTACGAACGCGCCAATGAGGTATTCAACAAGCTAAAAGAAAATAAGGTCCTGTTCGGTACCTCCATCACCCAGACCAGTCAGAATTTCGAGCTGGTCAACGATGAGGCTTACCTGGTGGATATGATGGAAAAGGGCTGCAAGGTGTTTTTCTTCATCAACTATCTGCCGGTGAATATGGAATCGAACGAACTGGCGCTCACTCCCCCGCAAGTGCTGCGGCATCTTGCCATCCTGGAAGAACTGCGGGTGAAATACCCGGCATTATTCCTGGCATTCCCCGGTGGGGAGGTGGAATTGGGCGGCTGTGTGGCAGGCGGCAAGGGGCTGGTGCATATCAACCCCCTGGGTGAGGTGCAACCCTGCCCCTTCTCCCCTTATTCAGATGCCAATCTCAAAGAAGTGTCTCTGCTGGAGGCACTGCAATCCAGGCATCTTGAAATCATTCGCAACAGCAGCGAACGCTTGGATGAAAGCGATGGGTATTGTGCGCTGTGGAAGAACCGGGAATGGGTAGAAGTGTTATATAAGAATGAAATATGAAAATATTCAAATCTTGAAATTATGGTATAAATACGACCATCAAATATTTTGTTCCTTACAAAGGAGTAGTCTTAAGAAACAGAGATGATAGGAAAAATACGTAGGTTAGTGCTTGATACCTTAAAACCAATCGAGCCAAGTATAGTGGACCTTGCAAAAAGAATCAGCGTTTTAGATGGCATTTCTGCTGTGAATATCAGCATCGCTGAGATCGACCACAAAGTTGAAAATGCCAAGATCACCATCGAAGGTGATGATCTCGACTACGATGTAGTCGCAGCTTTAATTCACGATCAGGGTGGTTCTATTCATTCTATCGATGAGGTTGTTGCAGGCAAAATGATCATCGATGATGCCGCCACACTTCAGGACTAAATCCCCTATAAATAAAAATGGATCATAAAGATAACCCTCTCAAGCAAACGCTTGAGAGGATCAGTGAATACAATGAAATAGCAGAAATTGGCGAGATAGCCAGGCGCTATTTTGCCATGAACGCATTCGATGGTGTGCTCACGATCATCGGCGTTTTAACCGGGCATTACGCCGCCGGTGTGGATGATCCGGTGATCGTGGTAACCACCGGGCTCACCACTTCGGTGGCGATCGGTATTTCGGGGTTATGGGGTTCCTTCCTGACCGAATCAGCCGAGCGCAAACGGGAGATGGATGAATTAAGCCGTAGCACCCTTTCAGACCTGAACGGCAGCAAGATCGGTAAAGCCTCCCGCTTTGCGGCAGTAGCGGTTTCGCTGGTGGATGGGCTTTCTCCCTTCCTGGCATCGCTGGTGGTATTGATCCCGTTCTTCTTTGCCAATCTGTTCGTGGACATTCATTATGTCTACTACACCGCCATCGGATTTGCGCTGTTGGTGCTGTTCGGTCTGGGCATGTTCCTGGGCAAAATATCCAAACAAAGTTTGATCGGGATGGGATTAAAAACCCTCGCAGCGGGTCTGGTCTCTATTCTGATCAGCAACCTGTTGGGAACATCGCATTAGGAAACCGATATTACCCAAATTAAGACGAGATATGGCTTAAAATAGAGCCATATCTTCAATTTTTAATTTAAGCAGGAGTAATGATGAACCCGGTTAAATTGACGGATGATATTTTCTGGATCGGTGTGAATGACACCAGCACCAAATTATTTGAAGGGCTGTGGTCGATCGAGAAAGAAGGTATTTCCTATAACAGCTATCTGATCAAAGACGAAAAAAGTACCCTGATAGACCTGTGCAAGGATATCAAGGGTGAATTGCTGATCGAACATATCAAAGACCGTATCGATCCCAGCCAGTTGCACTATCTGGTGATCAATCATATGGAGCCAGACCATTCCGGAGCAATCATGCAACTGCTGGAGATCGCCCCCCAGATCACCATCCTGGGCAGTGCCAAAACACGCGAAATGCTGGAGGCTTTCTTTGGCATTCGTGAGCACGTGCAGGTAATAACGGATGGTGAGACCATCTCACTCGGTGCACATACCCTGCACTTCCTTTCCACCCCTATGGTGCACTGGCCTGAAACCATCATGACCTTTGAAGAAAAGAACGGTATTCTGTTTTCCTGTGACGGTTTTGGCGGTTACGGCGTATTGGAGAAGAGTATCTTTGATGATGAACAGGATGACCTGGACTACTACGTCCATGAAGCATTGCGATATTTCTCCAACATCGTATGTGCTTTCAGCAAACCGGTGTTGAAAGCTGCCGAAAAGATCACACCGTTGAATGTAAAAATGGTAGCACCTTCTCATGGACTGGTATGGCGTGCAGACCCGCAGCGTATTCTCAATTTATATATCCAGTGGTCAGAATATGCAGGAGGGCATGCTCCCAAGCGAGTTTGCTTGCTGCATGGATCCATGTATGGCATCTCCGCCCGGGTGATCCCCAGCATCGAACAGGGGTTGAAAAAAGTTGGCATCCCATTCAGCAGCTTTGATGTGGGTGAAACGCATATCAGCTACATCCTGCCTGCCCTGTGGGAAAGCGCAGGAGTGGTGATCTGCGCCCCCACTTACGAAGGGGGGCTGTTCCCCAGCATGGAATTTGTGCTGGAAATGGCAGACAAAAAACGCATGAGCGATAAAAAAGCGATCTATGTGGGCAGTTATGGTTGGGGCGGTGGTGCGATGCGCTTTATCAACAAGCAAAGTGAGGTCCTGAACTGGGATCTGCTGGGCAAGGCGGAATTCAACGTGCAAGCTTTGCCAGAAGACCTGGAGAAGATCGAAGCACTCAGCACTACACTGGCAAGGAGTCTATAGAAAAGACCAAAAGAGAAAAGGAGCACCTTTTCTCTTTTTGAAACCCACTCCTTCCTTTTACGTATATGAGATAGATTATCGACAATAAAGGAGTAAAAATGAAGAATCGTAGTGATCTGGTTTGGGGTCTTATCCTCATCATCATCGGTGCTTTCCTGCTGGTCACCCGCGTTTTTCCGGGTTATTTTGACTTTTTGGATTGGCCGTTCATCGTGATCGGAGTGGGCATCGTATTCCTGCTGTCTGCCATCCTTTCCCGCAATGGCGGGCTGGCGATCCCCGGCTGCATCGTGGGTGGTATCGGCGCTATCCTCTACTACCAGCGAATGACCGGCAGATGGGATACCTGGTCTTTCGCATGGACGCTGATCCCCGGATTTGTGGGGTTGGGTATCCTGTTGAGCGGTTTGATCGACCGCGGTGGACCACGCTTTGACAGCAGCAGTCTGGTATTGATGGCGATCAGCGCCACCGGGTTCGTCATCTTCGGAGGTTCTTTCGGACTGGGCTGGAACTACGGAAATCTATGGCCGCTCTTCATCATCGGGCTGGGTGTGATCGTGTTGATCAGCGCCTTTTTTAAACCCAAACCAAAAGAATAAACCTTGCCACGAGGGAGGAAATCCATGCAAACTCGTGAAGAAATGATAAAACGGTTAACACAGGCGGATACTCCTTCCATCCGCCTGTTTGTTTTAACCAGGTTGGAAGGGCTGCCCCCTGACCATCCCCAGGTAGTACAGGAACAGGCGCATGTAGCAGCACAGGAACCTGTGCTTTCCATTCTTCAAGAGCAGTACATAGAAGGTTACTGGATCTGGGATCGCAGATATTATTCTCCTAAATATAAATCCACTCACTGGAGCATGCAGCTCTTGACCGAACTGGGTCTCTCCGGAGATCACCCTGCCATGCAAAAGGGCGCGTTGTATATGAACCAGCGCTTGCAGAAAAATCTGCATGAACAGATCGAGCATGAAGAGAGCGGTTTAGCTTGCTTCTGGGGAAATTTCTTGCGCTACCAGCTTCACTGCCTTCCAGTGGAAAATACTATCATTCAAGATACCATCTCCCTGCTGGTGCGTGAGATAGAATGTGATTCAGTATGCAAGTGGAATTATGAACTACCCTGTGCCTGGGGAGTCATCCGTGCTTTATGGGGGCTGGCAGCCATTCCCACTGAAAAACGTACGTCTGCCGTGCAGCATGCCATCCAGCACGGATTGGAATTCGTTCTAAAACGCTATTCCCTGGTAGATGCAGATTACCCATACAAAGAAAAGATCCATAAAAGATGGTTCTCGCTGAATTTTCCCCTGTTTTACAATGTGGATATTCTCTTCACTCTGGGTGTATTAAAAGAATTGGATGCACTCGACCATCCTTCGGCTCGCAAAGCGTTGGATTGGCTGGAAAGTAAACAAATGAAAAACGGTAAATGGCATGGAAGCAGTCCATTTCGCGGGCGCACCTGGGCTTTCACAGCTGGAAACGATACAGCGGACACCTGGGCAACCCTGCATGCCTTAACCGTTCTGCAATAAGTCTCCCGCCTTTTCAATTCTCAATGTTACAATCTGTCTTATCAAGATATGGATAAGACATTTTCCACATCCCACGGAGCGATCTCTCTGCCGGCATTTCTGCCCGATGCAACCTTCGGACAGGTGCGCGGTCTGGATGCACAGGATCTGGCAGCCTGCGGCGTGCGGGCGGTCATGATGAATTCCTACCATCTGATGCAAAAACCCGGCACCACCGTCATCAGCGCATTGGGCGGGTTGCATGCTTTCAGTGGCTGGCAGGGACCCATTTTCAGCGATTCGGGCGGTTTTCAAGCTTATTCCCTCATTCGCCAGAGCTGCAGCTTTGGGAGCTTCACAGATGATGGCATCCTGCTGAAAGACAGCAGACGCGGTAAGAAGATCACCCTCACCCCCGAAAAGAGCATCCAGATCCAATGGAAAATGGGAGCAGATGTGCTATTCTGCCTGGATGATTGCACACACGTGGATGACATTGAAAGCGAACAATTGCTTTCCGTGCAACGCACCGTGCAATGGGCAAAACGTTGCCATCAGGAATTTATAAAATTACGGGACCAGAGCAAGAACGATACCGACCAAAACCGTACATTGTTCGCAGTGGTCCAAGGTGGCGGTTTTCGCGGACTGCGCAAGACCTGCGCGGAATCCCTGCTGGAGATCGGTTTTGACGGCTACGGCTATGGCGGTTGGCCACTGGATAAGGAGGGCAATCTGGTGGAAGATATGGTCGGCTATACGCGTGAACTGATCCCCGGCGAATTTCCCATGCACGCACTGGGTATCGGTCACCCCTACAATTTGGTAAAAACATTCAAGCTGGGCTACCCGCTTTTTGACTGTGCCATGCCGACACGCGATGCCCGCCACGCCAGGTTATATCGCCTGCGCGGGAGCTTTGACCTTGCAAAGCAGGATTGGCTCCAGTATATCTATGCGCAAGACGAGAAGCATATCCGCGACGAACACCCCATCGACCCGACCTGTCCCTGCCACACCTGCCAGCATTACAGCCTGGGTTATCTGCACCATCTATACCAGATCAATGAAAATTTGTATGTGCGCCTGGCAAGCATCCACAACCTGCAGTTCATGGCACGCCTCATTGACTTCTTACGCGGAGAGCAAGCATGAGCACCACCATCGACAGGGACGAAGTGGTCCGCCAGGTGCTGGAAAAGAAGAAATATCGCTGCCTGGATAGAGACCTGGTGACGTTCATCGCCGGCAAAGAAATAAAAAAACGCACCTCGCTCAAAGAAGCGATCAAGGGTACCACCAACAAACTGCATCAGGTGGGTTGGGCGTATTTCGCCCAGCAACCCGATTACACGGCACACTTGCAAGAACTGGCAATGCTGCCCACAGACCTGCACACCGAGGTAAACCGGCAGTTTTGTCTGCGCCTGATGCAAGAGCACGCCTCCACCCGCGAACGTCTTCCCATTGTAGGTGAATTTTATGCCACCCTGTTGGCAGATATCCAACCCGTCACCTCCATCCTGGATCTGGCATGTGGATTCAACCCGCTGGCATTGAGCTGGATGCCGGTTGAGCCGGATATTCAATACAGCGCCTGCGACATCTTCAACGATATGACCACTTTTCTACAGTCTTTCTTTGCACATTTTCACATCAAGGGTGAAGCCAGCACCTGCAATCTTTTATCAACCATTCCACAAAAACAAGTACAGGTCGCCCTGCTGTTGAAGACCCTGCCCTGCCTGGAACAGGCGGACAAAGAAAGCGCCCGGCGCATTCTGACCGGTATTCGAGCGCGCACCCTGATCGTCAGCTTTCCGGTGCGCAGCATCGGGGGCAAAGAAAAAGGCATGCGCCAACATTATGCCAGCCAGTTCGAAAGTCTATTGGCAGAGTTGGGCTGGCACTACCGTAAATTCCTGTTCGCCAGCGAACTGGCTTACCGCATCGAGAGAGATCCGTAAGATGAACGATCTGGAAACTCTCAGCCAAAAGCTGCTGCAAACGCGCAAATACCGTGCCCTGCACTTACCGCCCGAAACCATCCGTGACCTGATCGAACAGGAGAGCCGGCGCTACAGCGATCCCCGCGCCATCGAAGCCAGCGTGCGCAAAAAACTGCACCAGCTCACCGCGCTGTATCTGGGTGACCCCGATTACGAAGCAGCCCTGCAGGAGGTCCGCCAGCTCACCACCCGCAACGAACTGGAAGCATTTGCCAGGCGTATGCTGACCTGCCACACCTCCACCCGCGAACGCCTGCCCAACCTGGCGAATTTCTATACCAAATTATTTGCCATCGCCGGCACACCACAGCGCATTCTGGATCTGGCATGCGGGTTGAACCCTTTCGCGCTGCCCATGCTGGACCTGCCCCCTGATATCGATTATCAGGCTTATGACATCCACCTGCCGCGCGTAAATCTGTTGAACGCCTTCTTCAAGCAGTGCGGTTTCTCAGCCGCACACGCCGAACAACGCGACATTCTGGTCGATCCCCCCACCCAATCTGCCGAGGTGGCTTTCTTTTTCAAAGAGGCCCACCGTATGGAGCAGCGCCAGAAAGGCAGCAACCGCCGGCTATGGGAAGCCCTGCGCGTGGAATATCTGTTGGTATCCCTACCGGGCAGCGACATCGGAAAAACACACGACATGCACGAACGCATGCGCCATCTGGTCGACCAGACCGTGCAGGGATATGCCTGGCAGATCGAGGAAGTGGAATGCGGAGACGAACTGGTATTCTGCATCCATAAGGGGCTACAGGAATGAACCCCTTATCCCCTTCCGTTGAAACCGCTCTGGAACGTTTTCGGGCACTGCTCAAGCCTGAAGAATTCAAGCAATTGGTGGAAGTGCTATCCCAAGATCTACCGCCCGCCATCCGCATCAACCTGTTGAAACAGGATCCAAGCGCTTTCATCCGGCAGTTGCAGGAACGCTATGGCTGGCATTTCAAGCCGGTGCCCTTCTGCCCCAGCGG
>JAAZOK010000067.1 GCA_012797815.1 Chloroflexota bacterium | reverse complement strand
GTAATGACCGCTCCGATCACCGTGTTGGTATTGGCGGCAATGTTCAAGATCGTTTTTCCGATCATACTGCGCATGGTTTCCTGTGTATTGGCAAAATATTCCGTATCTCCGATTTGGATGGGTCCTTTCTTGATAGAGCGTGTGCCTGCTAAAATGGCACCCGTTTTGGGATCGCAAATATCCCCAAATGCATTTACAGCCACAATGGCACCCACATAGACGCCGCTACTGATTTCCATAACTGCCCATCCGATGCCGGATTTCATAGCTTGTGACATTCCCAGGATCTTGCCAACCGTGGCACCCGTTCCGGCTCCGAAATTACCACATTGAGGTGGTGTGGTAGAAGCTTGAACACAAGCTTGATAACCCATGTCTGCATCCGGTCGAACATTGGCATCACCATATCCCAGGTCATATAGGATAGCGGCAGGGACTATGGGAACTTTCGCATAGCCTGTATCAAAACCGATTTTATGTTCTTCCAGGTAGCGCATCACCCCGCTGGCTGCATCGAGACCGAATGCCGAACCACCGGCCAGGATGAGGGCATGTACTTTCTCTACCAGATGCATCGGTCGTAACAGGTCAGTTTCCCGGGTTCCGGGAGCTCCACCACGTTGGTCGACTCCACAAACTGCACCTTGTGGACAAAGGATAACCGTACAGCCAGTACCAGCCTTTGGATCACTAACCTGACCGATCTTGATATTCTCTATATCTGTGATGGATAATTCTTTTTGAGGCAATGGGTCCTCCTTAAGGAATATAAGTAATTCCTTAGAGTTTATTTTAACTATGGAAACTTATCTAATGATGATGTTAAATCATATTATAAGATTAATAAATGAATTCTTCTAAAAAAGGAAAATATGATGAGATTAGCGATCATAGGGTTAGGGAAAATGGGTGCCAATATGGCACGTCGATTACGAGCTGGCAATATCGAAGTAGTAGCCTATAACCGCAGTGCAGAAAAGACCACCGATCTGGAGAAACAAGTGGGAGTGATCCCTGCCTTTAGCCTGCAGGAGGTCGTTGACAATTTAACGGCTCCACGCATCATCTGGTCAATGGTACCTGCTGGAGATACCACCCGGCAAATTGCCGCTGAATTTGCCGGTCTTCTGAATAAGGATGACATCTATGTGGATGGCGGGAATTCATATTACAAAGACTCGATTGCTCTCGCTTCGATGTTTTCCGATAAACACATTCACTTTCTGGATGTGGGTGTGAGCGGCGGGGTCTGGGGTTTAAAAGAAGGATATTCGCTCATGATCGGCGGGGAAAGAAAAATTGCCGATTACCTCAATCCGATTTTTGAAGTCCTTGCACCGGGGAAAAATAAGGGCTGGGGTTATGTTGGTCCGCATGGTGCGGGTCATTTTGTCAAAATGGTCCATAATGGTATCGAATACGGCATGATGGAAGCATTGGCGGAGGGTTTTGAATTGATGCATGCCAAACAAGATTTCAGCCTTGATCTGGAAGATATCTCCCGCATCTGGCAGGATGGATCGGTGGTGCGTTCATGGTTGCTGGATCTCACCCGTGATGCGCTGCAAGAAGATCGTGAACTCTCCAACATCGAAAGTTGGGTGGATGACTCTGGTGAAGGGCGCTGGACGGTGCATGAATCGATCGATCTGGATGTGCCGGCTCCAATTATTGCATCCTCCCTGTATCGGCGTTTTGATAGCCGTCAGCAGGATGGGTTTGCCATGAAAGTCCTCTCAGCCATGCGCAATAAATTTGGTGGACATGCCATCAAAGAAAAGAAGTAGAGGGATCAGTGGGTGCACAGACAACATATGAGGATGTGATTGGATTTGTGATCTTTGGTGTGACCGGAGATCTGACCAAACGAAAATTGTTGCCGGCCCTGTATCAGCTTGCCAGTGAAAAGAAATTACCACAAAAAATAAAGATCATTGGTTTTGCCAGAAGACCGTGGACTGATGAAGTGCTAAAGGAAACCCTGCGTAGTGGGATTAAAGAATTCGCCAGAAGAAAACCGGTGAATCATTTTATTGTGGAAGATTTATTGACCAATGCAACTTATGTACAGGGCGAATTTGAAAATCCGATGGGATTCGTGGCTCTGAATGAGCTGATCGAACGGGAACATATTGAGAGGGTGATCTATTATCTGGCGACACCGCCGGCATCTTACCCTGACATCATCGATAATCTGCATGTTTGCAGTAGTGGGTTGGAAGATCACAATGAGTGGACACGCATTGTGGTTGAAAAACCGTTTGGGCAGGATCTGGTTTCAGCCAGAGAATTGGATGAAAAATTACATTCCTGCTTTCGCGAAGATCAGATCTACCGCATTGATCATTATTTAGGAAAAGAAACTGTTCAAAATATCCTCGTTTTCCGCTTTGCCAACGGTATTTTTGAACCACTCTGGAATAATCACTATATTGACCATATTCAGATCACGGTG
>JAAZOK010000087.1 GCA_012797815.1 Chloroflexota bacterium | reverse complement strand
TTGAACTGTGGAAAGATCGCCAGTAACCGCATCGCCGGAGACGATAACTCCTATGCCATCTTGAACGTATTCGATCATTCGCTTTCACTGGAAGAAAACACCAAGATCAAAATAGCCGATCTGTCCATTCGTTTATTGCTATTGGAGGATAAAGAGCCAATGTTGATAAGCCTGTTTGGAAAATCCTATTCCCAATTCATGGCATAGAGAAATTGCACAAAAAAAAGGAGAGCAGCTTTTTTGCTGCTCTCCTCCGAATGAAGAAATAGATGCTCTTTATTTATTTCCTTTCGACATCACAAGACCCAATAAAGCAGCCACACCGCCGAACAACAAACCAAAGAGCGCCACGAACAGGCTCTGCAAAATGCACAAGAAAGCAAAATACATGATGGCGAACTCGGGCAGGGTCCAGGTGATGAGCAAGCCATTGCGGTAGAAATTCCACAGAATGGGCGGTGCCAGCAGGCAGAGGGTCAGGAAAGTCAACGTGAGGGTATAGCGAGCCGCTTCTGTCTTCGCGCGTGAAAACGAGCCGGTCAACAGCATGCCGACCAGCCAGGCAACAGCAAAGCCGATCCCACAGTAAAGCGCCATAGAAAGGATCAGATCACCGGCACTGGTAAGGGCACTGAGCGAATAGGCTTTATCGGCGATCACGCCATACAGCAGATTGACGACCCCCAGGTTGAGGGCAGCGCCCAACAAGAGCCAGCCATTTTTACGCTTCCACCTACGCGCCACGAAGATCACAAGGGCAATCGCCAGCAGCACAGCCATGCTGAGCCGCGGCAGGCGTTCCTGCTGAAGGCGCCCGGCACGCAACGCATCCATGATGGCAGCCGTATCCGCCGCGGAAGTGATGGGTGGCTGCGAGCTGTTCTCAAAACCCAGAGCGGACCGATAGGCACGCAGCAAGTTGTTCTGTTGAGCGAGCAGGGCTTGATCGAGATCAGCAGCCCGCTGCCCGGCGGGAAGCCGGAGCATATCGGTCAGGGCACACCCCTGATTGCTGGCGGGCAGGCTGGTGCCCAGCAGGGCTGCCACGGTAGGGGCAATACCGGTCATATCCATATCCGCATAATGCCCCGGAATGACCCCGGCGCCCAACATGACGAACGGTTCCACCAGGGTAACCGCTTCATGCCCGCCATGCCCACCCTGGTCGATCTGACCGTGATCGGAAAAGATCAGCAGGGTATCCTGCTGTAGATCCAACGCAGCGACTATTTCCGCCAACATGGCATCCACGCGCGCGGCGGCAGCATTCCAACGGGAATCCTGAGGTCCACCCTGATGATGCCCGGCGTAATCGACCTGGTCCAGATGGACCAACACCAGTTGATAAGCGGGATCTTCCAGCCAGGGCAAAGCAGCCTGCAATACCGCCTGATCGGCACTATTATCCTCATGCGGGGTATAGAAACCTGCGTCAACGCCGGAATTTGCCAGCATATCTTCGAACCAGAAAAAACCGGAGACAGCGGTCTGCAAGCCGGCGCGCCGGGCGGCGGCAAAGATATCATCCTGGGTGAAGGTGCGCACATTCTCCTCGTCGGGGGGATTGGCGGGCTGGCTATCGTTGATATCCGGCCAGGCGCCGGTGAGAATGGTGGTCCAACCGGGCGCAGAATAGGAGGG
Source organism: Chloroflexota bacterium (assembly GCA_012797815.1). Taxonomy (GTDB): domain Bacteria; phylum Chloroflexota; class Anaerolineae; order Anaerolineales; family Anaerolineaceae; genus UBA4781. Next base: position 2,024 of record JAAZOK010000087.1, on the reverse strand, counting down.
CGTGCGACTATGCATGGTCGCCCAGGCAGCGGATTGGCGCAGTTCATTAAGATAAGGCATCACTTCAGGATTCTGGGAGGTATCTTCCCGCAGCGCATCCACCAGCACCAACACCACCCGCCGTGTGAGCGGGCTGCCGACCGGCTGCCCGGCAACAGGCGGATCCTGCGCCAGCGGGGAGCGGTAAGCGAAGAGCGAATCCATGAGGGTATCCGCCCAGAAATAAGCAACCAGGGCAATAAGAACAAGGGAAATGATACCGATCCAGAGTGAGCGCTTTTTATTCATGCATTTTTCCTTTTTAATAAAAAGAAGTATCGATCATGATCGCGATCAATGCCCTCCCATCTTCTCGAATCTAAGCATTATAGTACCAGAGATAAGAGAGAGTCACAAGAATAATGGATATTTTCTATCGAATTTATGATCTTTTATGAATCAATCACGCAAATTCGATCTTGTCTGCTGCCACACCTGGTCGAACATGCCTGCCGTCAACCGGCCGGTCTGGGTGTTCTGGCGGCTGGGATGGTAGGATGCCAGCAACCAGGGCAAGCCGGGGAAGGTAAAAAACGCGCCATGGGAAAATTGGGGTTTTCCCGTGAAAGAAACTCCATAAAACTCCCGGTAGATCTGCAGCAGATTCTCAAAGGCAATGCTGCCCAGCGCCACAAAACCCTGCAAATTCTGCAACAACTGAATCTCCGCTATCAAATAGGGGCGGCAGTTCAGCAGTTCCTGGCGGGTGGGTTTATTCTGAGGAGGAGCGCAACGCCCCACAGCAGTGATGTAGACATCCTGCAACTGCAAGCCATCTTCCCGGTGAACAGAGGTAGGCTGGTTGCAGAAACCGGCACGGTAGAGGGCAGGATAGAGGAAATCGCCGGAGGCATCCCCGGTGAACATACGCCCGGTGCGGTTCGAGCCATGCGCGCCCGGCGCCAGCCCCACTACCATGGCGCGGGCTTGTACATCTCCAAACCCCGGCACCGGCTTGCCCCAATAATCCCAATCGCGAAAGGCAGCCCGTTTCTCGCGCGCTACCTGTTCGCGCCATGCCACCAGGCGCGGGCATTTACGGCAGGCGAGCACTTCTTGCTGGTGAGTTTTCCAATCCATAGGCTTCCCCTCACTCTCAATGAATGAACATGGCATCCCCGAAGGAATAAAAACGATAATGCTGCTGTTTGGCAACCTCGTAAGCATGACGGATATTATCCCAACCGGCAAAGGCGCTCACCAGCATGATGAGGGTGGATTTGGGCAGGTGGAAATTGGTGATCATGGCGTCCACCACGCGAAATGGGTAGCCGGGCAGGATGAACAGATCGGTCATGCCTTCGTAGGGATGGATCAACTCTGCCGGCGGCACAGCGCGTGCAGCGGATTCGAGGGTGCGCACGGTGGTGGTGCCCACCGCGATGATCCTGCCGCCGGCTTGCTTGGTACGGCGGATATGTTCGGCGGTAGCAGCGCTGACCTGGCACCACTCGCGATGAATGGCATGCTCTTCCACGTTCTCCTCATTCACCGGCGCAAAAGTATCGAGCCCCACATGCAGCAGCACTTCATCAAAAGCAATGCCTTTTTCTTTCAGGGAATCGATCAAAGCCTGTGTGAAATGCAGCCCGGCAGTAGGTGCGGCGGCAGAACCGGCGTCCTGACTGTAGATGGTCTGGTAGCGCTCGGGATCCTGCAGTTTTTCGTGGATATAGGGCGGCAGCGGAGTATTGCCGATATGGGGCAGAAAGCCCTCCACCGCTTCGGTGAAACGGATGGTGCGGTTAGCGCCATCCTGCTCTGCCAGAATCTCCACCTGCGGACCGCCCTCGATGCTCAGATGCATGCCGGCTTTGAGGCGTTTGCCACCCAACATAGCCAGCCAGGTATCATCCGCATTCTTGCGCAGCAAGAGTATCTCGACCCTGCCACCGGTGGGTTTGCGAGCATAGATACGGGCAGGGATGACCCTGGTCTTGTTGACCACCAGCAGGTCACCCGCATTCAAATAATCGCCAATATCA
>JAAZOK010000114.1 GCA_012797815.1 Chloroflexota bacterium | reverse complement strand
TGAGATATTTTGAGAGACCTGCCCGGTGACGGCGGGGTATACTTGTGCAATTCGAGGAGGAACCATGAACGATTTCCGAAAGATGTTTCCCAAAGTGGAGTCGATATTCCTGCTGGCGGTGCTGGGAGGGGTGTTCCCGATCCTGTGCTTTTTGGCTGGTTGGTGGGGTGGTCTCTCCATATTGCCGGAAGATTTCATCAAGTATGCGGCGCTGGGGGGATTGCTGGCGGGCATTCTAATCGATATCCTGTTCCTCAAACGCTGGCTGGTGCGGGCATATCACATGAGCCTGGTGTGGATGGCGGTGGTGTACCTGTTCTATTCGGCAGGTCTGTACGGGTTCTTCATGGGCGTACCGGTCTTCAACCTGCTGTTGGGATTGTTCGCAGGCTTTTACATGGGGCTGCGCATGCTGGATAATGAAAGATCAAAGGAAGAAGCAGAAGAGGCATTCCATAAAACCGGAATCTTCACCAGCGTGGTACTGGCGGTGGCGTGCGGGCTGTCGATAGGACTGGCAGCTACGGACAGTTCCACGGCTGCCAATATCAACGGTATGCTGGCACTACGGCAGCCACTCAGCCGCCAGGGCATTCTGTGGATGGCGGGAGTGGGGGGTGTGGGGATGGTGGTGCTGGAGTACTTCATCACGCGCGGGATGGCACGCTGGGCATATAAATAGGCTTTGATGAACGGTTGGGTGCTCTTTCTTAAAGGGATGGGGTTGGGGATCTCGATCGCCGCTCCGGTGGGTCCGATCGGCGTGCTGTGCATCCAGCGCACGCTGAAAAAAGGTTTTCCGTCCGGGTTCTTTTCGGGCTTGGGAGCTGCCACGGCTGATCTGCTGTATGGTTCACTGGCAGGTTTCGGCGCATTGTGGCTGGGGAATCACCTGGTGCGTTTGCAGACCCCCTTACGCATCGTGGGGGGCAGCATCCTGATCTTGATGGGAGTGCGGGCATTCTTCCAAAAGGAACAGCCGGCAGCCAGCACAGGCAAATCGCGCGGGCTGGCAGGGGATTATTTCTCCACCTTCCTGCTGACACTTACCAATCCGATCACGATCTTTTCCTTTGCGGCGGTATACGGCGGGTTGGGGTTGAGCAGCGCGGACGCCGGCACCTGGCAGATGGGACTGCTGGTGGTGGGGGTGTTCGTCGGGTCAATTGCCTGGTGGCTGACGCTCAGCAGTTTGGTGTCGCTGCTGCGCGGACGCTTCAAACCCCAATTCTATAAGGTCATCAATAAGATCGCGGGGGCAGTGCTGGTGGGGTTTGGAATCAGCCTGCTGGTCGGGCTGCTGAAGTAAAGCAGGGATCACGACACAGGTCTCTCATGAATGCGGCGCTGCACGGCGTCACCGGTGAGTTCGCGCAGGGCGTCGGCAGCGATCCAGCGAGCGGACTTTGAATCCAGCTTCTGTAGTTCTTCAGCGAATTGAATAGCCGCTTGATTGAGGTGGGGATTGCGCTTGCCGATGTTGCGCAACGCCCAATTGACCGCTTTCTTGACGAAGTTGCGTTCGTCCGTGGCAACCTGACTGAGCAGAGGAAAATAAGCAATGAAACTTGCATCGCCGGCTTGCTTGTCGTGCCATGCCAGGCAGGCGATCAGGCTGAAAGGCGTGCGGCGCACAAATTCTTCTTCACGGTTGACCCACTGCGGAATGCGGGCGATGGTAGCCGGGACCTTCTCAAAAAGGTTCATGCAGACCTGATCACAGATGTCCCAGGCATCGAAATCCGCCACCCACTGCTCCAGTTGGACTTCCGTCACCTGATCGGGAACGTCAATCATGGAAGCCAGGATGCGTGCTTCGGAATACCCGCTCTGCCACAAGGCGAGTGCCAGAGCATGATCTTTGCCGAGTTGTTTGGCGAGACGGCGCAATGGGGGAACGGGGATACCCAGACGTTTTTCACCCACCAGAGCAAAGTGTGCCATGCCTTCCAGTTTGCCCGGATCCGCCAGCGCGGTCAGTTGTTCGAGTACGGTTTCAACGGTTGGCATGGGTTTGCTCCTTTTCCAGCCAGACGAAAGCGCGCCGGATGTCGTCGGTGACCATGCGCTGTTTGGCTTTCTCGATCAGGAAATTCTTACCGGTTTGCAGGTAGGATGGGAAAACACGCATGCCCTCAAAAAAGAACTGCTGGTAGCGGATCTTGTAAGTAGAACCTGTGGGGATACAGGCTTTGCCCGTTGTGCGGCGGGCGATGAGGTTGAGCGTTTTGATGGCAACATCTCCCATCAAGAGCAGAACCTTCAAATTGGGGAACTGTGCGAGCTCTGCTTCGAGCTCGGGGGCGTATTTTTCGATCAATTCGCGCGGCATGCTCACCCCGGGGCGGGGTTCTTTGACCGCGACGGTCAGGTGGACACCCAGGTTGGTGATATCGGCGATGTTGTGCACGGAAAAGCCGGCTTGTTGAAAAGCGCGGATGGTGTTTTGCACATAAAGCGAATCGGTGGAGGTGTAGAAGGAATCTGTTTCATTCTCAGGCAGGGCTTCGGCGATCATCAGAATAGAGACACTTTTTAAATCCAGACCTTTTGTACCGTCAGTTTTCTTTCTAGTCATTTTAGAACACCCCTTGAAAAACCAGCGGAGAGGGAGGGATTCGAACCCTCGGTGATCAAAAGTGACCACAGCGGTTTTCGAGACCGCCCCGTTCGTCCACTCCGGCACCTCTCCGTTCGTGCAGCGAATTATAGCATTGGCGCTGCTAAATTTCCACGCTGTCGCCCAGGGGCGGGTAGAGCACATCGTTGAAGTGATTATCCTTCAAGACCTGCTGGAAGACGGTAGCGGCGTCCGGATCGCCATGCACCAGAAAGATGCGTTTGAGGGTGGTTTGGGTAGCCTGGGCATATTTCAATAGGAAATGCTGCCCGGCGTGAGAGGAGAAACCGCCGATGGTGGCAACCTCTGCCCGCAGGGGATATTCTTCGCCGAAAATGCGCACGCGCGGTTCGCGGTCGGCGATGCGGCGACCGAGGGTATAGGGCGCCTGCCAGGAAACGATGACGATGGTGTTGCGCTCGTCTGCGATGTTATTTTTCAGGTGGTGCAAGATGCGCCCGGCTTCTGCCATGCCGGAGGCAGCGATGATGATCTGCGGACCGCTGGTGGCGTTGATGGCTTTGGATTCTTCCACGCTGCGGGTATATTCCAGCCCGTCGAAGGTCAGGGCGGGATGGCGCCCGGTTTGCATGAAAGCGTGGGTCTCATCGTCGAAATAATCGGGATGGCGGCGGAAGACCTCGGTGGCATTGATGGCTAAAGGGCTATCCACAAAGACCGGGATGCGCGGCAGGTCGCCAGCGCTGATCATACGGTTCAGGTTGAAAACGATCTCCTGCGTACGACCCACGGAAAAGGCGGGGATGATGATCTTGCCGCGGCGTGCCACGGTGTGCTGGATGACATCGCGCAGTTCCGCAAAAGCTTCTTCCGGGTCGCTGTGCGGTTTATCGCCATAGGTACATTCCATGATGAGATAGTCAGCACGTTCGGGCAGTTGGGGATCGCGGATCAAAGAAAGCCCGGGACGCCCGATATCTCCTGAAAACCACAGGCGGGTGGACTTGCCATGTTCCTCGATATCCAGACAGACCCCGGCAGAGCCCAAAATGTGACCCGCGTCCCACAGGGTAGCTCGCACCCCGGGAATGGGTTCAAACGATTGGCGGTACCCAATTTCCTGGAAATACTGTTTGACCCGGGTGGCATCCTGTTTGGTATAAAGCGGTTCGATAGGCTGCTCGCCACGACGCAGTTTCTTGCGATTCAGGTATTCCGCATCCTCTTCGTAGATATGCCCCGAATCCTGCAGCATGATATCCGCCAGATCGGCGCTGGGCGGAGTGGTGTAGATGGGTCCGCTGTAACCCTGTTTGACCAGATTGGGTAGATTGCCACTGTGGTCAATGTGAGCATGCGAGAGGATGACGGCATCGATTTGGGAGGGAGTAAAGTGAAAATTACGATTGCGGGAATAGAAATCTTTCCGGCGTCCCTGATAGATACCACATTCCAATAATAGTTTCTTGCCATTGATCTCGAGCAGGTGCTGTGAACCGGTTACGGTCTGGGCTGCTCCGTTGAAATTGATTCTCATGGTTGCCTTTCTTTTAATGTGTCCATAATCAAGGCATGATACAAGTTAAAACGCTCCGGCATGTCATGCATGATCTGCGATAGTTCCTGATCGCTATGCGGGTTGACCTTGGCGATCTCTTCCAGCAGATCCCGCGGAAGGACTACATCCGATTCGACGCCTTTTTCACGAGCCCGCTGAAGCCGCCATTTTTTCAGCCTTTCAAGACGGTTGATATACGCTTGAGAGGGTTTCGCATGATGGTTGAGGTGGAGGGGAGGTTGTGCCAACCCCAATTTCACCGCCTGGATCAGCCCCACTGCATGGCGATGCAGCAACTTATCCGAAAGCCCCGGAATGTCTTTCAACTCATCAACGGTGGTAGGGTTTTTCCTGGCGATCTCCAGAAGAACGGAGCTACTCAGTATTTTAAAAGGTGGCAGATTGGCATGGAAAGCCTGTCTTTCGCGATAGACACAGAGTTCGTTCAACACTGCCAACTGGTGTGGGTCCAGGGTATGGTAACCGCGCGCCGAGGAATAACATGGTTTGTCATTCGGGGTAGCGTGGGAATAAGAAATGCGGGTGAAATCTTCGGCAGCCACACGCAGGCGATCCTTTTGCTGAAGAGAGCCGAACAACAGATCGCGCAGGGGGATAAGATAGTGGGTATCCAGGCGGGCGTAATCGAGCATTTCTGGTGGCAGGGGGCGCTTGCCCCAATTGGCTTTCTGATAGCGTTTGTCGACTACGACCTCAAAGTATTCTTCCAAAAGAGATGATAGCCCCAGTTTGGGGTGCCCGAGTACCCGTGCGGCTTGCATGGTATCAAAAAGATGGTTGAATTCGAAATTAAAATCACGCCGCAAACAGATGATATCGTATTCGGCGGCGTGGAAGATCTTTTCTATCTTATCATCCGCAAATATTTCCCCGAGAGGAGTGAGGTCAATACCGCTGAGGGGATCAAGCAGGTAATCCGTGGCAGTTGTGGAAAATTGAATAAGGCAAACTTTTTCCTGATAGACATACAGACTGTTGGATTCGGTGTCGACGGCGATGCGTTTTTGAGAGTGCAGATCATGAAGCAGGTGCTGCAACCCTTCATCGGTGTTGATGATCATGGGAGCAGGGAGGAGGTTGTTTTGTGCCATATCAAAGATTATAAGCCATGCAAGCTTCGGAAAAGATCAACGAAATATAATACAAAGAGAGGAATAAAGTCCTTTAAACGCAAACCAGCAGAGCGGGTGTAAAAATCGATCTGCTGGTTCGAGCGGAGAAGAGCAAAATGCCAATTACTCTAATTTCGAGTGTGGAGAAAAGGACTGCGTTGATTGGGGAACGGAGGTGCGCTGAGAATAGGCATTCATCGTTTGCGCTTTAAAGCCCAGTGGTCGTTGGGCGGGAGAGGTTGCGTTGAGGGCTGGCGGAGAGATACGACGAATGGTGGCGGATAAATTTCCCACAATCAAAATGCGGATGAGCATGACCATGAGGGCGACGAAAATCGGGATCACGGTAACGATGGTCATGGGGTCGACCACCAGAACGCTTTCCACCGGGTGATTGTAGATGGCAATGGAGACGCCCCACCAGGTGAGCCCCATATTCATCACGGCAGCGATCAGCCAGGCACCCAACAAAAACCAGTCTTCGTTGCTGCGGGTTTGATCGGAGCGGGGAGTGAACAAGCGGATGATGCCGATCAGATCCATTCCGCAAAAGGCAGTGGCCAGAATAGCAGCCCAGGTAGCGGTGCCAAAACCCACATCTCCCAACAAATCGCCCAAAGCAAATTTGGTCGTACTGAAATTGAACGCTTCCAAAGCGAGCAATACCAGCGCGATGAAAAACGTATAAATCCCACCGGCTTTTTCATATACCATCTTCACAACCCGGAAAGGATCTTTGAACAAGGTTTGTGTTTGACTTTTATTCATGATATTCCTCCAACGGCTTATTTAGAATACATGTTCTATAATAGAACGAATATTCTAAAAAGTCAAGGCATACAGGTAGAAATTTCGCGTATGGAACCCCCATATATAGGGCATAAGACGAGTGTTTTCATTTCATCAAATCTTCACAAGTTGTGCAGGTATTCTTCACGGCAGTGCAATAAGATAACTCCATGCAAAACAAACATGCAAGGAGAAAAAAATGTCAAAAAAATTTGTATTGGGTTTAAGTGTGGCAGCCATGGCGGCTGTGATCATCAGCAGCGGTGCCGTGTTCGCCGCAAGTGAAGAAATCACCTATCGTGGACCTAACGGCGGCACGCCCGTGACCCAACCCGGTGAAGAGCCCGGACTTGGATATCTGGAAGATTTTATGGTCAGCTATGTGGCAGAACAATTAAATGTCAGCCCTGATGAAATCCAGGCAAGCCTTGACAGCGGACTAACGCTGACCCAGGTGCTGTTAGATTATGGTGTGAGCGATGTATGGAGCATGAGTGAAGCGGCTCGGGCTTATGCCGTGGAACAGTTGAGCGCCGACGGAATTGCTTTTCCGAGCCGGCAAAATTACAGCACCGGAACCAGTTTCATGGGTATGGGCAGCGGAATGGGTGTGGGAAGAATGGGCGGTCGTTTTGGAGTGAGCGCCGAGTAACGGCACCCCAGCCATTTTTAAAGAAAACAGGGAGCAAAACGCTCCCTGTTTTTGGTCAGTGGGATGCTGTGAGCCAAGCGGCGGCTGCCAGCGATCCTTCGTTCCTATGAGTGATGACGTTTGCCGCGCGTTTCTTTCAAAGCTCAAAAGGAAATTCGAATGAATCTTTCATTATTTTAATGATTGCAGACCCGATAGGCTCATGGCAAGGAACATAAGACTGACCAAGCCGACCACAAAAATGATACAAATAGCCATGATGCACCTCAACTTCTCCCAGGCGAGTCCTCTCCCGCAGGAGGGGCGCGGCGACTGTGTTGGGTCTTTTGCTTAATAACCCCGTTCGTGTAGAAAAGCTACGCGCACGGAGTTATCAACTTGTTTGTACATTATTAACGTAAATCGTTATAAAAAGTTCCTTGTACGAATGTACAATTCTTACCCCCATACTCCTGCAATTTTCGTGCCGCATTTGGGACAGGTCCCGGATGCGGTAATTTGATAATCCTGGATGCGATACCCGCGGCGTTTGATCAGCAAAGTGTTGCAATGCGGGCAGTAGGTGTTTTCAAGCGATCCCACGCGCCCCGGTAGATTGCCGGCATAGACGTAATGGAGCCCGGCTTCCTGACCGATATCGGCGGCGCGCTGCAGGATTTCTGCCGAAGTGGGTTCGGTATTCAAGCGCTGGTAGGTCGGGTAAAAGGCAGTGACGTGCCAGGGAATATCGGGAGAAACACCCGCTAAAAAGTGGGACATATTCCAGAGTTCGTCATTGCTATCGTTGAAATCAGGGATGATGAGCGAGACCACTTCGACCCATATACCCAAGTCATGTGCCAGGGAGATGGCATCCAGGACGACCTGCAGGCTGCCACCCAATTCACGATAGTGCGGGTCGGACATGCATTTAAGGTCGATCTTCAAGCCCTGCAGATAAGGCTGCAGGGCATGCAGTATTTCAGGGGTGGCAAAGCCATTGGAAACATACACGCAATACAAGCCCGCTTGCCGAGCGAGTTCAAAAATATCCACCGCCCATTCACTGGTGATGAGAGGTTCATTGTAAGAACTGGCGATGATGCGCGCAGCAGAACGGTGGGCGAACGAAACAAGCTGCCGGGGAGTGGTTTTTTCAACGTAACGCCCCGCCCCATCTGCGGCGGGATCGCGCAATGCCTGGGAACTGACCCAGTTCTGGCAAAAATCGCAGTGGAAATTACAGCCGAGCATCCCAAAGGTCATGGCACTGGCACCGGGAAGAAAATGCATGAAAGGTTTCTTTTCAATGGGGTCAATGTTGGCGGCGGCTACATAACCCCAGGGCACGCGCAGTTCACCAGCGCGGTTGAAGCGCAGCTTGCATACACCGCGCTGACCGGGCTTGAGGGTGCAACGATGAGCACAGGCATAGCAGCGCACGCGTTGGTCCGGCAGGTTCTCGGCAAAACGAGCGGGAACGGTCAGCGCATCCAGCATATCGGATAAAGTATGGTCAGTTCTCATTTCTCTTTATTATAACCATGAGAGATCAAAGAGGAAAATACGTAAAAATCTCAACGGCGGTTCAACGAGCACACCAGTATAATTGAAGGGCAATGGATACAAAAAGCCTCACGAAACTGGAATATGCCCTGGTGCTCGAGCGATTGGAAGGGTATGCAGCTTTCAGCGCATCGGAGAAATTGGCGCACACCCTGCGCCCCAGCAATGATTATCGCCTGGCGAAGGATCGGCTGGCACGCACCAGCGAAGCACGCCATCTGCTGAGTGAAACCAGCGATATCGGCGTGGGAGGCGCGCGCGACATCCGCCCGCAAACAGGTCTGGCAAGCCGTGGTGGGGTTCTGGAAATATCCGATTTTATGGATATCAAAGCTACCCTGGAAGCAGCCCGCGAATTGGGGCGCTTCTTCAATAAAATGGAAGATGACTATCCCCAGCTTTACCGCATCACCCTCGCCCTGGTGCCGCCGATGGGATTGATCGAAGCCATCAGCCGGGTCATCTCGGAGAAGGGGGAGATCGTGGATGATGCTTCGGCAGTGCTGGCAAGCTTGCGTTCCCAGATCAGGACCACGCATGCCCGATTGCAACGCAAGCTGGATCAAATCATCAGCGATCCGGATACCACCCGCTTTTTACAGGAAGCCATCATCACCCAGCGCAACGGCAGGTATGTGGTGCCCCTGCGAGCGGAACACCGCGGTAGATTCAAGAGCGTTGTTCAAGATCAATCTGCTTCGGGATCGACCTTATTCGTGGAACCGCTGGCGGTGGTCGAGATCAACAATGCGCTGCTGGAACTGCAACTGGCTGAGAAAGAGGAGATCCACCGCATCTTAGGTGAATTATCCGGTCAAGTGAAGCGGGCAGCGGATGAATTGAACAGCATTGTTAATGCACTGGCAACCTTTGACCTGACACTGATGTGCGCAAAATTTGCAGAGGATTGTGACGCCGCAGAACCTATCCTGCACCATCCGCATGAGATCGAAGAAGATGAAGGCATTCCGATCATGCGGTTGCTGCAAGCGCGCCATCCGCTGATCGACCCGCAGCAAGTGGTACCGGTGGATATCCTGCTGCAGGATGGCATCTTCTCGCTGGTGATCACCGGACCGAACACAGGTGGAAAAACGGTCACCTTGAAGACCGCCGGATTACTGGCGCTGATGGCACAATCAGGGCTGCACATTCCGGCGCAATCGGGCTCGGAAGTGATGTTATTCAGGGATGTATACGCGGATATCGGAGATGAGCAATCCATCGAGCAATCCCTCTCCACCTTTTCTGCGCATATCACCAATATTGTGCGGATCATGAAAAAGGCACGCTGGAACAGCCTGGTGCTGCTGGATGAACTGGGTGCCGGGACCGATCCCCAGGAAGGATCGGCGCTGGCACGCGCCATCTTACAATATCTGGTCGATAAAAAAGTGCCGTGTTTGATCGCAACGCACTATCCTGAATTAAAAGCGTTTGCCCATACCCAGAGGGGAGTGATGAACGCATCCATGGAATTCGACGGGGAAACACTAAGACCCACTTATCGCCTGATCCTGGGACTACCGGGGCGCTCCAATGCACTGGCGATCGCCGGTCGTTTGGGCATGGAAAAAAAGGTCATCGAAGATGCGCGAACGATGCTGGATCCGAGTGAGGTCAGAGCAGATGACTTGCTGGATGAAATCCATAGCCAGCGCGAGATCGCCCAGCGGGAGCGACAGGCTGCCGAGCAAGCCTACGTTCAGGCGGAGAAAGTAAAACAGGACTGGCAAGAAAAGTTGGCAGGAATTGAGGAAGAACGCTATCAGCTACTTGAGGGGTCGCGACAGGAAGCGCTGGATGAGATCGAGAACCTGCGCGAAGAATTGAAAGCTATTCGCAAAAAAGCCCTGCACGAGCATGCAAGTAGCGAGAACTGGAAACAAGTTCAGAAGAAACTGGACCAGCTGGAAGACACCCAACAAAAAACCATTGTCAAAGATACAACACCGAGCAATGAAGTACGACCTTTGAAGGTGGGTGACCGGGTGTATGTGGCTTCTTTGAAAGTGGATGGTATTGTAAGCACACTTTCCACAGATCAGGTGGAGGTAGAGATCGGGAAGATGCGGGTCAAGGTGAGCCCGGCTGACATCACCCGCTCGAAGAAAAAAGAAGGCAAGGATCTGAGTGATCGAATCGAGGCAGATTCTACCCGAGTGCCCGATTCAGTCGGAAGGTCGCCGGGGCTGGAGTGCCACCTACGGGGTATGCGGGTGGACGACGCGCTCCCGACCCTGGAGCGTTTTCTTGAAAAAGCTTATGCGGCAGGGCTGCCGTATGTGCGCATTGTGCATGGGAAGGGCACCGGCACGATACGGCAGGTGGTCAGAGAATACCTGGATCGATCAGAATACGTGGATCACTGGGAAACCGCCTTGCGTACCGAAGGCGGTGATGGGGTAACGGTCGCTTTTCTGCGTGATGTTTAACATAAAAGGTCGATAGTAGCTGACCTCTAGATACTATCGACCTTTCTCGCACGGTACCCCTTGCCTCCGTGCTGCGATGATCGTGCGAAGGAACGAATAATTGCCTCCGAACAACGATATTATATTACTGCAATCTGCATAAATTTGCAAATGCTGATTGTCACACTTCTATTGCACCGACAGGCTACTCCACATTGAAGGAATAGGTGCCAACCAATTCATCATTCATGAAGAGAGTAACGTTGTGATCACCACTGGGCCAGCCGGTATCAGGCGCACATGAGAAGAACAGACCATCATCCGGGTAATCTTTATCGGCTTTGATCACCGTATCGCAATCCGTGGTCTCAACACCGGTGATATTCCATTGAACAGTGAACCAGGTGTCCCTGCCGAAATCTCCTCTGGCGATCAAGACCACAGGATCCGCAGTCTGAAAAGCGGTGGTGGGGTTGATGGCATTGTAATTGGTATCCACATCTTTAGCCAGTGTCACAGAGTTTACTACGGAAGGGATGGCGTCAGCAGGGGGGATCACTGTAAAAGGAAATTCTCCCAATCTTTCATCGTTAACTGAGACGACAAATTTATAATTTGAGCTAATCGGCCATGGATTTGAGGGCGTCAATGTAACATAAACATAGGTGTTTTCCCCGATCGATACGATCACATCTGAATTCACACTGGCAAGATCCACCTCCACGGAGTCGATGAACTGCTCTTTCCAATATGCTTCTGCCGATAGGATGCCCGAATCAGGTCTGCCCTTGATTTCGACTGAAAGAAAAACAGTATCCGTAGGATAAAATTGGTCCGTGAGATCGATAGGGCCTTCATCCGTGTAGTCTTTGGAATAAGCGGTTCCAAGGATCTTCAATCCGCCAATTGTTGTAACGTTGGATTCTCCCTCGCCGCAGGAAGTCAAAATAACGGTGAGTGTTAATGCCACGCATATAAGAGCCAACCAATTTTTCTTCATGTGAAATCCTCTCTATATTAAGTTCAGGAATACATTCATTATAGGCGAACGCCAATAGCCGTAAGGGATGCTTCGTGGAAAGCTTGTTTCTCTAAGGGTAGGCAAAGGTGACAAAACTTCCATCGATGATCTTTTGCGCAGTGCCGTTGGTTATATTGATGGTTACCAGGGCGGGGGAACTGTAATCGTCGATGTTTACCTGGATCAAGAGAGTCTGGTTATCGAGCCAGCCTACCGGCAGCATATAAGGAAGGCTACCGACACCCAAGGCAGAAGCAAGGGCTTGATCTGTTTGATCGTAAACGATGCCACCATTTGTAAAACCGATCCGAATGCGGCTATGGTAATTGGGAACTTCAACCATGTGAGACCCACTGGCTTCCAGCCAGGCTACATAGGTTCCATCCTGTGAAAAAATCCCGTATCCCGCACCGCGGTCGCTGGATGGGTCGACGGTGAAAGCAGTAGAAGTTGCGGTGGATAAATTTTCTACGGAATAAGAATAGTTGCCATTCCCATCATAATGTTGGCAGGCTGCGAAAGAAAAATCGTGGGAGAGTCCCTGGAATTTACAATTCTTATCGAGAACCTGATAATTATTGCCATCGGTCATATTGAAATAATACAAACCCTGATCCACGGGGAAGATGATGTCGCCACCGATGCCCCAGGCAGAAAAGGTGTACCAGACGCCCGTAGCGACGTCAGCCTGGGTGGAAACCGCCACCGGATTGATGACGTAATAATCATCCGAATTATCCAGAGAATATACCGGACCGATATTGGGCAGTGTTTCCAAATTACCCAGGAACAGGTCACTGTGAACGACGTTATCCGACGGGGTGTACAGGCTATAGGCAACATAGGGTTGTCCGGGAGCACCGGCTAATCCATAAAACATGGGCACCTGGACCAAAGTAGTAATGGAGTCGTTGATATTAACCAACAATGATTCGGGGCTGGTAAAGGAATGGTAGACCAGGGGAGTCATGATGGGACCTTCGGGAATTGGTCCGGCAACGTGCACTCTGGCGGATGACCCATAGCCAAGACCGGGGGTTTTCAATTCTGTAATGGGCTGTCCCTGCAGGTTGTAAAAGGTCAACCCATAATCGTCCCGCGTATCGACCAATATCAATTTAGGGAATGAGGTTGAGGCAGTTTCCCCTGTCTCAGAGGCGTTGACTTGTTGATAGGCAACATCCTGGTTTGTTCCATCTGGCGGGGCTGTTTGGTCATTAAGATTGATCGTAATACCGTTACAAGCTGTTATTAGAAAAGAAAACACCAATAGGATTTGCAGCGATAAAGATTTTTTCATCTTTCTTTCACCTTCCACTCTCCGATTTAAGAAATTAACGATCAATCGCAAGAAAAAGTTTCAACTTTTTGCTAGAACCAATATTCTTTAATCTCTTTATCCGACAAAATCTTCTGAACAACCTTATCATGTTTTTTGGGCGGACCGCTGACCTCTAATGTCAATACCATATCGCCGCCGGCTTTCTTTTCCTGTTTGGATTTGTTGATCACCAGTCCATAACTCTTGAAGAGACTCTTGATCTCTTTGTATTTCTCCCAACTGATCTTGGAAGTGATCTCATAAGTGCGCTCCTCAACGGAGATCTCGAGGGCATCTTCAATCTTGGTAAAACCCACTAACACAATCACCGTCATCAATGAGGTAATACCGCCGAGGATAAACTCGCCTGCTCCGCAAGCCATACCGATGGCGGCGGACATCCATATCGTGGCGGCGGTGGTGAGCCCTTTGACCCTGCCGTGTTCCTGCAGGATCACGCCTGCGCCTAAAAAGCCAACCCCACTGACAACATTGGCAGCAATGCGGGTAATATCCAGACTCCCGGGAGCGTTCAGACCGACTTTGGTTGACAGAATGGTGAAAAGGGTGGAACCCATTGAAATCAAGATAGTGGTGCGCAATCCGGCATCTTTTTTATAGCGTTCCCGTTCTGCGCCGATGATGCCGCCCAACAACAGGGAAGCCCCCATTTTAATCAGATCATCCATTTGAAATATACCCATTTTCGTTTGCTCCTTTGTGTCAGTTTATAAGATAGGTCAAGGTAACATGAACCTATCTTAAGCCATCAAGATGGTCAAATTCCCATTCTTCTTATAGTTCAGAGGGTTGGTTACGAGAGACTCATGGAAGCGAAGTGGTTTCCATGAATCAAGGAATACGATATGGTTGGAACAAGAAGATATGGTTTCAGTAGTTTTATTATCAGATTTGCTCATGGCAATCTGTTGCAGGTTAAGAACCAATATTTTTTTATTATAGATGTTTTTTATTGAAATAGGTCAATATTTCTGCCAGTGCACGCGACTCTCTTCATACTTGGTATGCGCCGGTTTTTCTTCTGCCGGATAACCAATATAAATGAGATTAAGAATGTGAATATCCGCCGGGATCTCCAAGATCTCATGAAGAACGCCGGTAACGTCGTCCTTGGGGTATCCACCAATCCAAACACTCCCCAGCCCCAAGGCTGTGGCGGCCAGGAGGATATTCTCCGTTGCGGCGCTGCAGTCTTGAATCCAAAAACGGAAGGAAGATTCCTTTTTAGCGATACCAAGGTTGGCAAGAACCGCGATGGCAGCCGTGGCATTGTAATTGCCATAATTCAACCTGCGGCGCAATTCAGCCAGTTTGTCAGGGTCGGTGACGACCACGAATTCCCAGGGTTGCCCATTGCTGGCGCTGGGAGCAGCCATGGCAGCTTTCAACAGCTCTTGCAGCTTTTCCTTTTCTACCTCTTTTTGATGTTCGAAGATACGAATGCTGCGTCGTTTATAGATAAAATCTAATCTATCGTCCATGAATTCTCCTTATTCTTTCCAGCGTACGTAAATCACAGAGTTCCCTTCCTGTGATTTTACTTCTTTGATCTCGAAGAGTTTCGAATAAGCTCGAATCAGGGTTGAGAGCTGGTTATGACCGTAAGTGCGGGCATCAAAACTTGGATCAAGCTGCCTGAGATGGTGCCCTAACGTACCCAAGAAAGCCCAGCCATCTTCCTGCACGGCGATGTCGAAGGCTTGTTTCAGGAGAGGCGCCGGATCGGGAGTCTGGTGTTCACGATCCGTGTCGTTCTTGGTATTCTTTTTGGGTCCGTTTCGTTTGGAGGGTTGCTTGATCGGCATCAAATTTTCGGTATAGACAAAAACATCGCAGGCATTCACAAAAGCGCGCGGCGTCTTTTTCTGTCCGACTCCCATCACAAAAAAACCTTTTTCGCGAATGCGCGTTGCCAAGCGGGTGTAATCACTGTCGCTCGAGACGAGACAAAAGCCATCCACGCTGCCGCTGTAGAGGATATCCATGGCATCGATGATCATGGCGGAATCAGTGGCATTTTTCCCAACGGTATAACGGAATTGCTGGATGGGCTGGATGGCGTAGGTTTGCAACGTATCCTTCCAACCGCCCATATTGGCGGTGGTCCAATCGCCATAGTTGCGGCGGATAGTGACCGTGCCGTATTTGCTGGCTTCTGCCAAGATCTTTTCGATCAAAGATGGTTGGGCATTATCCCCATCGATTAAAACAGCAACTCTGTGGTCGCCCGGTTGTTTATAAGTTTCCATATTTATAAATCCTTTTCTTTAAATGCATTATAGCAATGAAATCTATACAAAATATCTGAAAATATAAAATGATCCGATATGAACCGGTCTTTTCATCAATAGCGATGTATTCTTTGGGCAAGCTTCACTATGGAAGTTCGCGAATGCCCAATTAGAAAGCCCTGTTTTTTCAAATATTGCCAAAACGGAAAGCGCGCAACATAGAAGCGGTCACCTCACCCCCAACACTGTCCCCGGAAATATAAAGCGAATTTTAAATAATCAAATCGATATGTTGGTTTTTTAGCATGCTCAAAAAGTGCCGGTCCTGCAGAAACCGACACTTTGACCCCTATTCTTCAAGGGTGAAAAGCGCTTCAACTGGGATATGCAACAGTTTGGCAAGTTTCATAGCCAGTTCCAAAGAGGGGTTGTACTTATTATTTTCAATGGCGTTTATCGTTTGCCTGGTAACGCCGAGAGTAACGGCTAGATCTTCCTGCCGTAGCCCCATTTTTTTTCGCAACTCCCTGATCTTATTCTTCATTTTCTCCAAGGCTCCATTTTAATATCAGCTGAACTCCCCAATAAACAAGCAACTGGCAATCCAGGATAATAAACGCCATCCAATTGAAGGATCTGTTTGTAAACCATTCAACCCCGACCCACCCGAGGAGCAGCAGAACGGTGACGACCCATGATATCCGGATCGCTTTGAGATTGATATTCATTTCCATTTCATCCATTTTGTTTTTCATCGTATCACTCCTGTTAAGTAAAATATATTTTACATTATTATAATTACAAAATCGAAAATGTCAAGAGAATTTTACATTCTGGCGTATCGAATAAAGCTAGGAAAGAAATTGTCATTTCCAATAAGGGCAGAATAGGTTGGAAGATGTAAGTGAAAAAGTAGCAGAAGCTCAAATTTCGGGAATCTGGTCACATAAAACGAAAATTTCAACTAACAAAGGAAACGAATTTAAAAAACAGTCAGTCTATATCCAGCCCTGCAAGGTATACATCCACATGCCCAGGTATTCTTTCAGGGCATTGGTGGTAGTAGATAGGTTGCCGGCACTGGGTAGCAGCCCGAGGATGGTATCGAGAGTCGAGGGAGCGCTAGTATTTTCTACTACAGAATAATCCACCGGCACCGGAATGACCGAAATACCCTGTTTTGCAAATAAAGAGACCGAACGTGGCATATGGATAGCGGAAGTGACCAGTAAAACCTGGTCAAAGCCATGTTCTTCCATTATGGCTTTGGTATGGAGCACATTTTCATAAGTATTCTGTGAAGTGTTTTCCAGGATCAGGGCAGAGGAAGGAATATCCATGAAAGAAAGCAGTTCTGCCATCTGGTCGGCTGGCGTTGAGGCAGTGCTGCTGAGCCAATCAATATTGCCCCCACTTAAAATAAGAACGGGTGCTTTGCCGTCACGATAAAGTTGGGCAGCGGCGAAAACACGATCGCCAGCGCTGTTTATTTCAACCGAGCGGCGCGGCGGAATGGCCGGCTCTGTGCCACCACCCAGAACAACAATGGCATCCGCGGCGGGGATATCGGTGGGAGGGCTGTATTGCCATTCGAGGGATCTGGCTAGAGCATTGGCAACGGGAGCAGTGGATGCGACCCACAGGAGTATGAACACCACTGCGACCAGTCTCTTGAGGTTGTGCTTTTTTCTTACAAACAACAAAACGAATAACAAGAGGAGTAGTGAAAATCCAAGGGGATAGGCGAACATTGGCAGGAATTTTGATAGTAGAACAAACAAAGCAGGTTTCCTTTAATTTCGGATACAGATTGTATCACATGCGAAAAATCTGACCAACCGCGGATAAATCACTTATGTGAAATATATTTAACAATGGTGAACTTTTTGCAATTAAGTGATATATTAAACAGTAATACGAATGGAAGATGGAGAAATGAAATCGGATACTCGTAAACACTTACTGGCTGAAATTGCGTCCATGTATTATCTGGACAAGCGCAGCCAAAACGAAATTGCGTTGGAGTTTGGCTACTCTCGCTCTGCTATCTCGCGGCTGTTAACCGAAGCCGAACAGTTAGGTGTCGTAGAACACAAGGTTAACTTTCCCTCCATCCGGAATATTGAAATGGAAGATCAATTGACCCAGCAATATGGATTGAAAGATGCCATCGTCATCAATCGGGGAAAGCTGAGTTATGCGCAGACGCTACGTTTTGTAGGGGAACAGGGCGCGCAGGTTTTCAAGAATCTGATGCGAAATGACCAGGTGATCGCCATATCGACGGGAACATCCGTATATGAGGTCATCAATGCATTAACGTTATGCCCTGTGCGGAACGTAAAAGTAGTGCAATTGCTGGGTTCTACGGGTGTGAAGAGTGATCCATCCATCGATGGCCCCGAGCTGGCCGGTTCGCTGGCAAAAAAGGTGCGCGGAAGTTATTATGCCTTGAACGCACCGATGCTGATGGACAGTCGTATGTCTCGTGATACCATGCTGCGGCAAAAATCCATCAAAAGCACCATCGAACTGGCTTATAAGTCGGATATTGTTCTGGCCGGGATCGGTTGTATCACCGAGGAACCGCCGGATTCCAGCGTGGTACGCATGGGTTTCATGGAACCGCATGAATTCACCGAAATTCATGCGCAGGGGGCAGTTGGTTATACCTGCGGTTGGTTTTTCAATGAAAAAGGCAAGATCTTTGATTGCCAGATCAATGAGAGAGTTGTAGCTGCCGATTTTCAAAGAATTCGTGAAGGAAAAGCACAAGTGATTGCCATTGCAGCCGGAGAAAAAAAATCCCCGGCTATTAAGGCTGCATTGACCGGCAACCTGGTGGATATTCTCATCACCGATTCATCGGCGGTGGAACCATTTTTATAAATTACTGGAGGTTGAATGAGTAAGAAAGAACTGATCGAAGGAGAAATCGCTCCTGAAGAAGCAAGACACTTGCTTTATTTAATGGTTTTAACGCGCGCGTTCGAAGAAAATGCGGAAGAGATGTACGCACTGGGAAAAGTACACGGCACAATGCACCTTTCCATCGGGCAGGAAGCCATTGCAGCCGGCGCCAGCAGCGCCATCACGCGCAACGATTATCTATTGAACACCCATCGAGGGCACGGTCATTTTCTGGCATGGGGGGGTGACTTGAACCGCATGATGGCGGAATTTCTGGGGAAAGAAAACGGTTACTGCCGTGGGCGCGGCGGATCCATGCACATCGCAGATGTGGAATCCAACAACCTGGGTGCCAACGGTATTGTGGGGGGAAATTTACCGATCGCGGTCGGCGTAGGCTTGAGCATTAAAATACGCAAGACCGATCAGGTTGCCTTAACCTTATTTGGGGATGGAGCAGCCAACGAAGGTGCTTTTCACGAGTCGTTGAACATGGCAAGCATCTGGAACCTGCCGGTCATCTATTTATGTGAAAACAACCTGTATGCCATGTCGACACCCTTCGACCAGGCTTTCAAGATCGAGGAAATCAGCCAGCGTGCTATTGCCTACGGTATCAAAGGACTGACCATCGACGGCAATGATGTTTTCGCAGTTCACAAAGCTGTCCGCCAGGCGGCAGAACGAGCGCGCAAAGGGGATGGTCCAACGCTGATCGAAGCGATCACCTATCGCTGGCGCGGACACTCCAAGAGCGACCGCCAGGCATACCGCACACGTGAGGAAGTGAAGGAGTGGATGGAAAAAGATCCCATTCCCCGTTTCGCCGCGAAAATCGGTGTGGATGATAAAGAAATGGAAAAGATCAAAGAACAAGTGAAACAGGACATCCAAAAAGCTGTCGAATTCGCAGAAGCCAGCCCGGAACCCGATGTTTCTACAATTTTGGAGGGTGTTTATGCGTGAGCTTACTTATAAAGATGCGCTGTATGAAGCGCTTGACCAGGTCATGGTAAAAGATGAGCGAGTATTCCTGATCGGTGAAGATATTGGCGTCTACGGTGGCGCTTTTGGCGTGACCGGGGACCTGCAACAAAAATATGGCAAAGAACGGGTGATCGATACCCCTATTTCCGAAGCCGGAATCACGGGTGCGTGTGTGGGCGCAGCCATAACCGGAATGCGTCCGGTGGGCGAGATCATGTTCAGTGACTTCGTAGTGCTTTCTATGGAGCAATTGGTTCTGCAGGCAGCGCGCATCCGATTCATGTTTGGTGGAAAAGCGACCGTCCCGATGGTGCTGCGCTTGCCGGGTGGCTCAGGGACTGGTGCTTCCGGGCAACATTCCGGGAGTTACGAAAGCTGGTTCGTGCATGTTCCGGGTTTGAAAGTGGTGATGCCGAGTACGCCCTATGATGCCAAAGGTCTTTTACTGGCCTCCATCGAGGATCCCAACCCGGTGATGTTCTTCGAACATAAACTGCTGTACAAAACCAAAGGACCTGTCCCCGAGGAGATGTACACCATCCCGCTGGGAAAAAGCAATGTAGTACGGGAAGGAAAAGATCTCACCATCGTTGCAACCTCGATCATGGTATCGCGTGCGATGGAAGCAGCCGATCAATTGGCGGCAGAAGGGATCGACGTAGAGATCATCGACCCGCGCACCATCCGCCCGCTGGATATGGAACCGATCGTGGCATCCATCATCAAAACCGGGAAGGTATTAATTGTGCATGAAGCCGTGAAAATGGGTGGTTTCGGAGGTGAACTGGCTGCCAGTATCGTGGAAAGCGAAGCATTTGGATATCTGGATGCTCCGGTGCGCAGGCTGGCAGGGCTTGACATGCCCATCCCTTACAACCGCAATCTGGAATATCATGCGGTACCGCAGATTGAAAATATTGTGGAAGAAGCGCGAAAAATCGTACAGGGAAAGTACTAGGAGGTAGGTCATGGCTAAAGAAGTAATCATGCCGAAGTTCGGCTTTACCCAGGAAGAATCGGAGATCATCGAATGGCTGAAAAAAGAAGGTGAAACCGTAGAGAAGGGTGACCCGATCGCGACCGTCTCAACAGATAAGTTAAGCATGGAAGTCGAAGCTCCGGAAGATGGAATCCTTTCCGGAGTTCGTTACAAAGAAGGCGATGTAGTGCCCGTCACGAAAATCATCGCATACATTTTACAACCGGGTGAAGCTTTGCCCAAAGATGATGAACCGAAAAGTGAACCTGCTCCCTCGCAAACTGAGAAGCCTGCGCCGGAAGTCGGAAAGGAAGTGAGTGCAACACCGATTGCACTGCGTATGATGAAAGACGCGGGAGTGGAGACGGCAGCGGTAAGTGGTAGCGGGGCGGATGGCAAGATCACCAAAACCGATGTGGAAACCTATCTGGCGAACCAGACGAAAGCAGTTTCTAGCGGAAAGACTGCTGCCACCCCGGCAGCACGGCGTGTGGCAGGCGAGCACAGTATTGCGCTGGCATCCATCGCCGGCAGTGGACCACAGGGACGTATCCAGGAGGCGGATGTCGAAAAGGCGGTTGCTACTACAGCAACACCGTTTGCAGTTTCAGCTCCGACGGAAGTAACCCGTATTCCTCTCAAGGGCATGCGCCGCATCATCGCCGAGAACATGACCCGCAGTGTGCGTGAAGCACCGCAAATGACGTTGCAAATGGACGTCGATATGAGTGCAGCCGTCGATCTGAGAGAAAATGCAGCACAAAAACTGAACAAGGATGCCGGTAAATTTACCTATACGGCACTGATCACCAAAGTAGTAGCATGGGCTTTGCTCCGCCATCCCAAGATGAACAGCTATCTGGATGGGAATGAGATCGTGATGCTGCCGTATGTTCATATTGGCGTGGCGGTATCTGTGGCGGAAGGATTGATCGTCCCGGTCATCCGCAATGCGGATCAAAAAGGCACTCAACAAATATCCGGTGAAATCAAAGACCTGGCAGAACGTGCGCGTGCCAATAAATTGAACCCTGACGAACTGGAAGGCGGCACCTTTACCATTTCAAATCTGGGGATGTATGGAATCGATCGATTCACCGCCATCATCAACCCACCGCAAACAGGCATTCTGGCGATCGGCAACATTGTGGAAAGATTCATGCCTGATGAAAATAAAAATCCGGTCCTGAAAGCCATGATGTCCATTACCATCAGCGCCGACCACCGAGTGGTAGATGGTGCAGAAGCGGCGGAGTTCTTGCGAGATGTGCGTTCAGGGCTGGAAAATCCGGGAGTGTTGAGTTTATGAGCAAAGCGATCCTGCAACTATTGGAACCTAAAGGGGTTTTATTAAATGTGGAAGCAAAAGATTCAAGTGAGATCATTCGCAACCTTGGACAAAAATTGTACGAGACCGGTTATGTCAAAGAGAGTTTTATCGACGCAGCCATCGATCGTGAAAACCGGCTTCCCACGGGGCTTCCATTAGGCGGCGGATTCAACGCAGCTATACCGCACACCGATATCGAACATGTAAAAAAACCAGCACTGGCGCTGGCAATCTTAAAAACACCAATTCCATTCCGCAATATGGCAATCCCAAGCGAAACGGTTGCGGTAAGTTTGGTGTTCTTACTAGCACTGGAGCAACCCAAGGTGCAGATCGAGATGCTGCAGGAGATCGCCGGTGTTCTACAGGCTCCGGATGTGGTCTCGGCATTGATGAAAGCAACGAACTACGAGGAAGTGACCAAGGCATTAAAAAGAGATTAATGGTTTAGGGCAAGGTTGTAATATTTAAAATCAGGTTTAAAATGCATTTAAACCTGATTTTCTTTCTGAGGAGTAATTTTTATGGTAGGTCCAAAAAGAATTTTAGTAGCATGTGGAACAGCCATCGCAACTTCAACGGTAGTAGCAAAGGCACTGGAAGAGGCCTTGAAAGAACGTGGTATTGATATTACCACCCGGCAATGTAAGGCATCCGAGGTGCGCTCTTTAGCAGGGGATGCAGACCTGATCGTCACGACAACTCCTGTGCCGGACAATCTCGGTGTCCCCGTCATTCATACTTTGGCTTTCCTGACAGGAATAGGGAAGGAGGATGCTATCGAACAGATAATTGCAGAATTAAAAAAATAAGACAACCTATTAGGAGGTAAAAGCATGGAAATCTTTCTTACCACCTTAAAAGCTGTTATTGATTCACTGGGAGCAACTGTCGTTCTCCCCATTATTATTTTCATTCTCGGGCTGATTCTGGGGGCAAAACCGGGGAAAGCCTTCCGAGCTGGCGTAACCATTGGTATCGCTTTTATCGGTATCAACCTGGTCATCAATCTGATGTGGGGAACCCTATCCGATGTGGCACAGGCCATGGTAACCAACTGGAATATCCAGCGTGACGTTGTGGATGTGGGTTGGCCATCCGCTGCAGCCATCGCGTTCGGTACAGATGTAGGTCTATGGGTAATCCCGATCGCATTGGCAGTAAACGTATTTTTCTTGCTGATCAAATGGACAAAGACCCTGAATATCGATGTCTGGAATTTCTGGCACTTTGCATTTCTGGGCTCTCTGGTCTATGTGGCAACCGGTAATCTAACCTACGGTCTGGTTGCATCAGCTATTGCAGCGGCACTGGCGTTGTTCCTGGCAGACTGGACGGCGAAAGCGGTTCAAAGCTTCTACAAACTGCCCGGCATATCTATCCCGCATCTTACTTCCGCTCCCGGAGTCCCCTTCGCGATCGTCACCAACTGGATCCTGGATCGTATCCCCGGCGTAAAGAACTGGAAGGCAGATCCCGACACCATCCAAAAAAGACTGGGGGTGTTCGGTGAACCCGTCATCCTCGGACTCGTTATTGGTCTGATCCTCGGCGTTCTGGGTTACTATAATGCCGATCTAGCCCTGGTCAAAATCCTGCAAACCGGCATCAACCTGGCGGCTGTCATGTTGTTGCTGCCTCGCATGGTGCAGATCCTGATGGAAGGTTTGATTCCGATCTCCGAAGCTGCGCGCGATTTCATGAAGAAACGCGCCAGCGATCGTGAAATTTACATCGGTCTTGATTCAGCCATCCTGATCGGTCACCCAGCCGCTATTTCTACTGCGCTGGTACTGGTTCCGGTCGCCATTTTGCTCAGTATCATCCTGCCCGGCAACCATGTAATTCTATTTGCAGACCTGGCAATCATTCCGTTTGTAGTGGCTATGTTTGCGCCACTCATGCGGGGGAATATCTTCCGCATGATCGTTGCCGGTACATTGGAACTGATCGCCGGATTTTACATTGCAACCGGCATGGCAGATTTCTTCACCCAAGCCGCACTCAATGCTGGTTTTGCTATGCCCGAGGGGGCAGCAAAAATTACCAGTATTGGTGATGGTTTCCTATGGCCTGGATTAGTGTTCACAAAATTAGTCCAATGGCTGGGCGGAATTGGTGGGTTGGCTGTGCTGACGGTAGCCGTCCTGGCACTGTTCTTCTTCTATCGGAAGAACCCGAAAGCCTGGGATGTACTGGCTGGCGCACCCAAAGAGACCAAGTAAAGAATTAAAAAGCAGGTAGCATCCTATTCCAAAGCCATGAATGACATGGTTGGGGCGGTTGTAGTTAAACCGCCCCAAATTCTATAAGGAGTTCGACAAAATGATCCGCGCTTTCATAGAAAGTTTAATGGGCAGTTTTGGACGTGCAATTTTCCGAATTTATGAGCAATACAGCCTTGTTATCAATGGACTTATCATTTTGTACGCTTTGAGCGTGTTTTTGGCACACCAAACATTTCGCAGCATGTTCAACGAGATCGTGAAACAGCTTCTGTTAGAGGATGGAAAAGAAATTGGAAAAGAGAAGCTAAAGGCATTGATCGACCAAAGTGAGCTGGATTGGAAAGCAATACTGAAAGCAGCCTGGTTCCCATTCATCGCCATCCCGGGCAAGATCGCAATTCACTTTAAAAGTGACGCGAATTCGCGGAGAATTTTCTGCAAAGATAATCTGATGACCCTGCTGTCAAAGCCAGATCAAGATAAAAAAGTTAAAGCAACGGGAAAATAAAAATTGGCGACCGGCATGCGATGGGATTTCACCATAGTTTCCCTCTTTGGGTTTAATAAAACACCTATCCCGAATGGCTTGACCGCCTGTGATCTTTAAGAGGACAGATATGAATCGTATAAAAGAATTGCTGGATGAATTTAAAGTGGTATTTTCAGGAAAAGGTGGCGTAATCGATACGGTTATTCCTCCTTTGTTGTTTCTCATCCTGAATGCTGTATGCGGTTTTCAAACGGCGATGTGGTCATCCCTGGTGAGCGGGATGGTCATCATGGCAGGACGTTTGTACAAGAGCCAACCCTGGTACTACGCATTGGGAGGAGTGGGCGGAGCAGGATTGGCGATCGGACTGGCGCTTTTCACCAAGCGCAGCGAAATGTATTTTCTACCAACGCTGGTGGGCAGTGCCATTACGGTGGTGTTGCTGGTGATCAGTTTGGTGCTGCGAAAGGCTCTGGCTGCTTATTCCAGCCATATCACGCGCGGTTGGAAATTGGATTGGTACTGGCACCCCAGCGTGTATCCCGCATATCGGGAAGTGACCTTATTGTGGTTGTTCTACAGCGCCGGGAAACTGGGATTCCAGTATTCTTTCTATACGCGTGGAGAAATTTCTTCTTTGACATTATTAAACACCTTACTGGGATGGCCGGCGTTGATCGTCATTCTGGCGGGCAGTTATCTTTATGGATTGTGGCGTTTGAAAAGGCTGCACGGACCAAGTGTGCAGGAATTCATTGAAAACAAAGAACCCCCCTGGCAAAGCCAGCAACGTGGATTCTAGAGAGAAATGCGATTAAAATAAACGCTGGTTGTGTCGATAATCTATTATGAATAAATCACAGGAGCGAACAATGAGGATCCACATGGTGGGGGGATTTCTGGGAAGTGGTAAGACAACGGCTATTTCTCAAGCGGCGAAAATACTGGTGCAACGTGAAAAAAGAGTGGGCATCATCACCAATGACCAGGGCAAACACCTGGTGGATACGGCTTTCTATCGGGCGCAGGACTTCCCGGCGCTGGAAGTGACGGGTGGATGTTTCTGCTGCCATTTCAACGACCTGAGCGAGCAGATCGAAAAGATCGCCAGGGAATACAATCCGGATATCCTGTTTGCAGAGTCGGTGGGATCGTGTGCGGACATCGTGGCTACGGTCGTGAAACCACTGCAGGAGATACGCAGTGATCTGGGAGAAGCGGCAAGTTACTCGGTATTCGTAGATGTGCGATTGTTGGAACGTTTTTTGACGGGCAACGAAATGCCTTTCAGCGAGGACGTCACCTATATTTTTGCCAAGCAGATCGAGGAAGCCAGCAATCTGATCATCAACAAGATCGACCTGATGGATGAGGAGCGCGTCAACAAAGTTGCTGCGATGGCAGGTGAACGCTACCCGCGTGCAGTGATCGTGTTGCAAAATTCGCTGGATGAAACGAACGTGGAAGCATGGTTGGAGTTGATCGAGGGTAAAGCATTGCCCAGCGACCTGCCTTCGCTGGAGATCGATTATGACCGCTATGCCAGCGGGGAGCAGGAAATGGCATGGGTGGACAGCCATTACGCGGTCGAGGTGGGAGATGACAACGATCTGAAGTTGCTGGCAGAAAAGGTCATTGAAATAGTGCACCGCATCGACCAGATCCAGCACATCAAAGGACATCTCAAGTTCCAAATCGAAGGAAACGGCAAGAATGCCAAAGTGAGCATTCCTACATTGCAAGCGATCGATGAAAATTTTGAAAAAGAGGTCAGGGTCAAAATCGGCAATCTGGGCAAGGGAAAACTTCAATTGTGGATCAATGCCCTGATCGTAGGGAACGTGGAGCGTCTGCAGGCGATCACAAATGAAATTATGTTCGCACCGTGCGCCGATTCAGCGATTAAAATAGAGGAACTGGAAAGTTTCACCCGGGTACCGGGGTATCCCAAACCAACTTATCGTATCAATTAGTCAAGGATCAAATGAAATGAGTGATTTATTGGAAAAGATCAATCAAGGCATACTCGATGGAAGTTTAGAAGATTGCCAGGAAGCCGTGCAACAAGCCATGGACGCCGGTTTGAGCGCGGATGATATTTTGAAAAAGGGGCTGGTGCCCGCCATGGCAGAAGTGGGCAGGCTGTTTGAAGAAGGGGAGTATTTTGTGCCGGAAATGTTGATCGCGGCGCGCGCCATGCAGGGTGGGTTGAACCTGCTGAAACCGTTGTTGATCTCTGAAAAAGTTGAGCCGATCGGAAAAGTGGTGATCGGCACGGTCAAAGGCGACCTGCACGACATCGGAAAGAACCTGGTGGCGATCATGATGGAAGGGGCAGGATTCGAGATCGTGGATCTGGGGACAGATGTGCCGGTGGAAAAATTTGTGAGCGAGGTGAAGGAAAAGAAAGCCGATATTCTGGCGATGTCTGCCCTGCTGACGACCACCATGACAACCATGCCCACGGTGATCACCGCTTTAAAGGACGCAGGCATCCGTGATGGAGTGAAGGTGATGGTGGGCGGGGCACCGGTCACGCAAGAATTCGCCGCACAGATCGGGGCGGACGGCTACTCTCCAGATGCAAGTCAGGCAGCCCGTCTGGCGCTGACCTATTTTTCGTAAAGAGCGAAACCAATCAAGTGACGTCAATCACCTGACCGCCTGTCAATGAAAGCAGGTGGCTGCTTTCAAGTTTAAACACCGAATGAGGGGTGCCGGCGGCTGCCCAGATGAGGGGGTATTCCAGGAGGGTCTTATCAATATAGGTCGCGATGGGTGTGGCATGCGCTACAGGGGGAATTCCGCCGATGGCAAAGCCGGTCTTTTCGCGGGTGAAGGCTGCGTCGGCTTTTTCAAGGGGGAAACCCAACAGTGTGGATACTTTGGGAACGTTGAGCTGGTTCTTGCCGCTCACCAGAAAAAGGAGGGGGGTACCGGCAGAGCGGAAGACCAGTGATTTGCAGATCTGCCCGATCTCGCAACTGACCGCATCGGCAGCTTCTTGCGCGGTACGAGTGCTGGCGTCCAGTTCGACCACTTCCAGAGAAAGGTGATGCTGTTCAAGCACCTGCTGAACGAGTTGAGATTTTTTTGAGAGCTCCATGATATCTCCTATGAATGCACTGATAATTTATCGTTTATACCATGAATAACAATCCGGGAGAAAGATCCTTCAATTTTCTACAAAGGAGTTATCAGCATCGGAGATAAAAGAGAGCGGGGAGGGAGGGATTCGAACCCTCGGTCGAGGTCAACCCCCGACAACCACTTAGCAGGCGGTCCCATTCAGCCACTCTGGCACCTCCCCGAGATTCTGTCATACAGCGGAGGGAGAGGGATTCGAACCCAC
>JAAZOK010000023.1 GCA_012797815.1 Chloroflexota bacterium | reverse complement strand
AGCCTCCCACCAATCCCAAGAGACCGGACACGCTGCCATCCTGCAGAAACTGGGATTGAAACCGCTTCTGAACCTGGAAATGCGCCTGGGAGAAGGAAGCGGGGCAGTACTAGCCTTCAATCTTATTGAAGCAGCCACAGGAATTTTAAACGAAATGGCAACCTTCAAAGAAGCCGGAGTAAGTGAAAAAATATGAAATATTTCACCTTGGCAATCTCATTCCTGACCATTTTCCCTGCAAAAGGAAAAGGGCACATCCTCCCCGGTGATTTGGGCAGGTCTTCAGCCTGGTTTCCATTGATCGGAGTCATGCTGGGCGGTTTGATTGCCGGCGTTTCTTATGTCGCCTCCCTCATCTTCCCTCCTCTCGTGGCAAGCGGGATGACCGTTGCCGTCTGGATCGGAATGACCGGCGGGCTGCACCTGGATGGTCTGGCCGATTGTTGCGATGGGATGTTCCACGCTTCCGATCCGGAACGCAGGCTGGAGATAATGAAAGATCCACAGCTTGGATCTTTCGGGGTGACCGGACTCATCTGCTCCATCTTATTCAAATTTATCTGTATCTACAGCCTTCCCGCCGCGACCCTCTGGATCGCGATTCCACTGGCAACCTCAACGGCAAGATGGTTGTTGATATGGGCAGGCAAACAACAAATGGCACGCCCCACAGGCATGGGGGCAGATTTCTCAAGCGGCATCACGCTTCGGTCCGTAGTTCCCGCGCTGGTGACGATCACCGCTGTGACGCTTCTTGCAGGGTGGCAGGGAATTCTCATCGTGTTGTTTGTGCACCTCATAACCTGCTTGATCTTTTCCGTGGCAAAGAAACAACTGGGAGGATTGACAGGGGATGTGCTGGGGTTGATTGTCGAGATTTCCGAGATCATCGTTTTGTTAGGGTTTTGCGTCAACGGGTAGAAAAAGATGAAGATGAAGAGATTCCCTTTCCGCATAGGAACCACATCCTATATCATCCCTGAAGATATTGTGCCGAATGTGGTCTTTCTTGCCGACCTGGTGGATGATATCGAACTCGTTCTGTTTGAAGTTGACGACGGTCCCAACAACTTACCCGATAAGAAGGCAATTGCCGAGTTAGTTAAAATTGCGCTGCAGCACCGGCTCAGCTATACGGTTCACCTCCCTTTGGATCTGCGTCTGACCGGAGAAAACAATGAACAGCACATTTCGTTGATCAAAGCCAACAAAGTGATCGACTGTACGCGAGAGTTGCATCCGCACGCCTACATACTGCACCTGGATGGCAGAGATATTCTCCATCAAAAAGACCCGGTAGCCCTCGCACAATGGAAGCGTCAGGCATTGCTCGCGCTGCAGCAGGTCTCACAATGGGTGCCGGACAGCCGGCTTCTTGCGGTCGAAAACCTCGAACATTATCCGGCAGGGCTCTGGGATGAAGTGATAAAACAGGCTTCGGTTAGCCGCTGCGTGGATATCGGGCACCTTTGGGTGGATGGGCTCGATCCCATCGTTTTTCTTGAAGATCGCATTCAGGAAACGAGCGTGATACACATTCATGGAATTGCAGAAAGAGACCACCAATCTCTTGCCAACACGCCTGCTGAAGAATTGGAGCGGGTTATTGAGTTTATCGTTGCGGCAAATTACCGGGGTGTGATGACGATGGAAATTTTCAACGAAAATGATTTTTTCTCATCCATGGAAGTGATAAAGAAGGTGTGGAAAAAGATAAATCTGGAGGATCGATGGGACAACAGTTAACTTTGATCGTTGGGGGTGCGCGCAGTGGAAAATCTGACTACGCCCAGACGTTAATACAGGCAGACAAACAACCCGCTTTGTTCGTGGCGACCGCTACTGCCGGCGATGAAGAAATGGCAGGCAGAATCGCCGCCCATCGCGCCAATCGCCCTGCAAATTGGCAAACGCTGGAAGCCCCGCTCAAAATCGGGCAGGCCATTCAAGAGACGCCGCCTCTCCCGTGGGTGCTTGTTGACTGCCTCACATTACTGGTAAGCAATATTTTGATGACCTGCTCCGAACCGCTCGATGAACACCGGTTCCATAATAGGGTCGAACAGGAAATCGATGAGTTGATTGCCAGTTATAAAAAGCACCCCGGTAAGTGGGTGATCGTATCCAATGAGGTGGGTCTTGGCTTGGTCCCGGCGTATGCCCTCGGCAGATATTATCGCGATGCCTTAGGGCGAGCCAACCAGAAGATCGCCCAAAATGCCGATAGGGTGATCCTCATGGTGGCAGGAATTCCAATGACCGTCAAATAGATCGCTGGACGGGCAGCCCCTGGTTTTCAGCCAGTTCATTCAAAAGATCATGTTTGAACCAGCTGGAGCAGCCGTCTTTCGATCCCGATGTGTTTCAAACAGCACTACCCTGTTGCGACAACCACGCATGGGCTTGCTCATCGAACAGGCATATCGGATTCAGCACCGCCGGGACATGCCGGCAGAACACCGTGCGCTTGTGACTTTTCACCAACCGTGGGGTTGCACCACTCCGCGCTGAACCAATCCCCTCCCAATGGTTGACAAACCCTGCTGAAATCTCTATAATTGTATTAATTTGTTTGGATGAACAACAAACAAATAGGAGCGAGCAGGGGAATTTATGTCGATAACAGTTTTACGAAAAGCCTACAAAGAAACCATAAAACCAGACTGAGAACAGACAGGATCACATGAGAAACACTGCCGATCAAAACTTGATGCGAAGAATGAATAA
This sequence comes from Chloroflexota bacterium, assembly GCA_012797815.1. Lineage (GTDB taxonomy): Bacteria > Chloroflexota > Anaerolineae > Anaerolineales > Anaerolineaceae > UBA4781. The sequence continues at coordinate 1,369 of JAAZOK010000023.1, read as the reverse complement.
TAAGACCGTCATCGATTTACTAAGAAAGGAAGCACCTCTTTCCAGAGCAAACCTCGCCGCGCTGACCGGCTTGAATCGTTCTACCGTGTCTTCGATCATCGATGAGCTTATCAACGAAGGCTGGGTTAAAGAAACCACCTACCAGTCAGATAAAGTCGGGCGACCGGGCTTATTGCTTGAGATCAACCCGGGCGGGGGGTTTGCCGTGGGCATAGAGATCGGCGTGGATTTCATCCTCGCAATTTGCGTTGATTTTTCGGCAAAGATCATCTGGCATGAGCGCATTGAAACCGATCCGGGCGAAGGCAGGACCGCAATCCTGGAAAAAGCCTTCCAATTGACCACCGCAGCGATGGAAGCGGGAAAAACGAACGATAGCAGACCGCTTCCGCTTGGCATCGGCATCGCCATTCCCGGTCTGGTGGATGTGCACGAAGGCGTGTTAAAAAATGCGCCCAACCTTCACTGGGATGATGTGCCGCTGAGATTGATCTGGACCCAGCAATTTAATATTCCGGTGTACGTGGAAAACGAAGCCAACGCGGCAGCGCTGGGGGAACTCCATTATGGCGCTGCCAGGGGGATCGACAACCTCATCTATATTGCAGCCGGTTATGGTTTGGGTTCCGGCATCATCATCGACGGGAACCTCCTAAGGGGCAATAAGGGCTACGCAGCCGAAGTGGGTCACATGACCTGCGATCCGGATGGCGCATTGTGCAACTGCGGGAAGAGGGGTTGCTACGAGACATTGATCGGACCTCGGGCGGTCATCGATCGCGTGAAAAAGATCATCACCGAAGAAGGCGGGGATAGTACTTTCCTGCACACAAAGGATGGGCAGGTGATCTTCGGATACGATGCGGTGGTGGATGCGGCAAGACACGATGACCAGGTCGCCCTGAGCGCTCTTGAAAATGTCGGAAAAAATTTAGGGGTTGTGGTATCCAATCTGGTAAATGTCTTCAATCCCAAGATGGTCATCCTGGGGGGCGCATTGAACTACGCCAAAGACTATATCCAACCGGTAGTAAAAGAAGTGGTCAAAGCCAACGCCTTGGAATTATGCCAGCAAGATCTGGAAATCACCAATTCTCAGCTTGACCCGTATTCAAGTGTGATGGGCACGATTTCGATGATCCTGGAGAAAAATTTTCCGATCTGGAATGGCTGAGAAAATTCAATGATTGAGAGTGGACAGGAATAGAAGGGAGCAAAATGAACACAAAATATGAACCGCAGCCAGAGCATAAATTCACGTTCGGTCTTTGGACCGTTGGCAATAAGGGGAGTGACCCTTTTGGAAGTGATGTGCGCCAACCCAAATCTCCTGTTGACCTGGTTTACTTGCTGGCAGAAGTGGGCGCTT
>JAAZOK010000051.1 GCA_012797815.1 Chloroflexota bacterium | reverse complement strand
TTCCTGCACGACCAACTGTTTGGCTCCGGCAGTGAAAATTGTGCATGATCAATGGCATGTTACCCGTGGCATGATGACCACCATCCATTCTTACACCAATGACCAGAAGATCCTCGATCTGGCGCACAAGGATCTGCGCAGAGCTCGCGCAGCTGCCTTGAACATCATCCCCACCACCACCGGCGCTGCCAAAGCAGTAGCACTGGTCATCCCTGATCTGAAGGGAAAGTTCGATGGAATGGCATTGCGTGTCCCCACTCCCACCGTATCTATCGTTGATTTTGTGGCGATCGTTGAAAAACCCACTTCCGTTGAAGAGCTGAATGCTGCTTTCAAAGAAGCCGAAGCCGGTAAACTAAAAGGAATTCTCGGTTTCACCGATGAACCGCTGGTTTCCATGGATTTCAAGGGTGATTCTCGCTCTTCTATCATCGATGGGCAATCAACCATGGTGATGGACGGTACCATGATCAAGATCGTGACCTGGTATGATAACGAATGGGGTTACTCTTGCCGGACCTCTGATTTGGCTGCAAAAATTGCGAAAGATCTATAAGATCATCAATAGGTCTTAAGAAATAGAAGGCATAATCGGCTGAGTAGAACCATCTGATTATGCCTTTTTTATGTCACGAACAAGAGAGGATGCCATGTTTGCAAAAAAGACAGTAAAAGATATCGATGTAAAGAATAAAAAAGTGCTGGTAAGGGTAGATTTCAATGTCCCGTTGAAGGACGGCAAGGTCAACGATGATACCCGTATCCGTGCGGCATTGCCTACCATTCAATACCTGCTGGATAATCATGCCGCTGTTATTTTATGTTCTCACCTTGGAAGACCCAAGGATGGCGTTGACCCGCAATACAGTTTGAAACCGGTAGCAGATTATCTTCAAACCCTGATCCCACAAAAAGTATTCTTCGCAAAAGATTGCATCGGTCCGGTTGCGAAGCAAGCAGCCGATGCATTGGAAAGTGGGCAGGTTTTAGTTCTGGAAAATACCCGCTTCCACGCCGAAGAGAAGAAAAATGATCCCGGAATGGCAAAACAGTTAGCCAGCCTGGCAGACATTTTCGTGAATGACGCCTTTGGTTCTGCCCATCGTGCGCATGCCTCCACCGCTGGCGTGGCCGATTACCTTCCTGCCGTGGCGGGTTTCCTGATGGAAAAAGAGATCCAATATCTGGGTCAGGCGATCGAGAATCCTGAGCGACCTTTTATTGCTATCCTGGGTGGTGCAAAGGTCAGTGACAAGATCGGTGTGATCCGCAATTTGCTCAAAAAAGCCGATGAGGTTCTGATCGGTGGCGGTATGGCAAATACTTTCTTCAAAGCACAGGGTTATCCGGTTGGCGACTCACTGGTCGAGGATGATGTGTTGGATGTTGCCCGTGAGCTGGTTAAAGACGGGTCCAATAAATTGCGCTTACCGGTCGATGTGGTCATCGCCGATAAATTCGAAGATGACGCGACGAAAAAAATAATGCCGACCGGATCGGTCCCGGATGGCTGGCGTATTCTGGATATCGGTCCTGATACGGTAACTGCTTATTCCAAAGCCATCGCCGCTGCCAAGACGGTGGTGTGGAATGGTCCGATGGGTGTGTTCGAATTTCCCAATTTCGCCCAAGGGACATTTGAGATCGCCAAAGCTGTGGCTGATAGCGGCGCCGTCAGCATTATCGGCGGTGGCGATTCTGTTTCGGCAGTGAACAAGAGCGGACTGGCGGATAAGATCTCCCATATTTCCACCGGTGGCGGAGCCTCGCTGGAAATGCTGGAAGGGCTGGAATTACCCGGTTTGGCAGCCTTGCAGGATAAATAAAACCGAAGGAACTCGAAAGAGTTCCTTTTTGAACTGGACAAATCACTGACTGTCTAGTAAAATCGACCCTTGCAAGATAGTTATTTTGGAGGTTATGTTGGCAAATATTCAATCCGCTATTAAAAGAAACAAGCAAAATGAAAAGCGGCGATTAAGGAATCGAGTCTTCCGAGGTCAGGCACGCACTTCAGTCAAGAAAGCGCGTGTGGCTATTGCATCCGCTGAAAAAGAAGAAGCAAGAGTGAAAGTGATGGATGCGGTGAAAGCTTTGGACAAGGCAGCCAGTAAAGGGATCATTCATAAAAATAATGCTGCCCGTCGTAAAAGCCGGTTGATGAAACAATTAGTTGCCCTCGAGAAATAACCTCTATTCTATTTTCTTTCCTATTTCTTCGAGTTGAATGCGGGAGGGCAGTTCTCCCGCTTTTCATTTTATAAGGTCCTATGTTTGAAAAATATAAGACACTCATCGAAGAACAGATCACCCGTATCCTGGTGGACGAGGGAGTCGAACCTGTTGCCATCCAGTGGAGCATCATTCCTTTCAGTGGGCAGTGGGGACTGGCTACCTCTTTCTTCCAAATTGCAGCACAAGAAGCCCGTTCCGGGAAAAAGATCAATGTTCCCCAGCGGGCTGTTGAATTAGCGGAGATCATAGCAGGCAAAATTCAATTATCGGCAGATTTTGAAAAATGTGAGGCGGTAAAAGGATATCTCAACCTCTACTTTGACTCAAAACGTTTTTCAGCTATGGTGGTCGATCAGGTGCTGGACGAAAAAGATAAATTCGGATCAGCCCCAGCCAAACACGAACGTGTCATGGTGGAATTTTCCCAACCCAATACCCATAAAGCATTTCACGTCGGGCACTTGCGCAATATGGTGTTAGGCGCGTCCGTTTCCAATATTCTGGAATTCGACGGCAATGAGGTCATCCGTGCTAATTATCTGGGAGATATTGGGCTGCATGTGATCACCTGGTTGTGGAATTATGAAAATTTTCACGAGGGCGAAAAACCACCCTCAGAAAATACCACCAACTGGATCGGGAATCTTTACGCGGAAGCAGTAAAAAGGCGTGAAGAATCAGAAGAAAATGAAGACGCCATCCGTCGTTATTTCAAAGCCTGGGATAATCACGACCCGGAAATCGAAGCGCTGTGGCGGGAGACCCGCCAATGGTCTCTGGATGCCTTTGAACAATTGTATGATACCCTGGGTATTCATTTCGACAAGCTCTATTTTGAGAGTGAAGTGGAACATGAGGGAAAAGAATTTGTCGAGCGCCTGATCGAGCAGGGATTGGCGCAGGACGAAAGACCGCAGGGAGCGGTCATCATCGACCTGGATGCCATCCTGGGAACCAAAGAAGAATATCGTGTTTTAGTCTTGCTGCGCTCTGATGGCACTTCCCTTTATGCTACCAAAGACCTGCCCCTGGCGGTGAAGAAATTTGAAGAATTCCATTTGGACCGCTCGATCTATGTGGTGGATGTGCGGCAGTCCCTTTATCTCAAACAGATCTTCAAGGTGCTGGAATTGATGGGATATGAATGGGCAAAACGCTGCCAGCATCTGGCATATGAGATCGTCAATTTACCCGGGAACGTGACCCTCGCTTCACGCGAGGGTACGGTGGTGTTGCTGGAAGACCTGATCCATGAGGCGGAGAAACGTGCCATGCTCATTGTGGATCAAAAGAATCCCGAACTGGACACCGAAAAGAAATTGATGATCGCCAGGATGATCGCACTTGGATCGATCAAGTATTCGTTGTTGTCTCGCGATAATACCAGGATCGTGACTTTCGATTGGGAATCTGCATTGGATGTGAATGGACAGGCGGCGCCCTATATCCAGTATGCTGCCGTACGAGCCAATAGCATTTTACGAAAGGAAGCGTTCAAGATCCCCGCTCCCGTGGATATCGATTTTGAGCTGGACGAAAGAGAAGTCGCGCTGGTCGACCTGCTTTCGCGTTTCCCACAGGAAGTGGAAAAAGCCGCTCACGAGCTTCGTCCTTTACAGATCACCAATTATGCTTATGACTTGGCGAAAGCCTTCAACGATTTCTATACCCACTGTCCGGTGCTTACGGCTGAAAATGAGGTTCGTACATTCCGATTAAGACTTGTGGCAGCTACAAAACAGACTATTATTAATAGTCTTAAGTTACTGGGTATTGAAGTTCCCGAAATTATGTAAATTCAAATAAAAGGAGAGAGTTGTATGCGAAAAACGCGAACAATCATCATGGGAGCAGCGGGGAGGGACTTCCACAATTTCAATGTATATTTCCGGGACAATGAAGCCTACGAAGTGGTAGCTTTTACGGCTACGCAAATTCCAAATATCGAGGGAAGAAAATATCCCAGGGAATTATCCGGTTCCTTGTATCCCAATGGGATTCCGATCTACCCTGAAAGCGAGCTTCCCCAACTCATCGAAGAAAATGATGTGGACCAGGTTGTGTTCGCATACAGCGATGTACCGCATGAATATGTGATGCATAAAGCATCACTGGTGAATGCTTGTGGTGCTGATTTCCGGTTGATGGGTGCCAAAGCTACCCAATTGAAATCTGATAAACCGGTTATTTCCGTTTGTGCCGTCCGTACCGGCAGCGGAAAAAGCCAGACCACCCGGCGTGTATCTCAGATCATGATCGATCTGGGTTACAAAGTGGCTGCCATCCGGCACCCCATGCCCTATGGCGATCTGGTAAAACAGAAAGTTCAGCGTTTCGCAACCTATGCCGATCTGGATAAGCATGAATGCACCATTGAAGAACGCGAGGAATACGAGCCCCATATCGATAACGGAGTGCTGGTATTCGCAGGTGTTGATTATGAAGCCATTCTGCGTGAAGCTGAGAAAGAAGTGGACGTCATTTTGTGGGATGGTGGGAATAATGATATCTCGTTCTATAAACCGGATCTTTCCATCGTGGTTGCTGATCCCCACCGACCGGGGCATGAATTGAAGTATTACCCTGGGGAGACCAATCTTTACCTGGCAGATGTATTTGTGATCAATAAGGTCGATACTGCTGCGCCGGAAAATGTCATCACGGTTCGTGAAAATTTACGTTCGATCAATCCAACCGCAACGATCATCGAAGGTGCATCGCCTTTGTTTGTTGATGATCCGCAAGGTATTCAAGGGAAACGTGTGTTGGTAATAGAAGACGGTCCCACCCTGACCCATGGTGGTATGGCATACGGTGCGGGTTGGGTGGCAGCCCGTCGCTTTGGCGCCAAGGAGATCGTGGATCCGCGCCCGTTCGCGGTTGGCTCTATCAAAGCGACCTATCAAAAATATCCGGATACCGGAACGATCTTGCCTGCCATGGGGTATGGGAATGATATGGTTAAAGACCTTGAAAAAACCATCAATGCTTCTGATGTGGATATGGTCATCTCCGCTACTCCCATTGACCTTACTCGCATCATCAAAGTGAACAAGCCCATGCAGCGCGTGCGCTATGAATTACAGGAAATTGGGCAACCTACGCTTGAAGATATTCTTAAGAAGAAATTCGAAAAATAAATAGGGAAATCGAAGAGGAGTCCGCTTACAAGCGGACTCCTCTTTTTGGTTATAATAGCACCATGTTTGTTGATGAAGCTGAGATCCATGTACGTTCCGGCAAGGGGGGAGACGGAATGATGCATTTTCGAAAAGAAAAATTCGTCAACCGTGGTGGTCCCGATGGAGGGAACGGTGGGCGTGGTGGAGATATTGTTTTCCGGGTAAATCCACATTTAAACACCCTTTACAAATTCCAGCATAATCGAACCTACTTTGCCGAAGACGGGAAAAAAGGTGGGCATCAAGACCAGACCGGAAAATCAGGACAGACCCTTTATATTGATGTTCCTCCGGGAACGATCATCTATGAACTGGCATCGAATCGGGTATTGGCGGATCTTGCCCATGAGGGAGATGAGGTCATTCTATGCAGTGGGGGGAGGGGCGGAAGAGGAAATGCGCGTTTCGCCAACTCGCGGCATCAGGCTCCCCGGCTGGCCGAACGCGGTGAACCTGCGCAAGAAATGGATCTCAAGCTGGAACTCAAACTGATCGCTGATGTGGGCATTATCGGTATGCCCAACGCGGGAAAATCGAGCATGCTGGCAGCGGTGACCAATGCCAAGCCTAAGATCGCAGACTATCCCTTTACTACCCTGGTGCCCAATCTGGGCGTGGCAATTCTGGATGACGAGATTTCTTTGATATTGGCAGATATACCGGGCTTGATCGAAGGCGCCCACATGGGTATTGGATTGGGCGATACTTTTTTACGCCATGTCCAGCGTACGCGGGTTCTCATCCATGTATTGGACGGAACCTCTGAAAATGTGATGGCAGATTATACCCAGATCAACAGTGAATTGGCTTTATTTGATCCCAACCTGGCAAAGAAAGCGCAGGTCGTGGTTTTGAATAAAATGGATCTGCCGCAAGTCGAAGAAAAATACCCTGCTTTACAAAAACAATTTAAGAAGATCAGGGTGGTTTTACACTCTTGTTCGACCATACAAAAGAAAAATCTGAAGGAAATCCTCTGGGAAGCATACCATTTATTGCAGAATATCCCGCTGGAAGAGATCAAAACGGAGATTCCGGTTTATCGCGCGGAGGTTGATGAAAAGGCTTTTGAGATTGAAACGAGCGCAGATGGTTTTATTATCCATGGCGCTGCTATCGAACGTGCTGCGGAAATGACCTACTGGGAAAATTTTGAATCGATCCGGCGTTTTCAACGTATCTTGCAGGCGCTTGGGATTACTGCCGCTTTGCGCGAATTGGAAATTGAAGAAGGCGATATTGTCCATATCGGAAAATATGAGCTGGTTTGGACCGAGCAATTTGATGATTATGAATAGAGGAAACCAATAATATGCGCTTTGGTATTTTTGGAGGAACCTTTGACCCTCCTCATGTTGGGCATTTGATCCTGGCGATGGAGGCTTTTGATCAACTGCATCTGGACAAGGTTTTATGGGTCATTGCCCCCAATCCGCCACATAAACTGGGGAAAGTTATCACTCCCATCGCACAGCGCATTAAAATGGTGCGCATCGCCATCGATGGCGATGCTATGTTTGCTCTTTCACGGGTGGATATCGACCGCCCCGGTCCACATTATGTACTGGATACCATGTGCATTCTGCATGCTGAATTCCCGGGGGATGATCTGGTGTTCATCATGGGAGGGGATTCGTTGCATGATCTGCCGAATTGGCATAAACCACGCGAATTCATTGCGGAATGTTCCAAAATTGGAGTGATGCATCGCCCGGGGGAAACGATCGACCTTACGCGCTTGATCGAACAACTTCCTGAGATCGAGGGCAAGGTTGAATTCATCGAGGCGCCCCTGTTAGAAATATCCTCGAACAAGATCCGCTCACTGTCGTATCAGAATAAACCGTACCGTTATTACCTGCCTCCAGGCGTGTATGAACAAGTACAGCGCTTGCGATTATATACCAGCGGGGAACTACCGGAGGAATAAGTGATGAAAAAGCTTTTTTTTCTGTTATCAATGATGGTCCTTCTATTCTCTTCCTGTATCACATTGGAAGAGATGCCGACCGGTACCCCAGTGCCGGTGCAGGAAACTGCGACTGCGCAGGAACAACCCAGTAGCACGCTCCAATTGAATGCATCGGCAACCATCGACCCGGCTACAACGAATACGGCAACGGCAACATTCACCGCTACAACCACCGGCACTGTCATTCCGTCAGCTACAGCGACCATTCCCAGCACTTACACACCGACTTTAACCGCCACGAAAACTCTGACACTGACTCCCTCATTCACACCTACAAAAACTGCCACCCCGACCAGCACTCCTACCCCCACACCATACCCCTACATTTTACAAAATGGGGCACCGGTCTATCTGGCAAATTTTGGATACCCGGATGCTGGCTGTAACTGGATGGGGATTGGTGGGCAGGTGTTTGGCTCTGGCGGTAATCCATTGATCAATATCGTTGTCTGGGTTCGCGGTGTTATCCAGGGTCAACAGTATGAAAAAGTCGTATTGACCGGGACGGCTGAAGGCTATAAATATGGTCCGGGGGGATTTGAAGCGATCCTGTCCTCTATTGCGGCGGATACAAGCGGGATCTTTTCCATTCAGCTTCTCGACTTGAACGGTAATGTATTATCGGATCGGGTTTATTTTGACACTTCTGCTGAATGCAACGAGAATTTGATCATTTTGAATTTCAGTGCACATTGATTTCGGCATGCAGTTCTTTATAACGAGGTAAAAAATGGATTCAAATAAAGGTTTCGTGCTCCTTGATTTTCTAAAGAAAACATTGGCTGGGTGGAAACGTTTAGTGCTCCTGATGATCGTAGGTGGATTGGTCGGAATGGGGATCAGTAAATTCCAGCAGCCGGTTTATGAAACCAGGGCCGTGGTAGCCGTTACAATTGACTATACCCGGACCGGCGCGCTTTCTGATATTCAGGAAGATCAGGCAATGCGTGGTTTGGGAGATGTGATCGAATCGGATGGGGTGCTTGACCGGGTAATCAGTGATGCAGAGCATGCAGGATTCAGCATCGATCGAGCCTGGATTGCGGAA
>JAAZOK010000173.1 GCA_012797815.1 Chloroflexota bacterium | reverse complement strand
TGGGCATGATCGCTGAAACGCGCAAAGATTATAAAACCGCCATTCAATGCTATGATCAGTCAGATAAATTGAACGATTCTGGTAATGCTTCATTCCTGGGCTTCAATCAGAAACGCTGCCGTGATCTGATGAAACAAGATAAAAAATCCGGTCGTTGACCCAAATATGGCACCGGCTTCCATATCCTGCTACCTCGGGGAGAATAGATCGGTTTACCTCTGTTGAGAAATCGGTAGGTGCATTTATATAAAGGATCAACTTAATCTATCTTTTTTCGATAAAGAAGCAAGGTGGTCAAAGTCACTACGGAACATAAATGTGCCCTACACACTCATCAGGCGGAGATAATCGGGCAAAATGTCGGAGGTGATGTAATGGGAGGCCTCTTCGGCTGAAATGGGTTTGTCATTCTCCAACCACCACACTGCAATCCCCGTAAAACCTGAACAGAAAAAACGCAAATTCATCTCAAGCCGTGGATTGGAAGCGTAATCGATCCTTTGTGTGGTCATTGGTTCAAAGATAAGTTCAGACAATAATTCCTGAAATAATTCCCGGAAAAGCGGATTACCAAACTTTCCAAGCATGGCTCGATAAAATCTCTCGTATTGTTCCAGATGTTGAAAGACACTTTGCACAAACGGCACCAGGGAAGTCGAATTCCTTTCCAGCGAGGCGGTTTTATTGGCATAAATTTTTGTGCGCATTTGTTCAAATAACATGTGGGCACAATCAGCGAGCAATTCATGTAACCCCGAATAATGCAGGTAAAAAGTAGTGCGATTGATCCCCGCTTCGCTGGTGACATCCTTGATGCTTAAACTATCATAGACCCTTTCAGCCGCAAGCCTGATCAAGGCCGTTCTTAATAAAGTACGAGTTCGGACGGAACGCGGATCAGATTCAGATACATTCATTTTTGGCATTTCCCTGATAGACAAAACCAACGTTGGTGTTGAGAAAATTAGCTCCATTTTTATTATAATCCAGATAATCGACATAATGTCGATCATCTTGTATTATAGGAGAAATTCAAAATGAAGACCATCCTCGACTACATCTTTCTCGAACCTTTCCCCAGTGATTGGCTGATCCAGGACATTTTCGCGATACTCCTAACCCTTTTTGTACTGGTATTCATCATTCGCCGTGAAAAGCATCCAGCGGTCGTCATTTTGGAAATGGCGGCTTTCGTATTCCTATACGCTTCCATATACGAAAATGCCGCCATTGTCATGGGACTATATTCGTACGGTCGTTCTCTGGTGATGATCGGGTTTGTGCCTGCCTCTGTGCCGTTAATCGAAGCCTGTGTTTTGATCACCGGGATCTGGTTCCTGGAAAAAACACGGGTACCCCAATGGGTATGGGCGCCCATCATCGGGCTGTTCGGAATGATGCAGGATTTCTCGCTTGATCCACTGGCAATACGACAGATACACACCGTTGGTGAAGTAACCTCGGGACGCTGGAACTGGTTGATCAATCCTGCCAGCGATGCCAACATCCTGCGAATACCGGTTTTCAATTTTCCGGGCTGGATGTTGATCATGCTCTATGCAACGATCTGTTTATTAATTGGACGATGGTGGTATAAAAAATCCGGTTTTCGCCCGCTGGTCGGCTATCTCTACCCAATGATCAGCATGATAGCATCGCTACTGCTCATGATCAGCCCGCTCTCCAACTTTCTGCTCTGGATGGGACCTTTCTTCCAGAAAGGGCAGTCCATTGAGTGGGTAATGCTCGCATTCCACCTTCTCGTTCCCTGCGTCCTTTTGATTTTCTTATGGCGGGGAAAAATGACCAGCCGTTTCACCGTGAACGATCTCCCCATATTCATCGTTCCCACCGCACTACATCTTTCAGATATTCTATTCACCGTGCTCGGAGGATATATGGAGATCCTGTGGATCGTACTGCTCGCCAGCGTGTTGCAGACTGCATTCTTACTGTTTGCGTGGTTCAACAATCGTCAAACACCGATGGCAGAAAACCAGTAGATTGGTCTGGTCATAAAACCGATCTCGGTGGAAATTTCAACGAGCTATTGATGGCGCGGTTATTTCAAGAGTCAGTATTTTCAGATGTTGCTGCAATGTCCCCCTGTAGGTACTGACTCTCTTGCCTTCACCCGCAGGAACAAACGGCGACCCCAACCTGATTTTTCTCTTTTTTGCCCCGCAGGTATAGGGTTTTTCCAAAAGAAAGTGTAAAATCTATAGGGAGGGATGAAATGGCTTACCGCATCTACATGTAAGCAGTTTCGTGATCTTTAAATTTATTATTCCTCAAAACATCTTGAAAAAGGTTAATACAAAATGAAAACACTCCATAATTACGTTCAAGATTTTTTCACGCTTCTTAATTCGGCAAAAAAGACGGAAGCAGAGCAGCGTTTCACCAATGCCATCAAGATGGCGCTACTCACCTTCCTGGACGATGAGACCAAAGAAAATGCCGCAACGGTGTATGATATCTTTTTCAGCACCTACCGGATCGTATTGGAAGGTTCTAAAAGCACCTTCATCGATCTGCTGGACGTCTTAAGTGCCTACGAAGAACGTGCTGCCACCCTGATCGATAAACAACGCGACCATTACGTCCATTCCGTGAACGTTTTCATCCTGGGGCTGTGCATCTACTCCCAAAACTCTCGGTACCGGGCTGCTTTCAAAAAAACCAATATTGATAAGAAGAAATTTCCGGAAAACTACCCGAACGAACATGAAGAATTCCTGTTCCGTTGGGGAATCGCAGCACTTTTCCACGATGTCGGCTACCCCATCGAGATCATCGGCAAGCAGATCGAGAGTTTTCTGGAATTTGCCACCAATGCCGATCATGATGACAGCAAGGGAAAGATCAAAGCACACCTGGAATTTCAAAACTTCCGGCGCTTGAATTCGGTGGCAGAAGTGACCCCCAAAAAGGTTTTCATCAAAGATTTCTACCAACAAAATGAAAGCAGCGTTTATGTCGATCTCTTACAACCCATCGATCTGCTGGCGCAGAAGATCCACCTATCGCTGGGGATTCCGATGGACAGCATCAAAGACAAACTGGATACCTTCGTGGTCGACATGGCAAAACTGGGTTTCATCGACCACGGCTTTTACAGTGCCATCATCGTATTGAAATGGTACGGCTACCTGATCCAAAAGACCAGCATGAACCCCATGCGTTTCTACAATGCCATCGTAGACAGCGCCAGCGCCATCCTGCTGCACAATTACTATCGCAACGTATGCCAAAAAGCGCTGGAGTGCGGAGCAATGGAGCCCCAAAGCCACCCGATCGCTTACCTGCTGATGTTCTGTGATGAAATGCAGGATTGGAACCGGGTGGGATACGGTCGCATCGACAAGACACGCACACAGGCAGTTTCGGCAAAGATCAATATCGATGAAAAGAGCTTTGGGATCACCTATCTGGCAGGCAAAGGCACTTTTTCGAAGAAATTCATCCAGGATAAGAACGAGCTGTTCAACCAACTGCTGAACATCAAAGCCATCTTCAGCGACGGGTTGAAGATCGAATGTGATACGCTGGAGATCATTTTCAAAGAGGCGCGGGAAGACAAGCTGGTGCCACGTCCCATTCTGGAAAACATGGAGATCCTGGCGAAAGCCATTCATAATGACTATATTGCGGAACGCAAAAAGAAAAAACAACCCATCAAAGTGGCAGAAAAGTTCGAAGACCTGGACGAATCAGCCCGGTATTCCAACCTGCGCCAGGCCATGAACATCGGCAAGAAGTTACAGAAGATCGGGTATATGCTGGTCGATAAAGATGCCGAGGGCCTGGCAATATCCAAACTGGACGAGGATGACGTCGATGCCTACGCCATCATGGAGCATGACGATTGGATGCAGGGAAAGCTCAGGGACGGCTGGACTTACGATCCCGTGCGGGATGATGCGACGAAAAAACACAACTGTCTGGTACCCTGGGATGAGCTTTCCGGAGATTATCAAGATTACGATCGCGACACTGCCAGAAATGTGGTCAAGCTGGCAGAAATGGCTGGTATGAAAGTAGTTAAAGCCTAACCATAACAGGTTCATCGAAGCAAGGAGAAAGTATGGAAAATACCAGCCCATCTAACAACCCGGTTGCCAAATTATCCGCTTCCAACCTGCCCTTCACAGCATATAAGGGTGATGCCCCCTATATGTTCATCAGTTACTCGCATTTAGACAGCCCCACGGTCTACCCCATCATCGGGCAGTTTCACGAACAAGAATACAACGTGTGGTACGACGAGGGCATCGAACCCGGCATCGAGTGGCCGGAGGAAATTGCAAACGCCCTGAATGGCAGCAGCCTGTTTGTGGTATTCATTTCGCCCAACTCGGTTGCATCCGAGAACGTGCGCAATGAAATCAACTTCGCATTGGCGAAGAAATTACCCTTCATCGCTGTTTATCTATGCGAAACAACATTGACGCCCGGATTACAGTTACAGATCGGATCCAAACAAGACATCCGCAGATATTTATTGGATGAGGATACCTTCCGAAGAAAATATCTGTATTCTTTCCAGAGCGTTTTCAAAAAACAAGCACCGCAACCGGAGGCTCCAAAAACCAAACCACCCGAAGCGGACTTCCAAAAACCGCAAGTGTCTATAAAAACATCCCCCACCCCAGGCCCACCACCCGCAGGAGCGCTGCATTTTACCTGTGATCTTTTTCGCCGGGCAGCCTGCGAAAAATTGGGGCTTCCCGAAGACAGGCAATTGGAATTAAAACACACCCGTGCAGTCACCGAACTGCGATTCTTCGCCGACGCATATGGCGAACAATATCTGGCTTGCTCCAAGGGCAAGGAACGTCTAATGGTGTATAAAAAAGAAAGCCAGCCGGTCTTCTTCTTCGAGCACGGCAGCATCACGGATATTTCAGATCTGGCGTATTTCAGGAATTTAGAACATGTCAATTTGATCTTCCAGCGCTTCACCGATCTCGCTCCGTTAGCAGACCTTCCCATCAAGGTGCTCGATCTCTCCTGCAACCAACTGGCAGACCTTGCACCGCTGGGAGAGATGCGCCAACTTACCAACCTCAGTTTGGATTACGCGAGCTATGAGAGCCTGACACCCTTGGGCAATATCAAAACGCTCAGTTTCTTATCCATGTACGACATCTCTTATAAGGGCTTCGCTGAATTATGCACCTGCGATATGCCGAATCTGCAAACACTGCACATCCCCAACAGCAAACTGGAAAGCCTGGCGGGTATATCAAACCTGAAACACCTCTCCTGGCTCAGTATCAATGACTCCATTATTTTTGATTTTG
>JAAZOK010000062.1 GCA_012797815.1 Chloroflexota bacterium | reverse complement strand
TTTCTGGACATACTCTGCCGGATACCTTTGTCTTTGAGCATCTTTTGATAGACTCTCATCCGATATTGCCAACCTTGATCGGAATGCAGGATCAATTGACTGTCATCAGGGATTTTCTGAAAGGCATCCCTGAGCATTTCAGTGATCTGATGAAAGTTTGGTTTTTTGGATAATGAATAACTGATGATCTCACTATTGAAGAGGTCCAGGATCGGGGAGAGATAGAGTTTCTGTCCGAATAGGTTGAACTCGGTGATGTCCGTAGCCCATTTTGAATTAGGGTTCAGCGCTCTGAAATCACGCTGTAAGATGTTGGGGGCGATCTTGCCCACCTCACCTCGATAGGAACGGTATTTCTTTTTCCGCAATCTACAGGTGAGATATTCCTGTTGCATGAGTTTCATGACCAACTTGTGATTGGTACAAAATCCCTGCTGTCTCAATGCGAGTGTGACTCGCCGGTAGCCATATCGACCTTTGTTCTCAACGCAGATATTCCGGATCACCTCACGCTCTTTGAGGTGCTTCTGGGGTTCATGGAGATGCTTCAGGTGATAGTAATAACTGCTCCTGGGGATCCGCGCTATGGTCAGAAGCATTGCTAAAGGATATCTTTGCCTTAGTTCAGAGACAACAATTACTCGTTCCCTCTTTCGCGCTTCTCCCGCTCTGCAACCAAGGCGTTCAATTTTTTTAGGTATTCATTCTCCGCCCGTAGATATAGATTCTCTTCTTCCAGCTCTTCTAATCTGGTCTTGGGCGGTTTAGGCTTCCGTGTCCTTGGTTTTCTGCCCTGCTTCTTGTCTTCTAATCCCTCAATCCCTTTTTTCAAGTATCTTTGCTCCCATTGCCATATTGTTGATGACCCACTTATCCCCAATTGTATCCCCGTTTCTTGACACGATAAGTGATTCTCTTGCATGTACTGCAATACTTGGTATTTTTGCTCCGCTGTCCAGTTATAGGCGTGGCTTTGTAATCCTCCCCGGCCATGTTCGTGATATAGCTGCCAGCTTCGACTTACTACTCCGCAACTCATCTGAAATCGCTTGGCTATACTTGCAATGCTTTCCCCTGCTTCAACTTCCTGTGCTGCTGCTAACCGTTCTTCTACACTGTATTTTGTCATTTGTAAACTGCACCCTTTCTGTTGGTTTTTCTGTCCAACTTTTGGGGTGCAGTTCAATATGAAAACCTTTTTTGATAATTGCTTGTCTATTTCAGCGTCCTGCTTTTCCAGTAGGCGCTGCCGAAAATGATTACCAATAGTACGACCGAACCCCAAATGATCCCCGATGTGTCTGTTGGTTTGCTATAAAATTCTGATGGAATGGGAGTTAATTCAACCGGTGTTTCTGTTGGAACACTTTCTGTGATTAATTCGGTTTCGTCCTTCAGAAACATCTTCTCAGAAATAGATTGATTCCAAATAGTGATAACCAACAAAGATAATAAGGCTAACGCAATAATAATATTCGTAAGATTAAACCAGTTTCGTTTAGTTTTATCAGTTTCGTCTTTCATTTTGCCTGTAGCGCCTCAATCTGTGACTGTGCAGTCTCAACGATTTCCTCCAAGGTGAAATCCTGGCTTAATACACTCAATGTCGCATCACGGAATATTGGACCCAACTCAAGTATAAGGTCATTTCTTGAATATGTATGGGCTGCCAATAGAATATTACTCAACCGGTTTAACGACCCATCATCTTCATATAAGGATAGACTATCCGGCATGACAGGCAAGTAACCGGCAACCTGACTATACTGTGCCAGAAACTCGGGATCGTTCATGAAAGTGATAAATGCAGACAGGGTATCATTCATCAATTCTTCCGAATTTACCACTGCCCAAGCCCAACCATTGGCTGACACATAGGCTTCCGTGCTCAAAGATGGTAATTGAAAGATCAGCAGATCTGGAAGATCACTTTGCAAAGCCCTGGAAGCCCAATTAATAACCCAGTCTGCATCCTCGTTCTCGAATAGGGACCATACATCTTCGCTGGTATTGAGAGTCACGAAATCTTCTGTAAAGATGCTATTACGCGTATTCTGCTCAAAAGCATCCAGGACAGTCATCAGAGCATCGGTCGAAAATGAAGCGTGCCCCTGATCATCCTCCAGGGATCCCCCGGTTGACAGGTATTGAGAGATGATCAGAGATGCCTGGGGGTTATTGGCAGCAAAATATAAAGGTTCTTTTTCTGCTCTAATATCCTCCCAGGATGTAAAGTTTTCCTCACCGATATTTGCAGATGCAATACCGACCAATGCATCACCGACAAATGGAAAACCATAAGGAACACCATTCACCTCTGCCATCTCCTGCGCATAATCGAAATAAGTCGAAGGGTTATTATGCGATGAAAAATCTTCTACCGGCAAGATCAACTGTTGAGCCATCGCATCCGGTAAATCGATGGAAGGAAGCAAAACCAGCTGGGGAAGTGCTGCAGAAGCTGCAATTTTCGTGTTCTTTAAACTATCCAGAATACCCCCGGTTCCACTGGATGCCTTCACCCTCACCGTAACAACCACACCCGGATTCTGCCGCTCAAAATCTTCAATGTGCTGCCGTAACAATAGTGATGCAGGGGATTCATCCAGAATCGAAAATTTATCGGGGACCCAGATCACCAACTCATTCCGTTCGATAGTAAAATCCTGAGTTGCATCCGCCGTTTCCTGTACCACAGGAGTAGCCTCAGACATAGCCTCTTCTGGCGTGGTTGGAGTTTCGAGGGATGGCCCGCTTGTATCCGTCAAGCCCGCGACAGGGGTTTCCGTATCAGAGGGAAAAACGGTGTTCAGGATCGATTCGCCACTGCAGCCTGCAAATAACGTAAAAACCAGCATAAATGCAGCCACAAAGACCCTTATCCAAAACTGATCAAAGTATGAGCTTTTCTTATTCATACACTAGATTCCTATTGTAACAGCTAAATATATACGAGAAGAAGAGTTTACAATGCCTTCCTTCGCACAAAGGAAGGCATTATAACCCAGAAAATGATCAAAGCTAGAACCGAATATTGGCTTCAAACATTATTACGCTGAAGATCATCACGAACCTGTCTGACCGCCATATAAAGCTGCTCTGCTTTTAATTCCGTGATCGTCAGGCAGGGGGAATCCAACCGATTGGCAAGTTCGTAAGCCAGACCCTGATCGTAAGTTTCCGCTTCCATATTGATGACTACGCTGTGAATTTCTTCGTGGGCGATTTTGTCCGCAATCTGATATGCCTCTTCCAGTGGGGCATATGAACCCATCGCGACATTTCCGGCACCGTCGGTCATCACGATCAAAATCGGTTTGACGTCAGGATGGATCATCAATTCACGTTTGATCACTTCATACGCCAGGGTCAGTCCTGCAGAAAGGGGCGTTTTTCCACCTACCGGAATGTTCTTTAAAGCGCGTTGCGCCAGCTGGATCGAATTGGTAGGGGGAAGGATGAGAGTGGCACGATCCTTTTGAAAAACGATCAACCCGACTTTATCCCGCCGTTGATACGCATCCGTCAGCAATGAGACAATAGCGCCTTTGGTAGCACTCATCCGCTCTGCCACTGCCATCGACCACGAAGCATCTACCAGAAAAAGAATCAGATTGGCTGCCCGGCGGACACGTACTTTTTTCATGAAATCGCCAGTATGGACATGAAACGCCACATCTGCCGCTTCATCCTTGCGTTGGTTTTGAAACGGAGCAGCCGCCCGTATGGTGGCATCAAAAGCGATATCACTCAGATCTCCATTGGCTGGTTTTGCCTGAATATAACGCCCGCGATGACGCGAAGTTTGCGTCCGCGAACGGCGTCCGCCATAACGGCGTACCAATTTATCAAGGGGAGTATCCAGGCGCCGGGGAGTGAAGGATTCTCCGATCCGAATCCTTTGACCACCTTCCCACCAATTGGCATTGTACTGGTCGAACACTTTTTGGGGAGGAACCGGCATTTCGTCGCCGTCAGAAACAGGTTCCGTTATCTCCTCCCCGGTCATACTTTTTTTGGGGGGGTCTCCATTTTCTCTGAAGGCGAGCCCTGTTCGTCCTCGTTTTCACCGGGTTCTTTATAACCGACCAGCTTTTCGATTTTTTCGTGCAATTCATCGGCATCCATTTCACTCATTTGCATCGGTCCACCTTTCATACGATGCAAGAGTGCCAATTCTGCCACCAGGGCAATATCCAGTTCATTGATCTTTTTGCGACCTTCGAAAGCTGCCAGTGCTCTGGCAGCTTTTAAAATGACCAGATCAGCACGATGCCCTTCTACATTCATGGAAGAAGTTAAACTGGCGATCGAAAGGAGGTCACGATTGCTATAACTGACCTCATCTACAATACGACGAGCTTCATCGATCTTTTGTGATAGTTCTTCTTCGTTCGTCAGCCATTCATCTCTAAACCGTTCGGCATTCTGCTCGAATGCCAGGTGGCGCTGCATGATCTCAACCCGTTCGCGTGAAGAACGGATGCCATGAATTTCAACAGACAAACCGAAGCGATCCAATAATTGCGGGCGCAATTCCCCTTCTTCCGGGTTCATGGTGCCCACCAGGATAAAACGAGCGGGATGGCTGAAAGAGATACCTTCCCTTTCAACGATGTTCATGCCCATGGCAGCCGAATCAAGCAGGATATCGACCACATGGTCATCCAGCAGGTTTACCTCATCGATATAGAGTAATCCACGGTTCGCCGAAGCTAAAATTCCGGGTTCAAAACGCCGTTCGCCTTTGCGAATAGCTTTTTCAATATCCAGTGTTCCGACCACGCGATCTTCCGTCGCAGATACCGGCAGATCGATGAAGGGAGTACGAACAATTTTGGTGGGTAATTTTTCTCCAGCCTCTACTCTTTCACGGCATTCGGTGCACCAGGTATTTGGTTTATCCGGATCGCAGGCAAAACGGCAATCACTCACTACACGCACCTGAGGGAGCAGTGCCGCAAGCGCCCGGGCAGCGGTTGACTTGGCAGTCCCGCGTTCACCACGGATCAAAACCCCGCCAATACGGGTATCTACTGCGTTTAAGATCAAAGCGCGTTTCATGCGCTCTTGTCCTACTATGGCCGTAAATGGATAGATTACTCTCATGTTTTTACCTCGCGTGTAAGTTTACCATCCCATGATTTTATGGACAA
Source organism: Chloroflexota bacterium (assembly GCA_012797815.1). Classification (GTDB taxonomy): domain Bacteria; phylum Chloroflexota; class Anaerolineae; order Anaerolineales; family Anaerolineaceae; genus UBA4781. Next base: position 8,131 of record JAAZOK010000062.1, on the reverse strand, counting down.
TGATTCAAGTATCAGATATCCATTAATATAAAAAATAACCCCCGGAGTTTCCGGGGGTAGAAACGCTACCAATCATATTTCGGGCACCACATGGTCACCGGATCAGGAGTAGAACCATCCCAACATAATCCGGGGTCAGTTTTTTGGAACAGCACTTCGCCACTCCACCGGGCAGAACCATTTCCGTCAACTGCTTCGATCAAATAGGAAACACCCCACAGAGGCGGGTTAATGACATAACTATGATACAGATGAGCATAACCAATATTAGGATTAGCCGCTGAAGGAACGAGATCAACTTCGTAGAAGGTCTGGTTATTATGGATCTGTTTTACTTCCACATTTCCACCACTGCCAATGGGGGAGGAGAACTCGAATACCAGTGTGCAGTACTCACCGGGAATATGCATCACATTTGCACCATTCTCAACTTTTCCGGGTCTGCCATTGGCCGGCATGCCATATCTGCCATAATCCGTGTCGCCCGGACCGGTGGATCCAAGCGGCATACACCAACCGCTCAACCCATTGAGCATTTCACCATTGGCAGTTAAACCGGTGCTGGTCTGATCGACATAGGCAGAAGGGGTAGCCGCACCGGGTTCGGATACCGAAGTGGAAGTGGTTTGAGTGGTAACCGGTGTCGTCAGAGGAGTGATGGTAGCCGGTGCCGGAGTGGCTGTCACGACTTTTTCAACAACCTCCGTAACGACTACCGTCTGCGGAACCAGCACTGTGGCTTCCACAACTTTTGGTTCGATCAAAGAACAAGATGTCAGGAACAGAACTCCTGAAATGATTACCAATATTCCAATCATTTTTGTCACACGGAGCATGAAGACCTCCATTTAATAAGGATTTCCAACGGGTAGATTATACCGCCGGATTCGACCATGATCTTATAAACATTTTCTTAGCATCCGTTAAATAAATGCTCTTTCCCTGGAACAGCCGGCTGGTTTTCATGCTTTTCAAGCTCATTTTTTCACACCAATATTGACATTCCTCCCAAAAGCATCTATACTATGGTGCAGTGGTATGACCAATATACCACTGCACTGAGGTGTTTATGGATACAATTTCACGCCCACCCTTATCCGAGATCGTCGCAGGGAAATTAGCCAGTATGATCCTTGACGGAGTGTACCACAGCGGTTACCAGCTCCCTGCCGAACGCGATCTGGTCAAACAATTTGGCGTCAGCCGTACTACCCTGCGCGAGGCTTTAAAGACCCTCGAAGATAGCGGCATCATTGAAGTACGCCACGGCGTTGGTTCATTCATCGCAGAGCTCAATGAAGAGAATCTGCTCAAGGTACATGAAATCGCAAAGAAGGATAATGGACAAAGGATTTCTTTAGATGGGGGGGAAACAGGCTTTCCGGAGGAAACTCCCGAAGGACCCAAACGTCTGCCGGTCAATCCGGAAAAGCCACTGATCATTCCTAATTTGCAAAAAGACCGCTTAGGTACTTTTTCGTTTATCTCATGGTGGGAAAGGGAGAAAGTCGAAAATGCGCATGTGATGATCGTGGGGGCAGGGGCACTGGGGAATGAAGTGATCAAAAACATGGTTCTGATGGGCGTGGGATATCTGTATATCATCGACTTCGATACCATCGAAATGGCAAATCTCTCCCGTTCCGTTCTTTTTAGAGAAAGCGATACCGGGCGTAAAAAGGCTGAGGTGGCTGCTGCCCGCGCCAAGGAGATCAACCCCAATATTCATGTGCAATATTTGCATGGCGATGTGACCACCGAAGTGGGATTGGGAGTTTTCAGGCGTATGGACGTGATCATTGGCTGCCTGGATAACCGCGAAGCCCGACTGGCAGTAAACCGGTTTTGCTATTGGATGAACAAACCCTGGGTCGACGGAGCCATTCAGGAATTCTTTGGGCTAGCACGGGTTTTTGTACCCGGTGAGGGTGCCTGTTTCGAATGTACCCTGACAGAACAAGCCAGACGCGATCTTTCTATCCGCTATTCCTGCCCACTGTTAGCCCGAGAAAATGTGTTGCTGGGAAAGGTACCCACCACTCCGACCATCGCTTCCATCATCGGATCGATCCAGGCACAGGAAGCATTGAAACTGATCCATGAAAAACCGGTGGAAGCCGGCAAGGTCATCCATTTCAATGGCATGACCAATGAGATGCACAAGACCAGCTACACCCCGGTGGAAGATTGCGAAAGTCACTGGAACTATGGAAAGATCACCGAACTGCCATTAAGAGCCGATACGACCACCCTGGATGACATGCTCAAGATCATCCGGCGCGATCTGGGTCCGCAGGCGGTATTAGAGTTTGACCAGGAGATCATCCTGTCGCTTTACTGTCGCAATTGCCAGACCAAAGAAGATATATTGCAACCCATATCCCAGGTGGGGTTTAATAGGGCTCACTGCCCGACCTGTGGCATGCTGCGGGAAACCGAGATGACGCATTTGATCACCGGCGATGAACCATACCTGAACCGTACACTTGCCAGTTTGGGAATACCGAAGCTGCATATTCTAAAAGCCTACAATGCCGATCAATATGCCTTTTATGAATTAAGTGGAGATCTGCAGAGCGCATTGCATTTCAATCACTTCCAGAAACCCTCTATCAAGTTGGGGGATATCCAGTCCATCAAGATTTCTCCACCGGAGAATAAGGATAAACCACTGATCAAACTGCACGAACATAAGATCAAAATCGAACCGAAAGAATAGGGGCAATGTCAAAGATCACATTTCTTCAAGCTTTGTTGATTCTATTGCTGACCGTTGCAGTTGGGGTTGGATCGGGATATTTGATCATCTATTATCTTTCACCTTCCTCCGAGATAGGGCAGTTGTTTACGCGTATCACCATCCTGCTCTGTATCGGCTTGGGAGTTGGGTTGGTCTGCCGTTTCGCCATCCCTGCGAGATATGCGATCTTGAAAGTGCTGTTCGGTTTGCTTGGGAGCATCGGCAGCCTGGTAATACTGGACGCGTTTTTCTCTGCACCGTATCGTTTTCTGACCAGCACGCAGCCTGTTGCGGGTTGGTCCGTGGGACAATACACACAACTTGGGGCACTGGCAATAGTGAGTCTGTTCATTGCCTTGATCGGAAAGAAGAGAGTTGTCATCGCACCTACCCAGGCAACACCACAAACGAGAAAGAAGACCAAGCCTTTTGACCAGATCCGTTCTGGTATCGATCGCAATTTTCATCGATGGAAGTCAAAAATATCATCGATCGATCTAAAACCGACCGTCAAGAAAACTCCTCAAAAGAAAAAAGCATCGCCAAGAACCGTCTCAGCCAGTACCAGACCAAAAACCAGCGCGCCATCCGTAAAAGTCAATGTCCCAACCAAAAGCCCGACTGTTAAACAAACAACGACCAGGAAAACCAAATCGCGTTCCAGGTTCATTCGAAGTCATGCGCAGGATGTAAAACTGGTCGGCACGGAGGAACATCGCTGCCCTTATTGTCTGGAGGAAGTGAAAAAGAACGATCCGCGTGGAGTAGTGATCTGTCCGGATTGTGGCACCTGGCATCATAAAGATTGCTGGGATGTAACCGGATCATGCCAGATCGCCCATAAACACGCGCTATAAAGAACTGCTCAGGAGGAATGCATGCCGGATATTTCAGTAACACTCGTATTACCTAGCGGAGGGGCGCGCAAAGCGGATATGCCAGACGACGTGCCCGTGGGTGATTTGCTGGCAGAATTAACATCATTATTAAAGCTGCCCACAGTTGGTCCCGACGGGCGCCCCCTCGGCTACCGCATGGATAGTAAAGCCCTGGGGAGAGAACTGCGGGAAAATGAAACCCTGCACCAGGTAGGCATACCCGCGGACGATCGATTGATGATCACCACAGACATTACAGCGGGCGCAGTTTCGGTATCTTCCAGCCCCCGTATGCGCCGTCTAAAGAAAGATTTTGAACTGATCCAGGAGATCAATGCCCGCAGTGACCTGATATCGGTCAAGGCAGAAAAAACAACCGGGAATCTTCCTCCGGAGAAATATATTGTTACATATAAATGCAAAGGCATCATCGGAATCGATAAAAAAGGAAATCCAAAATTTGGGAATAAGCATGAAGTCGAAATCTACCTTCACAACCAGTATCCCCAACGCTGGCCGGGCATGAAGTGGTTGACTCCTATCTGGCATCCCAATATCAACCATGCCAACGGTAGTGTGTGCATTGATGCCGCCTGGTGGTCTGCCAGCCGCTCTTTGGATCGTCTGGTGATCATGCTGGGTGAAATGGTGCAATACAAGAATTATCACGATGACCCCAAAAAACCACCCTTCCCCTGGGATATGGAAGCTGCTAAGTGGTGCCAGGGATATCGAAAAACCCATCATGGAGCTTTTCCGGTGGATGAACGGGAATTACTGCGTCCTGAACGCATCAAAATAGAAAAGAAAACGCAGATTAAAACGGCCAAGCCAAAAATCAAATTGAAATAAAAAGGAGAAGAAAATGTCCGACAAAAATGTAACCCTGGTTTTACCTTCTGGTGGTTCACGCAATGCAGAAGTACCGGATGATGTGGAAATCAAAGACTTGTTGCCCGAATTAGCCACAACCCTGGAACTGCCGACCGTCGGTCCGGACGGGCGTCCGGTCAGTTACCGCCTGGATAGCAAAGCACTGGGTCGTGAATTAAAGGAAGACGAGACTCTCGAATCCGCTGGCATACCTGACGATGATCGACTCATGATCACCGCAGATATTACCGCAGGATAAATACATACTACTTATTTTCGTCTTTACAGACAAAGGAACATCTTTGGATATCAAGCCACGCATCCATCCCGACCCGGAAGAACCTCCTCGCAGAACTCGAATGCCCATTCATCATGCCCTGGAATGGGCTCCGCACGAGAATATTGAGGATGTGCTCACTCCTCTGGTTAAAGTCTTCATGACCCAAAATGCCTATATCCGGGTATGCGCGCATGCCGGGAGTGATCTGGATAATGAAGTGGGGGGATGGATGGCAGGGAAGTACTGTTATGATGCGACCCTCCAGCAGCAATTTCTGGTCATAGATACCATTCTGGCGGCTCCCTATACCAATCATGGAGCTGCCCACCTCACCTTCACCAGCGACAGCCAGATCGCGTTGTTTGAATTTTTGGAGCATTATCATCCCGATAAACAGCTGGTGGGTTGGTACCATACCCATCCCAGAATGGGTGTGTTCTTCTCTTCCTGGGATGAGTGGCTGCATAAAAATTTTTTCCCGAAACCCTGGCAGGTTGCACTGGTAGTGGAACCGTTCACTGCAGCCGGTGGCTTTTTCATCCGGCAGAAGAACAATAAATTGGACACTCGCAGCTATTTTGGATTCTATGAATTGATCAACCATGAGAAAAAAAGCAAGGTTTTCTGGAAAAACCTGAAACCTAAACTGGATCTAACCAATCCTGAAATGGAGGTATTGGTAATATGAAAAGAACATACCGTTTTTATACATTAGGGATAACCGGAGCCATCGGCGGATTACTTGGATGGCAGCTCAGCAACTTATTGGGGCTTTCATTCACCGAAAGCTTTTTGTTAAGTGAAGCCATCGCAGGAGCTTTGATCGGGGGGCTGATCGGTCTGGGCATCGGCATTGGACAGGGGCTGCTCGAACAATCCTGGGGAGCCGCCTTAAAAAAGGGAGGGATCACCTTCCTGCTGGGCGCTTTGGGAGGTGCCATCGCTTTACCCCTCGCAGAAACTCTCTTTCTAGCAGTCGGCGGCGAGAGTTGGAGTCGTCCATTAGGTTGGGCAATCTTCGGTCTTTTGGTGGGTTTTGCCACCTCCATAACCGGTGGCTCCCAGCTTTGGAAAGGTGGATTGGGGGGACTGGTAGGTGGATTGGTGGGCGGGATCCTGTTGGAAATCAGCCGGGCGCTGCTGGCAGATCTTGCCCTGGGGAAAGCAGCCGGATTGATTCTTCTGGGGTTTTCCACCGGCGTTTTCACCGCCATGATCAGTTTTGTTCTATCGCGCACCTGGCTGGAAATCGTAAGTGGAAAGATCACCGGCATGGAATTCATTTTAGACAAATTTCTACGCAAAGATGGTCCATCGGCAACTATTGGCAGCAGCCCTTTAAAAGCGGAGATTGCTATTCCTGATGAGGGGATCGACCCGCAGCACGCTATTCTGGAGGGACACGATACCTATTTCACGCTGAAAGATATCAGCATCAAAGGAACCTATCTGGAGGGCAAAAAGATCGATACGGCAAAATTGAAGAATATGCAACATATCCGCATCGGCAAGACAGAGATGATTTACCATGAAAAGAGGTAGAGTTATGAACAATCAGAAACATAAAATTCTTCTCGTTGGGATATTGATCGCTTCAGTGCTCTTCAATGCATGTGCCAAGCAACAACCTGCCAGCGACCAGCCGGGGAATGCCACCTCGTTACAGATCACGCAGGTAGATACCAGCCAATTCCCTTTGGTCAAGGTATATATTTCTGCCAAAGATGCCGACGGGAATCCGGTGCCCGTACCCGTAAATGATATTGAATTGCTCGAAGATGGGGTTCCCGTTGATAAAAAATCCATTCAGGGCATGGATAACGTTGAATCCTTCACCAGTTTGTTGCTGATCGATAATTCCGGCAGCATGAATTTCTCAGACAAACTTGAAACAGCCAAGAGCGCTGCATCATCCTATATCGAACAGATGCGTTCAAGCGATTCCGCCGGCATCATAACCTTCAATACCCGGGTACAAATCGTTCAAGAGGTCACACCAGACAAAGAAGCACTGCTGGCAGGTATTGCAACTATCCGGGCACAGGATGATACCGCTATGTGGGACGCCCTATTGAAGGCTGTGGACACATTAAATCCACTGACCGGGCGGAAAGCCATCATCTTATTAACGGATGGGATGGATAATCAAAGCCAGAACAGTTCCGAGGAAATTCTCCGGGCCATCGGCGAAAGCGGCTTATCCATTTCCACCATCGGTTTTGGCACTCAACCGGGCGAAAATGAAAACCCGGATGAGTACGAAGGGATCGATGAGACCACACTCAAGAACCTGGCACAAAATGCCGGAGGAATCTACGGTTATGTACAGGATCCGCAGGAATTGGTCGGACTTTATGCAAATATTCGCCAATCATTGCAAAGTGAAGTCATGGTCAGTTACATCACTCCCCAAAGTTTGCGGGACGGGGTATTAAGGTCCCTTTCCGTTCACCTGCGGGGAGCCTGGCAAAATAATGTGAGTGGCACTGCCTCTTCGTATAATCCCGGCGGGTTGATCCCTGAAGTTCCCGAAACCGGCAATTGGTGGCTGTTTGGAATCTTATCAGGGATTCTGATGCTGGCACTGCTCATCCCTTTATTCGTGACACGCCATTCCATTAAAAAGAAAAAGAAGAAGATTCGCATCGTTCTAAAAGACTAAACAACAGAAAAGAAGTCCGAAAACGGGCTTCTTTTCTTATCGGCAGATTGCAGAACGCTTACCAATTTGAGACAAATGCCTATTGTGAAATTTTATATCGTCCTTTAAATAAAAAGCTGTGTTTTCTAGTTCCTATATTTTCAGAATGGGAATCCTTAAAGCTCGTTTCATTTCCGAATCCGCACTCGCATATGTTTCCTCAACCATAAATCGATGCCTCAATTTGTAATCCGTCTTCGGCAACCAGGTATACAGCAGATAGCGCAGGGCTGCCCGCCGGTCAGCTTCCCGGCAGAGTATTCTGGCATACTGCCCGGAGGGAATCCGCTGGACGGTAAGGGGAGGGATGATTCCCTCTCCCTTCTCCACCGCAAAGCCGCTGAACGGATAGCCATGCTGCCAGCGACTATCTGAATAGGATCGCACCGTGATAATCCCTGCTTTTAAATAGGACGCCATCCGCGTTCGTAATTGTTTTTCGTGCTCCAGATACCCCACCGCATCATCAACGTCAAATTCAGCCGGCAGCCCGCAGATTATCTTTCCTTCGCACTCGATTACTGCCGGGGAAATGAAACCGCTGCGGTTGATGAACTGCAGATCCTGCAGGGTTTTTGGGGAAACAGGGAAAACAGATTCAGGTAGACCCTCTTTACGACAGAGGCTGGGGAGCACTCCAAACAGGCGCTTGAAAGCGC
>JAAZOK010000031.1 GCA_012797815.1 Chloroflexota bacterium | reverse complement strand
GAAGCATCCATTGGTATTGTGGATCGCATCTTCACCCGCATTGGAGCACAAGACGAAATCCATGCCGGGCAATCCACCTTTATGGTGGAAATGACCGAAACAGCCAATATCCTGCATAATGCTTCCGGGCGCAGCCTGCTCATTCTGGACGAGATCGGCAGGGGGACCAGCACCTATGACGGGTTATCCATCGCATGGGGAGTACTGGAATACATCCACAATCACCCCAATTTGCATTCGCGCACTCTTTTTGCCACGCATTACCATGAATTGACCCAATTAGGAGATACTCTCCCGCATGCCGCTAATTACAATGTGGCAGTTTCAGAAACCGACGGGAAAGTAGTGTTCTTATATAAGATCATCAAGGGTGGTACGGATCGTTCTTACGGCATCCATGTCGCTCAATTAGCCGGACTGCCACAGGGCATCATCACCCGTTCTTTCGAAATTCTAAAGCAATTGGAAAATGATAATTCTCACACGCGTTCAGGGATCGGAGTTTCCGAACAAATGGCTCTATTCCCGGAAACCAGTCCCATCCTGGAAGAGCTTCGACAGTTGGATTTAAACCAACTCTCCCCTATTGAAGCGCTCAATATTCTGTATGCGTGGCACCGGAAATTTACAAAAAGAGAGGAGTAAGCACTCCTCTCTTTCGTATTTATTCGCCATTTTCCGATTCGGATGAATCCGTTTCCGTTTCCTCGATCATGGCTTTCTTGACATCCATGACCTCTTGAGGAGGTTCCTGGAATTCTTCTTCCTCCTCAATTACCTCAGTTCGCTCGCGCTTCTCCCGTTTACTGAAAAAGAGGATCAACAACCCGACACATAAGAAACCCGCAGCGATAATGCCCATCCACATGAGCGTTTGATACGTGATGGACTGGAGCACCACCAACAGCAGGGTTCCAAACGCACCCTGCTCTGAAGTGAGGATATTGTTGATAAAGACTGCGGTAAATTGTTCCGCTCCGATCACCAGAACCAGGATCAATACCAGTGAAAGCAATGCGGCACTGGTGATCAATTTGCCCAACCATGCACGCATTTCTTTCTTGTTTTTGTTTAAACTGGCGGCAATCCCGATCAGAAGAACCAGAAGCAGGACCGGCAGGATACGGAAAGCCCAGCGCATAATGCTATACGAGAGCAAGGGATTGTTCAAATTTGGATTGAGCCCTGCTTCCACGTTGATCTGATACTCTTGCGGGATCCGATAGGTAAATTCTTCTACATAGGTCCCGATCAAGGTAGTGACTTTACTTTGTTGCGCTGTGGAAGGATTGCACAGAGGTAAATTGGCAATACTGAGATTCCCGGAATCTAGCAGGGTAAGTTGCGCTTCATTACATGGTGCAGAAGAATTCAAAATGCTGTTTACCAGAGCCTCTTTATTCGCCAGGACATCAGTTTTTATACTATCCAACGAAATATTCACGATCCCAAAAGGTTGTTTGAAATTCAAAAATTCCAATAATTGGGTGGAGACATCCTGCATGGTATTTGCCAGCCACTCGTCGGTAATAAAGGGTTTGATGGCAGACGTCAACACTTCTGAATTGGAAAATACCGGCGGAAGCACCTCACCTTGAGCCGTCTGACCCAGCTGCTGGGCAATATATCCAGAAAATGCCGATCTACCTGCATCCAGCAGCTTTTGATTTGACATCATAGCCGTATAGGTGTCCGGTTGCATAATGACAAATTCAAGCGGAGCGGACAAAAGCGTAGGGAAAAATGCCACCAGAAATAGTAAAGAAAGCAGGAAAGCCAGAATTTTACGTCCAAATGAATTCTTTTCGGTCATGATTTACTCCTTGTTTGATAGACCCGCATCGTTCTCTCCCAGAAAATGAGGGGACAATTCCACTTCGATCAATTTTGAGCATTCACTTTCTGTTGTCAAAGCCCAATCACACGATTAATTCTATCAGTATCGTATATGGTATTAGTTCTATGATTTATTAATATTTACGAAATTAACAACAGAATGGTTCCCTATTCATCACCATTCTCTCACACCGTTCAAAAAATCCTTCCCGCTGACCACTTTCTTTCCAGGAGCCTGAACCTGGGTCAGGCATAGAGCACTGGTTTTCGTTCCAACCAGAGGGTATCTGGCATGAACTCCTTTTTCACCAGGTTTCAGGTGTATATCTTCCAGGATCTCTGCCTTCCATATTTTCAATTGGGAATTTTTCCAGGGAATATAAGTTCCCGGCCACGGATTGAAGGCACGCACCTTTCTTTCAATTTCTACTGCACTCAAGTTGAGATCAAGGAAGCCATCTTCTTTTTTTATCAGGGAGGTATATGTGGCTTGTGTATTATCCTGAGGAACCGGTTTCAGATCTCCTTGTAAATATGGCGGTAACGCCTCAACCAGCAAATCACGACCCACTCCGCTTAACTTGTTTGACAAACTCTCCGCGGTATCGTCCTTGTCAATCGATAATTCCCGTTGAACCAGGATCCCTCCGGTATCCATTCCCTCGTCCATCTGCATGATGGTCACCCCTGTTTTTTCATCACCTGCCAGGATGGCACCCTGTATGGGGGATGCGCCCCGCCAGCGTGGCAGCAATGATGCATGGACATTGATACAGCCATATTGGGGCATTTCCAAGACATCCGGTGGCAAAATCTGCCCATAGGCTGCCACCACAAACAGATCGGCATGATAGTTCCGCAGGGTCTCCAATACATCCGCATCTTTTCGCAAGCGTTTGGGCTCAAGCACCGGAATGCCATGCTGCAACCCTTTTTCTTTCACCGGAGAAGCTTCCATCCTCTTTCCACGCCCTACCGGTTTATCGGGCTGGGTAACAACCGCAACAACTGTCGCGACCTCAATCAAGGCTTCTATAATTGGAACTGAAAAAAGCGGAGTTCCCATGAAGACAACTTTCGTGTTTTTCAAGTCAACCCTTTCCGGAGAAATATCTTATTTTCAGATTGTAATTATTTCCCTTTTTTCTCTGCATTGCGAGAAGGGAAAAAGATATGGCTGATAATACTCCATAACAGCAATCCGCTAAAAAGACCGAACAAGAGTAAGGTGATGTAGTATATGATTTTCCTTTCATTTTCCAACTTAATACGATTGTTTGAAAAAAGTACGTCACTCAACGTCTTAATGAAATCATCATTTGGTTTTACTTTAATGAACTCATCCCTCAGTTCACTTTCCAGTTCGTCAGAAAATTCTCCTTCTGTCTTTGCCATCTTGCACTACTCCTGTTTTCCATCCTTATCCATGCGGTCCCGCAATTGCAACAGGGTGCGATGATACAGACTTTTGATCGCCCCTTCGCTCTTGCCCATGATCTCCGCAATTTCTACATTTGTCAAATCATCCACAAATTTCAAGATCAACAGCATCTGTCGATCGGCCGGGAGGGTACGTACATACACCATCAAACCGCTGATCTCCTG
>JAAZOK010000175.1 GCA_012797815.1 Chloroflexota bacterium | reverse complement strand
CACGTCACGGCAGTGAAAACTCTGGAAGATGCCTATGGGGTTACTCCACCGCCGCTGGCTTCGCGCATCCGTTCGCTGTTGCTACTGGGACAGTTATTACAGAATCAGGCGACTTCGCTCTTCATTTTCACCATGCCTGACCGCGTGGATGTGGATAGTGTCTTCGAGATGGATGAAGATGTGATTGATTCCACTATGCGCTTTGAGATCTCCCGGCGGGCTTTGAAAGTACGCGAATTGGGAACCGACCTGATCACGCTGGCGGGCGGGCAGTTCATCCACCCGGTGCGTGCGGTGGTGGGTGGCGTGAACGCCGGTATCCCGGCAGAGCGGGCGGAAGCCATGCTGAAGCGTCTGGAAGAAGGGCTGCCACTGGCATGTGATCTCTTTGATGCCTACTGGGAATTGACCAACCGTATGAAGGATCGTATCGGTAGTTGGGGTGATGACCAGCCGGCTTATTACATCACTTCCACTGCCCGTGTCAGACCGGATTTCAACAGTCACGAGATCCGCGTCATGTCTCCCAGCGGCGAATGCTGTGAGATCTTTTCTCCGCGTGAATTCAGAAACGTCCTGGAATTAAAAGAGCGCGAATACTCCTACGCTGCCGAAACATCCTATAAAAGTGGGGTGATCCGTGCGAATTCGCTGGCGCGCGCCAATATGACCGCGCATATGGGCACCAAGGTGGCAAACGGCTACCTGCACCGCTTGCGCATCGAATACGGCACACCGGCGCACCCCATTATGTTATTTGATCTGGGGCGCGGTATTGAACTGGTATATGCCATCGAACGCGCCATGCAGATGCTGCAGCAGCCGCTGGAAGGGGAGGATACCGATGTGCCTTACACCCCGCGTGACGGGGAAGGGTATGGATTGGTTGAGGCGCCGCGCGGACCGCTCATTCATCACTATGTCATCGAAAAGGGTAAGATTGCCAGCGCCGAGTTTGTCATCCCTACTGTGCATAACATGCGCGCCATCGAAAGGGCACTGAAGGTGGCGGCGGAGCGCTATGTGAACAGTGATCGAGTGGATATGGGATTGGAACGGGCGGTGGGGAGGGTGGTACGCGCTTTCGATCCCTGCATTGCCTGTGCGACCCATTGATCGAATGGCTTAATATTATATTAAGCATTTGTTAGATATAGTTGACATCCTACCCATATCCGCTAGAATGAATTTAATAAATGAAACGGAGGTCAGATGTATTATAGTAATAATGATTGGGGTTGGGGCGTTGGAATGTTTCTCTACTTTGTATTTGTTATTGCACTAGTCGCTTTCTACCTGTATTGCTACTGGAAATTATTTGAAAAAGCCGGTAGAAAAGGTTGGGAAGGGCTGATCCCGGGACACGACACGGTTGTGTTATTTGAGATGATTGGACGACCGGGCTGGTGGTTCTTCTTGATGCTGATCCCATTTGCCAATATTGTCATTGCAATTATGCTTATTTTTGACCTGGTGAAAGTTTTCGGCAAAGATACCGGTTTTGGGTTTGGGCTATTATTCCTGTCATTCGTCTTCCTGCCGATCCTGGCTTTGGGCGATGCTGAATATCAGGGACCTCTCACCCACGAGTAGAGAAAATGCAAGAAAGCAAAAAAGCAGCTTCATAGCTGCTTTTTTGCTTTTAATCCACCTGTAATGATTTGATTACGATCTGGTTGAGTGCAAAGACGAGCATATCACGCAGGGAGTGCTCATCCAAAATGGTGTGCGAGATCTGCCCATCCAGATACAGGCATATCAACCCATGAATTTGTGACCAGATGGTCATGGCGGTTAATGGCGTGTTCTCATTCTTTAAAATTCCGGCTGTCTGGCAGGCGATCACCACCCGCACTACCGTTTGAAAGGTCTTTTGTATCACTTCCTGCAGGTCAGGGTACTCTTTTTCCTTTTCCAGAATGCCGGAAAACATGACCCTGAAAATATCGCTTTCCTGCATGGCGAACTGCATGTATATCCAACCGGCTTCCACCAGCAATTGCTCAGGAGCATGTGCGTACTCTTTTTCTATCGTTTCAAGGTTGCTCAACAATTGTCTGAACCCTTCCATGGAGATAGCGGCGATCAGCGCTTGCTTGTCTTTGAAATGGGCGTAAGGGGCAGAGTGGCTGACCCCGGCTTCGCGGGCTACCTTGCGCAGACTGAGCGCGCTGATGCCTTCTCTGGCGAGGATCTCTCCCCCCGCTTTGATCAGGGCATTCTTCAGATCGCCGTGATGATAACTATCCCTACTTCCCATGATTTCCGCATCCTATCTTGACACTGTCTAGATTATATTGGATAATATTAACCATATCAAGTGTATCAGAAAGGTGGGCTGGTGAAACTCTACCAAGTTCAAAAACAAAGTGTGGTGGATATCTGCCGTACCCTGCTGCAAAAAGGTTACTTGAAAGCCACCGAAGGCAATGTCTCCATTCGTGTTCCAGACGAAAATGCCTTCGCCATCACCCCTTCCAGTTATGATTATGCACTCATGCAATGCGATGATATTTGTGTGCTGGATGTGGATCTGGCTCCTCTGGCGGGAGGGCGCAAACCTTCCATTGAAAGTGCCATGCATGCCGCCGTTTACCATGCCCGACCCGATGTGCAGGTCATTATCCATACCCACCAGCCTTATGCCAGCGCGCTGGGCATCATGCACAAACCGATTCCAGCCCTGTTCGACGAACAGGTGCGCTTTTTAGGGCGTTCGGTGGAGATCATTCCCTATGCTCCCTCGGGCACCCCATTTTTGAAAAAGAACGTGCGCAGAAAAGTGGGCAGCGGGAATAATGCCTTCATCCTGCAGAATCATGGGGTGCTGGTGTTTGGAACGGATGAAGCCCAGGCGGTGCACAATATGGCTTTACTTGAAAAGTGCGCGCTGGTTTATTTACTGGCGCTCTTGAGCGATGAAAAAATCTCACAGATTCCGCTGGCAGTTCGTGAGATCGCTTTTTCCAAGCTGCGCCCCGATGAGAAAAGGTTCAACAATATTGAAATAGAAGAACGAACAGGATTGAAATGAACAACAATGATACCTCTGCCATCTCTACCTACCCGGATGTGAATGCCGTTTACGAAAAACTGAACGCGCTTGTCAGCCAGCCGTTGCGTCCCATCCAACGCGAGAAAATGCAGCAATACCTGGATTATTTTGAAACGAAATGCACGCGTTCCAAGCAATTGACCGATGAAGCCAAAGCCATCATACCGGGTGGGGTGCAGCACAATCTGGCTTTCAATTACCCCTTTCCGATCGCCATCGAGAAAGCACAGGCTGCCTATATGTGGGATGCGGATGGCAACCGCTACATCGATTTCCTGCAAGCCGGGGGTCCGACCATTCTGGGCAGCAATTATGCTCCGGTGCGCGACAAGGTCTTTGAACTGCTGAAGGAATGCGGTCCGGTCACCGGACTCTTTCATGAATATGAATTGAAACTGGCACAGCTCATTCAACAGCATATGCCTTCTATTGAGATGTTTCGCATGCTCGGGACGGGCACCGAAGGAGTGATGGCTGCCATCCGCGCTGCCAGAACGTTCACTAAAAAGAGATATGTCATCAAGGTCGGAGGAGCCTATCACGGTTGGAGTGATGCGATGCTCTATGGATTGCACGTGCCGGGCACCGGACGTCTGGAAGCCAAGGGCATTCCGCGTGGTGCCAGTGCTGCCACCCAGGAATTCTTTCCTAATTCTCTGACTGCCCTGCGCCGTCATCTGGTGTGGAATCGCCTGCGCGGTGGCACCGCCGCCGTCATCCTGGAGCCGGTCGGACCGGAATCGGGAACGCGCCCCGTTCCCTATGATTTCAACCAGCAGGTGCGCGAATTGTGTGATGAATTTGGCGCGCTGTTGATCTTCGATGAAGTGGTGACGGGTTTCCGCCTGGGATTAGGCGGTGCCCAGGGTTATTTCAATGTCATGCCTGATCTGACCGTGTTCGGTAAGTGCATCACCGGTGGCTATCCCATGGCAGGTGGGGTGGGAGGACGCGCGGATGTGGTGAGTGGTTTTGCTGCGGGTATCGGTGGAACGGGAGAACGTGCCTATATTGGCGGGACTCTATCCGCCAATCCGCTATCGTGTGTGGCAGGTTATCATGCCATTAAAGAGATGGAGCGCACCAATGCTGCTGTGCTGGCTGGCAGAGCAGGCGATCGCCTTGCCCGCGGTTTACAGGAGATCGTGGATCGTCTCGATTTGCCTTTTGTGGTGTATAACCAGGGTAGCATCGTGCATCTGGAAACATCCGGCGTGATGCTGTTGGACCTGCGTCATCCACTGCGTACGTTGAAGGAATTAAAACCGCGCGAACATATGATTGAAGAGATGGGCGCTGCTTATATGGCGAATGGGCTGATCACGCTGGCAGGCTCGCGCATGTACACCTCGCTGGCAGATACAGATGAGGTGATCGACGAGGCGCTTGATCGGTTTGAAACGGTACTAAAGTGAGTGGAAGGTGTTTAAGCAGGCAAAATAAACATCACAGAGGAGGGTCTGCTAATGGCAGAACAATATAAGTTGTATAAATATCGATGGGTGATCCTGGCGGTTTTCATGTTCATCAACCTTACCATGCAAATGTTGTGGATCGCTTTTGCACCCATCACCGGCATAGCTGCCAGCTATTACGGTGTCACCGACCGTCTGATCGGTCTTTTATCCATGGTCTTTATGATCGCATTTATACCCCTTTCTATTCCGGCATCCTGGATGATCGACAAGTTCGGTTACCGCAAAGCAGTAGGGTTGGGCGCCATCATGATGGCTGTATTTGGATTGCTGCGCGGTTTCGCCGGTCAGAATTACACCCTGGTGCTGATCAGCACGATCGGCATCGCTGCTGCCCAGCCATTTTTATTGAACGCCTGGACCACCGTTCCGGCTAAATGGTTTGGCACCGACGAACGTGCCACCATGGTGGGCTTGATCACATTGGCGAACCTGGTGGGCACCGGGGTTGGTATGGTGGCTACCCCGCTTTTATACGAAGGAGGTACCTCCATTGCTACCATCCAGTTGATCTATGGCATTATCGCAGCTTTTTCAGCGGTCTTGTTCATCATCTTTGCCCGTGAGAATCCTCCCACCCCTGCCGGTCCTGCCGGCGAGCAGGCGCATGCGCTCATGCTGGATGGCATCAAGCATGCGTTGAAATCGAAACCATTTTTGATGTATCTGGTGATCTCATTCATCGGGCTGGGCATCTTCAATGGCGTTACCACCTGGGTGGAAAGCATCATCCGCCCGCGTGGCTTTACCCCCACTGATGCCGGCACACTGGGTGCCTTGATGCTGGTGGGTGGCATCATCGGGGCAGTGGTCATCCCTGCCATCTCCGACAAACAGCACAAGCGCCAGCGTTTCATGTTCCTGGGCATTGCTCTGGCAATCCCCGGATTGTTGGGCTTGACCTTCGCTACCAGCACCTGGCTGCTTTTCGTTTCAGCATTTTTTATGGGGTTCTTCCTGGTGAGCGTGAATCCGATCGGTATGCAGTATGCCACCGAGGTGACCTATCCCACACCGGAAGGGACTTCTAACGGTCTCATCCAACTGTGCGGGCAGGCTGCGGTGGTATTCGTGTATGTCATGGAAGTGATGAAGACCAGGGACGGCGCCTTTACTCCCGGTCTGCTATTGGCAGCCGCACTGCTGGGGTTGTGTTTGGTGCTGGTCACGCAGATGAAAGATATTCAATCCAAAGAGTAAGTAAGAAGGAATACGCATGGCAGCGGAAAAATTGGTCCTTGCAGTTGATTTGGGTACTTCCGGGGTAAAAGTTGCCTTGATCACGGTGAACGGGCGGGTTTTAGGGTGGGAAAATCAGCCCGTTCCGCTTATCATCACCTCGCATGGTGGAGCAGAGCAGGACCCGCGAGAATGGTGGTCGGCTTTCATGGCGGCTTCTACTCGCCTGATCAGGAATAGTAAAGTGGATATACAACAGGTGAAAGCGCTGTGCTGTTCCACGCAGGGAGAAGGAACCCTGCCGGTGGATCACGACGGGAAACCGCTGTGCAATTGCATTTTATGGATGGATATGCGTGGTGCTGCCAACCTGAAACGCCAGTTGAAGGGTATCCTCAATATTAATGATGCCGCGCTGGCGAAAGTGCTGCGGTTCATCCGCCTGACGGGGGGCATGCCTTCCATGACGGGCAAAGATCCCGCCGGGCATATGTTGTACATCAGGGATGAACTACCTGATATCTACGATCGGACCTATAAATTCCTCAATGTACTGGATTATATGAATCTGCGCCTGACCGGTAGGGTTGTGGCAAGTTTTGATTCCATCCTGACCTCCTGGGTGACCGATAATCGCGACCCTGATCATATTCGCTATGATGATGCATTGATCCATACCCTGGGGATCGATAGACAAAAGCTACCCGAGATCGTGCCCTGTTCGGAGGTGATCGGCAGCCTGTTGCCTGAGGTAGCGGAAAAATTGGGGCTGGGTGCCGGTGTGCAGGTAGTGGCAGGTTCCATTGACAATACCGCCGCCGCTATCGGCGCGGGTGCGGTGGAAGATTATGCCATGCATCTCTATATCGGCACTTCCTCCTGGATGGCAGCCCATGTGCCTTATAAAAAAACCGATATCATGTCTTCGCTGGCTTCGGTGCCCTGTGCTGTCCCGCATCGCTATTTATTGACCGCTCTGCAAGCTACGGCGGGGGGAAATTTGAATTTCCTGCGCGATAAGATCCTTTATCATCAAGATGAACTACTGCAAGAAGCGGCGGTGCCGGATATCTTCAAAGTGCTGGATCAGATCGCCGAGCGGGTTCCTGCCGGGAGCAACGGGGTCATCTATACTCCCTGGATCTGGGGTGAACGTGCCCCGGTGGACGATCGCAATCTGCGTGCCGGTTTGTTCAACCTTTCGCTGAACAACAACCGCGAGGATATCATCCGGGCGTTTTTAGAGGGCATCGCTTTCAATACGCGCTGGATGTTGCTGCCCGTGGAGCGTTTCATGAAACGCAAGGTGGAAACCGTCAACATCGTGGGTGGTGGGGCGCAATCTAACGTGTGGTGCCAGATCTTCGCCGATGTGCTCAATGTGGAGATCAGGCAGGCAGCCGATCCCATCTGTGCCAATGCACGCGGGGCAGCCTGGATCGCTGCGGCGGGGTTGGGTGAGATCTCCTTTGCCGATATCCCCGGGCTGGTGAAGTTCGACCATAGTTACCAGCCGCGCCCGCAAAACCGTGCGGTCTATGATGAACGTTTTGCTATTTTCACGGACGTCTATAAACACATGCGAGGTATTTACAGAACCCTCAATGCCTGAGTCCGCCGGGAAATGACTGGTTATTCACCGATGATCTTCACCAGCACGCGTTTATTGCGCTTGCCGTCGAACTCTCCGTAGAAGATCTGCTCCCAGGGTCCAAAATCCAGCTTCCCGTTGCTGATCGCTACCACCACTTCGCGTCCCATGATCTGGCGTTTCATATGGGCGTCCGCGTTATCTTCCCCGCTGAGATTGTGCTGGTAATGGCTGAGTGGTTCATGGGGTGCCAGTTCTTCCAGCCAGCGTTCATAATCGTGCAACAGCCCGTTTTCGTCATCATTGATATATACACTGGCGGTGATATGCATGGCGTTGACCAGACATAACCCCTCTTGAACCCCGCTTTCGTGCAGACAGGTTTCTACCTGAGGGGTGATGTTCAAAAAGGCACGACGTGAGGGCACGTTGAACCATAGTTCTTTGCGGTAGCTTTTCATGGATTCTCCTTAAAGATTTATTAGAAAGCGTGTTTTTGATGTAATTTGACTATTTTTATGCTACTCTATATTTAATGATACCAATAAGGTATTTAATCCAGATAAATTAACCAGGAGGAACGATATGGCAGAAATGTCAGAAGGCGCCAAGAAAGCAGAAAAAGAGGTGAAGGCAACCAGTGAAAAGGCATCTCTTGCGCAAGAAGTCGCCAAAATGAAAGAAACACAGCTTGAGCTGTTCCATAAGAAAACTCATCAAGATATGATCAATGCTGCTTATAAAGCGGCTGAAAAATTAGGCATCGCACCCTGGGTATTGATCAGGGCTGCCGGATGGGGCAATTTCACCGAAGACCGTGGTGCTATGTATAAAGGGGACCACATTGCGGATATCGAAACCCTTACCGATGAACAAAAGGGTGCTTTAATGGGTGTTTTTGGAATGATGAGTGGCTGGGAAAAGATAAAAAAGGTAAAATAAGAACATCCATGCTACCCTTCTAAAGAAGAATCGACTGTCAACAGTCGATTCTTCTTTTTAAAAGTGATTCGGTTTGATAAAATATTTCTACGGTAAACTTGTAGCGAGAGGAGTACATGGATCAGGAAAACATCTTTCAAGTGCACATGCCGGAAGTGGATATTCGACCTGACCTGAAGGCAATTTTTCAAGAAGCCAGAGAGCTAGCCGATCAGGAAACCGTCCTGGCGGATGGAACCCATCAGCGCCGTGTGGTGATCGTTTCTCCCGGACGTTTGATCTTGTTGAAGGACTCGTACCCTCCCGATACCCTGCCCTCCGAGAATCGTATGGTACTGGAAGATCTGCTTCCATCGGAAAAACCGTTGAAGATCGCGGTGATCGCTTATACCTATCTCGAAGCATTACGGGTTGATATTCGTAGAGCAATCCCTTTCTTCGATTATCTTTTGGGATTTACATACCTGGGACATTCCGTTTGGATCTTCGAAGGACATTCCTCTGCTTTGAGGGAGGGCTGCCGGGATGCTGATTATGTGCTGGTCGATCAACGCATGTTACCCTATCTGGATGAAGATTGGCGCCAGATCATCCTGTCTGAAAATAATCCCGCCAATATTCGCATGTTATCCGTAGAAAATTGATCAATAAGGAATGTATATAAATAGACCCCGCATTATTGGCGGGGTCTATTGCATTGCTTTTATTTATGACTGTTTGATCGATATTATGGTCTAAGGATAATCTTTGTTCTCAAACAAGTTGTAGGTGATGTAATCCTCATCCAGACTGTAGAATTTAATAGCGATCTTTTCTTTCCACTGCAGTTCAGTGGGGATATCAAAGGTGGCTTCAAATGAACCGCCATCCGCTGAGTTAAATCCGGCCACGTAGTACCAGGTCTTGGCAGTCGAAACGCCATCTTTCATGTAGACTCCGAACATATTGTCCGCCGGGAAGTATTTGGTTTCTACTTTAACAGATACGCCCTTGACCACTTCCAGAATAGTAAAAGTTGGGAAATCATTGGGATTATATGCAGAATTGGTGGTGGTCGTGGTGGTTGTGGTGGAAGAACTGGTGCTGGTGGATGCGCCGGTGGTGTTGTAGAACCAGTTGTAGCTGTAGTAAGGCGAATCCTGGCTTTCCAGACGAATGGCGATGATATCCTCGCCTTTTAGATCGTCGGGAATATAAAACTTGGCTTTGAAGGTACCACCGCTTCCGGTATACAGCTTGGTGACCAGCGTGCCGTTGATGCCGAGTGTGCCGTTATATCCCATATAGACATAATAGAGCTCATTGGCGGGGAAAAGACTGGTGGAAATGGTCACATATTCATCCTCGACCACACTGACGATTCCAAAGGTAGGATAGGTGGCTGCCTGAACGGGAGCGATGATAACCATAAACAACAAGAATGTGACGAGCAAAGCTATTTTCTTTTTCATGATCTCCTCCGTGATCAAACCGTTTAAGGGTTAACGATCGAACCCTTTTGGTTGTTCCATGAAAGTAACACTCACGGGAAAGCCTGGCTTTCCCCTGATTTCACCTTCATTATAGCTATTTTTTTAAGGATAGCAATATTTCAATTATATTGCAATAATTATGCCAGATGATAGGGTAATCCCTCTTTAACATAGCTGTTTAACTCTGAAATGCTGAGATCTTTAATGCCCAATTTTTCCACCGTGCGTCCGGTGCGATAGTAGTCTGTTTGGTGGATGATGCATGCCAGGCGGATGATACTGTCGATTGCGCGCACCGAGATACCATATTGTTTTCCCAGCGAAGCGATGGGCACCAGGCTCATGGGCACATCTTCGAAAATATAGCGGTGTGAAAGGGTAGAGGGCGCTTTGATGCCGTAATAACCGCTTTGATTGTGGATCGCTTCGCGCAGGTCTTTGCCCTGTACGTTGTACGCCAGTTCCAGCCATTCCAGCCCCGTGCGTGCACGAATGCCTACCGCCGATGCTACGGTGACGCGTTCCCGGTCGAGCGCCTCGAGCACATATCCCACCGAAGGGGTGACACCATCGATATAGAATTCGAAATCACCGTGAGTTGATTCAATGCGCCCGGCATTCAAAATGGTCAGTGCCGGATGGAAGATGGCACCCATGTTGTTCAAACCAGTGTGTAGCACATCATGCCCTTCGATGAACTGCGGATAAACATCTTCGATAGCTTTCAGCACCGGCTCGGTCTTATTGGCAGGCAGGGCTGCGATGGGAACTGCTTCTTTGATGCGGAAGATCCGTGCCTGTGCCGGACCATCTGCCCGGCTGGCATAGATGAATGTTTCGGCTTCTGCCACGGTCACATCGGCTTTACAACCCTCCCGTCGTAAGGTTGTGTCGAATTCGATAGCGCCAAAAGTACGCCCCGGATTCAGCAGGATGATCTGCCCATCCTTTAAATAGGATGCAATGCTCTTTGCTACATCGGCATGCCCGGATGAAGGAACCACCACCATGATGATCTCGGCTTTTTCCAGGGCTTCCGCGATATCCGAAGTGGCTTTGTTGAGCTTTCCAAACCCCAGCGGACCGCCCGGATAGCTCTCCAATTCGATGCCCTTTCTTTTCGCGATCACCTCGATATGACTGAAAGTGCGGTTGTAGAGGGTCACATCCTTTCCCATTAATGCCAGGTGGGCTGCCATGGCTCTACCCCCATTGCCGGCACCGATCACGGTGTAGTTTATTGGATACGTCATAGTACCCTCCTTTATTTGATTTTATAAATAGCGGGCGAGCCGCTCTTCTTCGGATAGCGGATTACCGCTTTCATCGATCACATCACAGGCACCATTCAGAATGGTGGTTTTGATTTCCCCTTTGGCGAAGGCGTTGTTGCGCAGATGGGGCGCGTCCAGTATCCCTTCTTTCACTGCTTGTGCCAATACCCCCGCATCTCCCAGGGGATCAAGTGTGGCATCCTGGTTGAGATTGCGGATGGCTTGCAGTGTAATGTTGGCTTCTTTGATGAGATGTTCTTTACGGTGCTGGATGGCGGGGTCGCTCAGCAACTCCGGTTGTCCGCGCAATGCATTCTCAATGCTGCGTTGTGCCATCTGGCTGGCGGCGATCACATCAGCGGCGCTGGCAGCATGGTGGGCTTCGGTGTGCCCAACAATGTGGATGATATCTGGCTTCAGTGCCATTTGAACATAAATGCTGGCTGCCAGATGTGCACGGGCGGCATTATCCTCCAGCGGATAGCTCAATAAACCAGTGCGCGTCTGCCGCCAGATATGGAAGTGCTTGTTTTCCAGCGGAGCGCAAATTTCCAGACAGGCTGCCATTTTTGCCAGGTCCATGGCATCCGAGGTGCCGGGTGGGCTGTTGAACATCATCTGGGCAATGTAATCCTGGGCTCCGTAAGCACGTGCCGTATAAGCCGAAAGATAGGCGGCTACCACGAATATCACGTCCGGTGCATCGCGCATACCCCAGTGATGTGGTTCGTTCAATTCCACCGGCACTTCATGTTCGCTATACCAGCGGATCAGTTTTTGGTGCTCGCGGATACTGCCTTCCAGGTCGTAAGGACCGCGCCCGTCCATCTGATTGAACCAGAACAGTGGTACTGCCGCCCAGCAAATATGGATCGTCTCGCGGTACATTTCCGCCAGGCGGATGAAATCGTTGGTACCGGAATAGGTGCGCATCAACGGGAAATTGCCGCGCCGTGAAGCACAGTACAGACGCGAGTAATCATCCGGGCTGCGTACCGGCACCCCCCCGGCACCTGTGCTGCGAGGATTTTGCTTACCGGGATGGAAAAAATTCTCCTGGGCATCCTGATCTACGCCCAGTGAAATGACATCCAGTGCCCTGGCTTCGGCGATCTGTTTGATGCCTTCCACACTGGCGTTCATCGAGGGCTGCCCGAAATGGTGGCGCAGTAGCGGGAAGGGCTTTTTCCAGAGGATGCGCTCAATAGTGGCTTGGGGATAAATGGGCGAACCGCTTTTCGTTCGCTCATCCCCACGCAGAAATGTGATGATCTCTTCACGGGTTTGCGTTCCATCAAAGACCGCCTGGAAGAAACCCAGCTTTGCTGCTTTTTCCGCCACGGGGGGAGTGCCACCGAAAATGAATTGAACACCCTGGCTGTGCAGGTCATCCGCCGCTTCCGCGAATTCTGCCAGCAGTCTTTCCCCGGTCTCCGGGGTCAGGCGGTAAGATACGGCTACCAGATCCGCCTTTTCATCTCGTGCAGCCTGCAGGAATTGTTCGGTTGGAACGGCGGGTCCCAGAAAGACGGTTTTCCATCCATATTGTTCCGCCAACCGCAGAAAATTATAGACCCCTGCCACATGCACGCATTCACCTAATGCTCCTGCGATTATTGTTTTCATATTAAATCAAACCACTTTATGTTTAACTTCACGGGTGGTAAATCCAATTATAGGCCATTTCTAATTAATAATGGATTAAGCAAGATTTCTTTATCAGCATCGTATTAAAAATAAATTGAAAGTGATGTAAACTGATCTTATTTATAGTTGAGGAGTGTTATGGCAGCGATTAAAGTTTTATTAGCAGGAGAATCATGGGTGTCAAATTCAACCCACTACAAGGGTTGGGATTTTTTCTCCAGCACGGTTTTTGAAACAGGCGAAGAATTCATCCGCAAAGCATTTGAAAAGAGTGGCATTGATTTCACCCACCTGCCCTCCCATCTGGCGGCTGAGAAATTTCCCCTTACCATGCCGGACCTAAATCAATACGATGTGGTGATCTTGAGTGATGTGGGTGCCAACACCCTGCTGTTGCATCCCGATACCTGGTTGCATGGCAAATCGGTGCCCAATCGACTGCATTTGCTGGCAGATTGGGTGAAAGATGGTGGTGCGTTGATCATGTGCGGCGGGTATTATTCTTTCGCCGGCATTTACGGTGCGGCAAAATATTACCGCACGGTTATGGAGGATATCCTGCCGGTGAATATCTATCCCTTCGATGATCGCGTGGAATGTCCTGAGGGATTCCATGCTGAAGTGCTATTACCTTCTCACCCCCTGGTGAAGGGCATGGAGGATCAATGGCCGTTGCTGCTGGGATTGAACGAATTGCAGATCAAAGAAGATGCGGAGCTGATCGCCAAAGCCGGCAAATATCCCCTGTTGGCTGCCTGGGATTATGGCAAGGGGCGTAGCATGGTGTGGGCATCGGATATCGGACCGCATTGGTGCACTGTGGATTTCGCACAGTGGGAAGGTTATACCCACCTGTGGGCGAACGCCGCCCACTGGTTGACCCGTAAATAACTTAGTCGAAATCGACCCGCCTGAAAATCATTTTTCAGGCGGGTTTTGTATTATTTATTGTCATAGATTACAATTCATCGCAATATTACCGGTATACAAGGGTGAGGGAGATATGAATTTTTTACAATTATTGTTGGATTTTGTTGTTAATCAAGTACTGCGAGAACTTTCCCTGTTTTTGAGTTTGATCGTTTTGCTCGGTTGTTTGTTCTTGAAAAGATCTGCATCCGATACACTGGTTTCTGTTTTAAAAACCATTGTGGGTGTGCGCATCTTGCAGATCGGGAGCAATGTGCTGGTGGAAGCTTCCAAACCCATGATGGATATGCTCATCACTCGCTTTGGCATCCAGGGTCGTCTGGCAGATCCATGGACCGGTGTAGGGGAAATATTCGAACGCATGGATCCGGCTCTGGTCGGCAAGGTAGGGTTGTTGATGTTGATTGCCTGGCTGCTGCATTTGCTGCTTTCGCGATTCACGCCCATAAAAGTGATCTATCTTACCGGGCAGGTTGCCTTTATCGATACCGTTTTTGCGTTATGGGGTGTGGTGGTCGTAACCGGTTGGCAGGATGTGCGCGCTTTCGCACTGGCTGCACTGTTGCTGGCGCTGTACTGGTGGTCATGTCCCAAATTGCTTTCCCTGCTTATCAAGGACCTGGTGAAAGATGATCCTGTCACATTGGGACACGATCTGATGCTGGGTAGCATCCTGGCGATCTTACTGGCAAAAGTGGGAGATAAGAATCACAGTGCTGAGGACATTAAATTTCCGGGCTGGCTCTCCATTTTCAGTGAATCGGTGGTCGCCTATGGTCTGGTGATGGGGACGTTGTATACACTCATTGGGATTGTCGTCGGTCCGCAGGTGGGCGCTCTTTACTCGGGAGGAATGCATCCCGTGTTGTTTTCTTTCATGCAGGGTATCAATGTGGCGGTGGGCATTGTGGTGCTGGTGATGGGTGTGCGCATGTTCCTGGCGGAGTTGATCCCGGCGTTCGAGGGATTTGCGAAGAAAGTGATCCCCGGTGCCATTGCGGCGGTGGACATCCCCGTTTTCATGAACTATGCCCCGCAATCGGCTCTGTTGGGTTTCATCAGCACGATGGTGGGCATGCTGGTGGGCATTGGATTGCAATTGTTGTTAAATTCCACCTATGTTACCATCCCCAGTATTTTCACCATGTTCTTCGGTGGCAGCGTGTTGGGTGTTTTTGCCAATATGAGCGGTGGTTGGAAGGGTGCCCTGTTTGCTACTTTTATGTTGGGTGTGTTCATGATCTTCGGTGGCGCCTGGTTTGCGCAGGTAGCCGACCTGCATATTGCAGCCGGCGGACATCTGGATTATGCATTGTATTGGACCCCTGTTCTGCTGCTGTTAAAAGCTATTTCCCACTAGGGTTCTGCAATTTTGCAGGGAATTCCTTTAGCCAGTTGCTGATGCGCTGGTCGATCTGATCGCGAATGATCCGGAATTGAGCCAGTTTCTCCTGATCGGAACCAATGAACTTGGCAGGATCTTCGAACGGCCAGTGCAATCTTTTCCCGGCGCCCGGGAAGACGGGGCAGCGCTCTTCGGCATTGCTGCAAACGGTGATGAGATAATCGAAAGCGGGTGCCTCTATGTATTTATTGAGGGATTTGGAAAAAAGATCACCGGTGTCGACACCGATCTCCTGTAGCACACGAATGGTAAAAGGATTGACGGCGGATGGTTCAATACCGGCGCTGAACGCGGAGAAGCGGTCGGGGGCATGTTTGCGGAGCAGTGCTTCCGCCATCTGGCTACGGCATGAATTCCCAATACAAAGGAACAGAACTCTGATTTTGGTATGTTGATAGTCATCCATGTTCGTTAACATACCAAATGATATTTAATAATGAATTGAAACTTGGTTAATGATTGATTAAATCGAGCCGGATGCTTTATCAGACCAGGATAACCTTAACCCCCATATCGCGGATCATCTCCACTTGTTCTTCAGGAGCGTTGACGTCGGTGATCACGGTTGATGCGATCGAGACCGGACCCACCTGGGTGGAACCCATGCTGAAGAATTTGGTGTGATCAGCCAGGATGATCAATTCCTGTACAATCTCGATCATTTTACGATCGGTGCGCACGTGGATCACATCACTGGCGGTCAATCCCTGCCGGGGACTGATGCCCTTCACCCCGCGGAAATATTTGCTCGCTACCAGATCGACCATGGAATTCTCGGTGATATGCCCCAACAGGTCCAATTCACTATTGCGCAGAAAACCACCCAGTACGATGGTGGTGATGTTTTCGTATTTGGTGAGCTGATACGCCACATTCAGTGCATTGGTGATGACGGTGAGGTCCTTTTTCTCTGAAAGGAAAGGGATCATGGCTTCGGTGGTCGTTCCGGTGGATACGATGATCGTGTCATGGTCTTGTACCATATCGGCAGCCGCTTTTCCAATCCGTCTTTTAACGTCAGCCTGGATCAAAGAGCGAGCTAAAAAAAAGGCATCTACCTTGTCATTTTTTCGCATGGCACCGCCGCGCACCCGTATTAATTCACCACTGGATTCAAGGTCATCCAGATCACGTCGGATAGTGGCAGCGCTTACGTCGCAATGCTTGCTCAGTTCGTCAATATTGGCAGATTGGTGGGAAAACAAATAATCGAGTATTTTTTGATGTCTGGTCTCTTTCATGTCAGCCTTCGAAAACCATGCCGGTATTTATTGCCTGAAAACTCTTGTAGCCCCATGATACCATAGAAAATGATTAAATACAATCAAAAATAATCAATAATGAGCAAAAAATTGACAAATAAATGCATATATTGTAATATTTTGACGTATTACAAAATGTTACTTACTGGTTATTTGGAGGAAGAGGAATGGCTTTGAAGATTCGCACCGTGCAGGGGGATATCAATCCCGAACAATTAGGACCGACCAATATGCATGAGCACCTCATCCGTGAAGCCGGAACGGTGGAAGTGTTGCATGATAAGGATTTTTTGATGGATGATGCGGATAAAGCTGCCCAAGAACTGGCAGATTTCCGCGATCATGGTGGGGGTGGATTGTTGGATGCACAACCGATCGGCTGCGGGCGGAATATCACCAAGTATCGCTATATCGCAGAAAAGGTGCCCGAAGTTCCCATCATCGCTACGACTGGTTTTCACAAGAGCGAATTCTACTTACCCACTCACTGGGTCTACGATTACTCAATTGAAGAGATGGTTCCATTATTGCTGGCAGATATTTATGAAGGGATCGAAATTAATGACTACAACGGACCGGTTGTCAAACGCAGTGAAGGCAAAGCCGGGGTGTTGAAGTGCGCTACCAGTTACCAGATGGTAACCTCCACTGAAGAAAAGATGTGCCGTGCGGCAGCCCGTGCCCAAAAAGAAAGTGGGCTCGCATTGATCACCCACACTCAGCAGGGTACCATGGGGCAGGCACAGGTGGACATCTTTAAATCTGAGGGATTGGATCTCTCGCGCGTGGTGATCGGGCATATCGATCGCAATCCTGATCCTTTCATGCTGCTCAATCTTGCCAAGCAGGGTGTCAACCTGGAATTCGATACCCCCGGACGTATTAAATACCATGCCGAGTCGGTTACGGTGGCATGTTTGAAAGCCCTCCTGGATGCAGGGCATGCAGACCAGATCGTCTTTGCCGGGGATAGCGGGCGCCGCTCTTACCTGAAGAGTTACGGTGGTGGACCGGGCTATGCCTATATCATGGAATTCTTCATCCCGCGCTTGCGCATGGAGGGTATCTCTGAAGAAGTTATCCAGAAGATTTTGGTAGAAAATCCAAGACGTATCCTTGCATTCGATGCTTAAGCAGATGATCAATAGACAATTCTGTGAAGAATTCCTGCAGGTGGCGTGCGACTTTGAAAAGAGTCCGCTGGCCAGTTTCGGACCTGGCAAAGGTTCGCTTTCGGCGCGTGACTATGCTGATAACGAGTTGGTTGTTATCACTCCAAGTGGAATGCAATTTTCACAGCTCACTCCGGAAGATCTGATTGTGTTGAACTTGCAGGGAAATATCGTGGATGGAAAAAGGAAGCCATCCCTTGATCGAGTTTTTCATCTGGCGGTTTATAATGCCCGTCCTGATGTGAGCGGCATCATTCACACCCACAGCCCCTATGCGACCGCTTATGCTTCTATGGCAAAACCTATCTTGCCTCTTATCATGAGTCTGGTGATTTCAGTGGGCGGCAGTGTCGATGTGGCGCCTTTTGCTTTTCCCGGTACAGAAGAATTGGGGAAAGCGGTAGTAGCAGGTCTGGCTCAAAAAAATGCGGTATTGATGGAGCAACATGGTGTCTTGGCAGTTGGCAAGAATCTTTCCAAAGCACTATCAGTTGCGGGCACGGTAGAAAATGTGGCGCAGATCCAGGCTATTTCCGAATCATTAGGGGATGTACGACCTCTGGATGAAGAAACTATCCGCCAGGGTCGCGAATTTGAAAAAGGATATGGGCAGACGCCTAACTAGAGAACCATATGCTTGAAAAATATTTGACCGCAGATTTCATCCAATTAAAACAACATGCTACTGATTGGCGCGATGCCATTGAGATTGCTGCTGCGCCCCTGCTTTCCAAGAAGTTGATTGAAAAAGAATATGTGGCAGCTATGCAGCAAGCTGTGCTTGATTTTGGTCCTTATATGGTGCTGGCGAATGGTTTCGCGCTCGCGCATGCCCAGCCAAGTGAATTGGTGCACGAAGTTTGCATTTCTCTGATAACCATTGATGAACCAGTAGATTTTGGGAATGAAGATTTTGATCCAATTGACATATTGATAGCATTCGGAACGCCGGATGCCGAATCCCACATTGGAATGTTGCGTGACCTGGCAGGCATGTTGAACCAGCCCGGAAATTTTGAAATTATACGAAATGCTGAAGAAAAACGAGCCATATTGTCATTGTTCTCGACTTAATAAAAAAAAAGGAGGTATCAATATTAGGATAAAAAGGATAAACTGAATTTTAATAAAATTAATGGAGGCGTTAAAAATGATTGATGCGAAAAGGTTAAGAATAATTATCGTCTGTACTTTCGGTGCTGGAAGCAGCCAACTTTTAAAGGTAAATGTAGATAACGCGATTGAGGAATTGGGAGTCGAGAACGTGGATTTATCGGTATGTGATAGTGGCAGTTATCGCGGAGAAAGGTGCGACGGGATTATTACAACCACTGCCCATGAGGAAATGGTCAAGGGACACCCCTATGCCAAATCTTATGTGGCGGTAACCGGTATTTTCAATCAAGCTGATATCAAGAATAAGGTACGTAAACTCTTGGTTGATTTGGGAGTGGAAATTCCTGATTGAAATGATGGTAAGCATCTACTGTTGCCTCCCCCACTTTATAAGTTTATAAAAACGGAGGATTTTCGATGAAGTTTTTAGATTTTTTTGTTAATCAAGTTCTACGCGAACCATCCATTTTCTTGGGCATCATCGTTCTTCTTGGTATGCTCTTTCTCAAGAAAAAAGGCACCGCTGTTATTGTTTCTACTTTAAAGACCATCGTAGGTGTTCGCGTGCTGCAAATTGGGACGGGATTGCTGGTTTCTGCTTCAAAACCTATGTTGAGCATGCTGGTTGCACGCTTTGGTCTGGAAGGACGTATCGCTGACCCCTGGACCGGTGTAGGTGAAGGTCTTGAAAGAATGGCAGATGTGCCCCTGGCTGGTCAGATCGGTATGATTCTCTTGCTGGCTTGGTTGCTGCACCTGCTACTTTCCCGCATCACCCCCCTGAAGGTTGTATATTTGACCGGGCACGTAGCTTTCACGGATACCGTGCTGGTGACCTTCTTCGTCTTTGCTTTGACCGGCTGGAGTGACTGGCGCGCAGTCTTGTTCGCGGTGGTACTGCTGGCGATCTACTGGTGGTTGTTCCCCGCTTTGATGATCAAACCCCTGAAGAAACTGGTCGGTGACGACAATATCACCATCGGTCACAATATGGCGGTGGTGGGTTGGTTTGCTATGATGATCGCAAAGATCACCGGCGATCCCAAGAACGACACCGAAAAACTGGAATTCCCGGGCTGGCTGAGCATCATGAAAGACTCTGTAATCTCCTATAGTGTCATCATGGCTTTCCTGTATACCCTCATTGGGATATTATCAGGACCAACCGCTGCGGCTGAATTTACCGGCGGAAAGAATTACATCTTGTTCTCTTTCATGCAAGGTATCGATATCGCGGTCGGTGTTACCATTTTGCTGCTGGGCGTACGTATGTTCCTGGCAGAATTACTGCCTGCATTCCAGGGTTTTGCAAAGATCGTCGTCCCTGGTGCAGTTCCTGCAGTTGATAACCCGGTCTTCTGGACCTATGCTCCCCAGGCAACTTTGCTGGGCGTGATCTTCACCGTGCTGGGTATGGCTGTTGGCGTTGGGTTACAGATTGCTCTTGGCTCAGCCTACATTACTATCCCCAGTGTAATCCCGATCTTCTTCGGTGGCTGCACCCTGGGTGCTTTCGCCAGCAAATACGGCGGCATCCGCGGTACCATCATTGCAACATTCCTGCTTGGTATCGTCCAGGTATTCGGTGCAGTATGGCTTTCTCAGGTAGTTGGCTTCAATATTGCTGCCGGTGGACACATTGACTACTGCACATACTGGCCTGCACTGTTGAGCGTTTTAAAAGTATTCTTTAAATAACATTTACAGGTAGAAAGTAAGAAGAGGAGAAGGGTCAGAACTTGTTCTACCCTTCTCCGTCATTAAAAAAGAATCTGAAAGGAAGTCAAAATGGCAGTATTTAGAACTATTCTAGGGGATGTCGACGTAAAGGAAATAGGCTTTACCTTAACCCACGAACATCTTATTACGCGACCTCCGAATTCCATCATCAAGGGAGACCCCGATTTATTAGTGGATGATGTGACCAAACCCGTACAGGAGTTGACGCTCTATAAAAATGCTGGCGGGAAAAGTTTTGTTGAAATGTCTCCTCGACACTATGGACGGAATGTCCCTGTGATGGTGGATGCCAGCAAAAAAACCGGCATTCATGTTTTGGCTACCACCGGTTATTTGAAAGGCGCTTATTTTCCCAAAGAGGTCGAAGAATGGTCTGTGAAAGAATTGGCAGATTATATGATCTCCGAAGTGGAAGAAGGTATGGATGGCACCGATCATAAAGCCGGCATCATCAAAGGCGGCAGCAGCTATAACTTCATTTCAGATTTAGAGAAAAAGGTTTTTCGCGCTGCAGTGATTGCCTCCAAAGAAACCGGCGCTCCTGTTTCTACCCATACCGAGCAGGGGACCATGGGTGTAGAGCAGGTTGAATATGTGATCTCACAGGGTCTCGATCCATCCCGCATGATCGTTGCCCATGTGGATATCAACCCCGATTATTACCTGCACCGCAAAATTGTGAACCTTGGTGCATATATCATTCATGATGGTCCAAGTAAGGTAAAATATGGTACAGATGCTCACATCATTGAAATTATGTCAGGTTTGGTCAAAGAAGGTTTTGCCAACCGCATGATGCTTTCTTGTGATATGGGTAGAAGGAAATACTGGACAAGCTATGGTGGTGGACCTGGGTTCACGTATATTCCGGAAAAATTTGTCCCGCGCTTGCTGGATGCAGGGTTCGATCCGGAGGTAGTGGAAATGTTTACAACGAAAAATCCGGCTGAGGCGTTTGCAATACAAAAATAACCTTGCTGTAGCCGTTTATTAGAGGATTTAATGGACAGTTATGAGATTATGATGCGCAACATTCAATTTGACTCTCCGCAGCGGATAGGATTGCGCTTTAATAGCCTGGGAGTGAGTGATGTGTTCCGCATGTATGTCCAACCTCCTCTCAATTGTCGCTCTTCTGATAATAAGAATGTCCGTATGGATAAAAAGATCCGTACTGCTTCGGGTTCACTGGATGAGTGGGGGTGTATGTGGGAGTCACTGGAAGAAGAGGGTAGTGGGGATATGGGTCAGGTGTTGCATCCCCCGATCCATGACCTCGATCAAGTTTCCTCCTACCCTTTTCCGGATCCATATGATCCGCACCATTTCGATGGACTCGAAGATGCCTTGCAGCTTTCCAAAGGCAAGTTTGTGCAGCTTAACAGCCCCTTCTGCCTTTTCGAACGTCTCCATTTTTTGTATGGGTTCAATGAAACCCTGCGCGACCTGGCTCTCGATCGGGAGAAAATGGAAGCACTGATCGATAAAGTCATTGCATACCAGATCGGCATCGTAGAAATGGCAGGTCAGCTCGGTAAGGGACGCATCCATTGCTTTGATACCACCGATGATTGGGGGACCCAGACCAATATGTTCATCAGCCCCAGGATGTGGCGGGAGATATTCAAACCGCGTTACCAGAAACTGATCGATACGATCCACGCCAATGGCATGCTGTTGCGTTTTCATACGGATGGACGCATTAATGCTATTTTCCCCGATCTGATAGAATTGGGTGTGGATATTCTGAATGTACACCAGCCTCTGTTGCTTGGCATCGATGATGTGGCACAAAAGTTATCGGGCAAAATTTGTTTAGAAGTTTCTTGTGATGTCCAACAGACCTTACCCTCGTGTGATGAACAGCGTATCAAAAATGAGGTGAAAGAGATCGTTCAAAAATGGTGCACTCCGCGGGGTGGATTGATCGGAGTAGAATATCGCTACGGGAAGGTGCTGGGTATCTCAGAGCAATCGCTGCGCTGGGAGTTGGATGCTTTCCAGCAGTATGGAAAAATTTATTAGAAGAGGTGAAAAATGATTAATGGTATGGAAATACTCGAAAAGGAAGGTCCGAGCTGCGAACGCCGCAGCCAACGTTTTCAGAGCTGGTATGAGAGTGTCTTTAAATGGCATCCTAATTTTGAATATACTCCCAATCAAACCATAAACTGGACTGAAATAAAGAAACCGATGTCGGAATGGAAGGTAGGCCTGGTCTCATCCAGTGGGACGCACCTGCGTTCTCAAAAACCATTTGATATCGTCGATGATGATGGCGATTGGTCATACCGTGAGATCCCCGCAGATACGGACCCCAGGGATCTCATGCTGTCTGATTCTCACTACGATCACAGTGATGCGGATTCAGATCCGAACTGCATGTTCCCTATTGTGACCTTGCGCGAATTGGTCAAGGATGGGGTGATCGGTTCAACCTCCTCCACCTTTTATGGTTTCATGGGGTTTGTGCCGATGCCACAGGATCTCATTGCTCACAATGCCTCGGAAGTCGCCCAAAAATTAGCCGACGAAAAAGTGGATGTGGTCATTTTTACCCCCGGCTGTGCAGTTTGCCATCAAACTCTGGGGATCATCCAGAATATCGTTGAAGGCAAGGGGATGGCGACCATCACGACTACTCTCAAGCCGGAATTGACCGAACAGATCCATGTGCCTCGGGCAGCTTATCTGAAGTATCCTTATGGCTATTCTGCCGGACCCGCGAATGATCTGGAAATGCAGAAAAAGATCATTACGGATGTGTTGAATTTGGTACCTGCCATTACCGAGCCGGGGACCATCGTGAAATTGCCTTATCGCTGGCACGGAAGAATAGACAAATAAAGGAGACTCCCATGGCTGTAGATAAACGAACGGATCAATTGATGGGACATGTAGATGTGATGCTGCAAATTATCGATGATATGAATCAGGATATGCAGTCCAGAATTGATAATGAGAAGAAGAACGCGAATCCCAGTGAACCACGCATCAATTTCTACCTTTCTCAACAAAAACGTCTTGTAAAACTGGCGGACTTGTTGGAAGAAGAGATATTGGAGATATTAATCGGTATCCGCAATCTTTCGGGACCAATCGAATACATGGAAGATTAGCATCATGAATATGAACCTGTTTGAAAGCAGTCCCAAAGATGTGACGCGCTTGATTTTAGTGCGCCACGGGCGCACCAGCGCCAATAAAGCCGGACGCATTGGCGCGATGAAAGATTATCCACTGGATGAAATTGGAAAAGATCAGGCTGCCAGGGTTGCCCGGCGACTAAAGAGCTTCCCTGTTTCAACTATCTATTCCAGCCCTATCATGCGAACAAAGCAGACCGCCCGGGCTATTGCAGATGAATTGGGATTCGCTGATATCCAATTTCGCGATGATCTGAAAGAATACTATTTTGGAATAGCCGCCGACCATACCATGGAAGAAGTAAGAGAAGAAAATGAAGCGGTCTATAATGAAATGATCACCTGGATGAACATGGATCCTTCTCAAAGCGGACCCCATCTCTATATCCCCGGTGCGGAGCTTTTTGAAGACTTTGAAGCACGTATCCGCCGTTTTACTGCCGAGATACTTGAGAATAATCCGGGGCAGGTGGTGTGTGCCGTAACTCACATGGGACTGATCAAAGGATACATGGCAGTGCATTTTGGCGGAGGGATTCAACAGCATATGAATTACAATGCGCTCAACACTTCTCTCACCATCATTGATTTCTATAAGGGCATACCGGTATTGGCTGCCTTTAACGATATTTCCCATCTGGATATGCCATATCCCTATGGCAGGGTCAATTTGCTCTGATATACAATATCTATGTTGATTAAACAAAAACGCTCGAATTTTTTTCGAGCGTTTTTTCGTACAGCATTAAGAAACTATGCAATTCCGAGGTAGGTTTTTTGCACCATTTCGCTGTTGCGAAGTTCTTCGGATGTCCCGCTCAGGTTGACCACACCGGTCTGCAGCACGTAGCCGCGATCGGCGATGGCAAGTGCCAACTTGGTGTTTTGTTCGACCAACAGCACGGTGGTCCCTTGCGCGTTGATCTCTTTTACATTTTCAAAAATACTTTCCAATAGCAGGGGTGCCAAGCCCATGGAGGGTTCATCCAGCAGCAACAATTTTGGTTTCGCCATCAACGCCCGCGCGATCGCCAACATTTGCTGTTCGCCACCCGACAACGTGCCGGCAGATTGTTTGGCGCGTTCCTTTAATCGGGGGAAAAGGATGAAAGCCTGTTCGATATCGTGTTGAATGTTTTCTTTATCCTTGCGGGAAAAAGCGCCCATTTCGAGGTTCTCGAGTGTTGATAACTTCGCAAAAACATGCCTGCCTTCGGGCACCATGGCGATGCCCTTTTCCACGATCTTGTGCGGTTCAACGCAGGTGATATCTTCACCATCGAACAGGATGGAACCTTCTTGCGGATGAAGCAGACCGGTGATCGATTTGAGGGTGGTGGTCTTGCCGGCTCCATTGGAGCCGATCAATGAGACGATCTCACCTTGATGGACCTCAAAAGTGACCCCTTTCAGAGCACAGATATTTCCGTAATACGTTTGTATATTGTTTACTTGCAGTAACGCCATCCAGACCAGCCTTTCGTTTATTGGTATAGCGAGTTTTTCTTCCCGAGGTACGCTTCGATCACCGTCGGATCGTTTTGGATCTCCAGCGGTTTTCCTTCGGCAATTTTTGAGCCGAAGTCCAGAACGATGATTTTCTCGCTGATTTCCATGACCAGTTTGATATCGTGTTCGATCAGAATGATGGTGATGTTCAATTTATCGCGTAAACGACGGATCAATTTGATCATTTCGACCGTTTCAGATGGGTTCATGCCGGCGGTGGGTTCATCCAGCAGCAATACTTTGGGGCTGTTGGCGATGGCTCTGGCAATCTCCAGGCGACGTTGTGCGCCGTAAGCCAGATTGCATGCTAATTGATCGCCACAGCCGCTCAAACCCACGAACGCGAGGATCTCCTTGGCTTTTCTTACCGATTCGGTTTCTTCTGTTCGATACCTTTTCGATGCGAACAGGGAATCAGCCAGGGAACTGTGCAGGGTGGTGTGCTCGCCCGCCAGAATGTTTTCGATCACGGTCAGGCTGTTGAAAAGGCGGATGTTTTGGTAAGTGCGAGAAATACCTTCTTCGGCGATGCGGTGTGGTGGTAACCCGGTGATCTCTTTTTCCAGAAATAAAATATTGCCGAATTCCGGTTTGTAATATCCGGTGATGCAGTTAAAGAAGGTCGTCTTTCCGGCTCCATTGGGACCGATCACGCTGGTGATGGATGCTTCGGAGATCTCGACATCCAGATTGCGGATCGCTTCCAGCCCGCCGAATCGTTTGGTTACATTGCTTGAAGAAATGATATTCATGATTGCACCTCTTTCTTTT
The DNA here is from genome assembly GCA_012797815.1 of Chloroflexota bacterium. Taxonomy (GTDB): domain Bacteria; phylum Chloroflexota; class Anaerolineae; order Anaerolineales; family Anaerolineaceae; genus UBA4781. The sequence continues at coordinate 7,517 of JAAZOK010000175.1, read as the reverse complement.
TCTTTGCCTGTTTCAACACCTTGTTTTCCAATTGTGGAGCTTTGCGCGGCAGAAAACCTTGCGGCTGCAGGATCATCATGATGATCAGCAGCAACCCGAAGATGATCATACGGTAGTCGGAAAAACCACGCAGGATATCGGGTAACGCGATGAGCGCCATGGCACCCAGGATCACGCCGAATTGATTGCCCAGACCACCCAGAATAATGACGCATAAGATGTTGATGGATACGTTCATATTGAAGTTATCGGGGAAGATCGATCCCTGCCACGACGCGAAAATGGCGCCCCCCATCCCGCCGATAAAAGCTCCCAGCGCGAACGCCAGCAGTTTGTATTTGGACGTATTGATGCCTGACATTTGGGCGACATCCTCATCCTCTCGCATGGCTAACCATGCCCGCCCGGTGCGGGAATTGATCACCCGGTTGAGCAGGAACAGCAGCACTGCGACCAGAATGAAAATGAAGTAGTAGAAGAAGGTACCGCTGGTAAAGGTCATTCCAAAAATGGATGGTTTGTCGAGTTTGAAGATACCCTGCGATCCATTGGTGATATTGGTCAGGTTCATCAACAGCATACGCACGATCTCACCAAACCCAAGGGTCACGATACCCAGATAATCGCCGCGCAGCTTCAACACCGGAATACAGATCAGCAAACCCACGATGGCTGCAAAGAAACCTGCCAGCACCAGCACCAGTAAGAAGGGCAGGTGAATGTTGAAATGGGGAGATGCCAGGAAGGCGTAGGTATATGCCCCGATGGCATAGAATGCGGCAAAACCCAGGTCGAACATCCCCGCCAGCCCTACATGTACCAGCAAGCCCAGCCCCAGGATGATATATAACCCTGCATATCCGATGATGCGCACCCATAGATTCTTCTGGGGTGAATTGATCAGCGGGATTGACAGGATGATGATCGAGATCAGGGAGGGAAGAACGTAGCGGATGATACGCTGGTCAAGTTTTTTGAATAATTTGGAAGCGAATTCTTTCATGATTGCACCTGACTCTATAGTTTATTCTTTCCGCCGCTGCCGCCCAGAATACCGGTGGGTTTGAAGATCAGCATAACGATCAAAATGGTGAACGCCACAATGTCTTTGTAAACAGCGGGTAAAAATTGGATGCTGATGACTTCAGCCAGACCGAGAATGTATCCACCCAGCATGGCACCGGGGATGTTCCCGATCCCACCCACCACCGCAGCCGTGAAGGCTTTGATGCCGGGGGTGAACCCCATGGTGGGACGGATTTGCAGGTAAAACAGCCCCATCATCACACCGGCGATGCCCGCCAGCGCCGAACCGATGAAAAATGTGCTGGAAATGATGTGGTTGACGTCGATGCCCATCAATGAGGCAGTGTCCTTATCCTCCGATACGGCGCGCATGGCTTTTCCAATTTTGGTGAGGCGCACCAATAAATACAGCAGCACCATGAAGACGATCGCGATCGCCAGAATGAGAATACGGCTGTAGGAGATGGTGATCTCCCCCAGTTTGATGCCGGCGGTTCCCAATACCCCCGGGTAGGTCTTTACCATGGCACCGCCGAAGGTCTTGGTAACGTTGGTGATGGCGGTGCTCCAGCTTTCAGGGAAGAGATTCTTTTCGCCAAAGTGGATGGAGGCGATCGAGGAACCGAATTTGGGAATTAAACGCACAAATTCCTGCAGAAAGATGGAGGTGCCGATGGCACTGATCAGGGTCGCCAGGCGGCTGGCTTTTCTCAGAGGACGATATGCCAATCTTTCAACCGTAATACCAGTTAACGCAGATCCTAACGCTCCGGTAAGAAAAGTAAAAATGATAGCTAAAATGGGGTGGGCTTCGGTAAACCCGCTCGCGGATAATTGCGTGATAGTAAAACAACCAAAATAAGCGCCGACCATAAAGATATCCCCGTGGGCGAAGTTGATCATGGAAAGTACACCGTAAACCATGGTGTAGCCCAGGGCGATGAGTGCATAGAAACTGCCGACCGTCATACCGTTGATGAGTTGCTCAATGAGTTTTTGCATAAAGGACCCTCCGAAAAGAGATGAGAAAGGGGGGATTGCTCCCCCCTTAAGGTACTATCCTCCGAAGTCGTAGACTTTTACGGGAACTAGTTCATTACCTTGTGCCTGGAATACCGTGATGGAGACGACTTTCAGGTCGCCGTTCTCATCGAATTCAAGATGTCCGGTAATACCGTCATAAGGTGTTGCGCGAACCATGTCTGCCAGGGCTTTCTTGGGGATGACCAGATTGCCGTCATCATCAACATAAGAAACGGCTTTGGCTGCGTTCAGCATGATCATGGCTGCATCGTATGAACCGGGACCGTAAGCTACAGGGTCGCCAAATTGATCGGTGAATTTGGTTAAGAATTCATCGTAGCCGGTTGCACCACCGACTGCGCCGAAGGTCATGTAAGCACCTTCAGCAGCGCCGCCGGATGCTTCCACGAAGGACGGGACGGATTTGATGCCATCAGGTCCGAAGAACACGCCTTCGAAACCGGCAGCACGCAGCTGGTTCACCAGCAAAGCACCTTCAGCATCCATACCTCCCCAGTAGATTGCTGCAGGATTGCCTTCGAGCATGGTTGAAACGACTGCCGAGAAATCGGTGTCGCCGCGGGTGATCCCTTCAAAACCGGTGACGGTTCCGCCGGCAGCTTCAAATTTTGATTGAACCGCTTGAGCAATACCCTCACCATAAATGCTTTGATCATGAACGATACCAAGAGAGGTCATACCGAGTTCATTGAACAGATAATCTACTGCGACTTCCGCTTGCAGGTCGTCGTTGGCGACGATACGGAAAATGTTCTCGTAGCCGGCTGCGGTCACTGCAACGGCAGTGGAAGATGGGGTGATCATCAAAACGTGATTCTCACCGTATACATCCATAGCAGGTACCACGGTGCCGGAGCACATCGGACCAACCACACCTAACAGGTAGGGATTGGCTGAAAATTGCTCGGCAACGGTCACGCCGGGAGCGCCTTCGCATTGGTCATCGCCACCTTCAACAGATACCTCCCAACCGTTCATATCACCAAAGGTCTGAACGGCAACGGTGGCGCCATTAAGCATGTCCTGACCGTAGGCAGCGTAGCCAGCCGAGAGGGCTGAAGAAAGACCCAATACTACTTTTTCTCCGGCTGGAACCACAATGGTTCCCCATTCATCCGCAGCCATTGCTTCGGCTGAGGCGGCTTCATCGGCTTGGGCTGGTTGTTCTTCGGCAGGTGCTGCTCCACCGCAGGCTGCGAAGAGAACCATGGCGATGGTCAACGTTGAAATTACAAAAAATCGTTTAGACATTATTCTCCTCCAATAGGCATTTTTATTCTTACTAATATCATCTAGGCCAGGTTCTTTTTCGTTCGTGGTGCATCACCTCCTTTATGCTGGATTTGAACGATGATTCCTAGATTTAAAAACAATTCCCTTCAAAGCGACCGGATATTTTGGGGAGCTATTAAAGGAAGCTTGTAATTAATTGGCGCGATTATCCCACATTACAAGACAAATGTCAACCATCTGGCCTGATGAATGTCATATTTGTATGACAAATAGGGCTGGGTTTGGGTCTTAAGAACGGGATTGAATCAGGGTTTGGAAGAACTGTTTGGTTTCGCCGGAGGGCTCTAGCCCGTATTCCCTGGATAACTGCTGCTTGCATTGTTCATAAATGCGGATGACCCCTGCCGTGTTGCCGAGCTCATGATAGATGCGCATGGCGTTCCGGTACGCTTCTTCATTGGAGGGTTCGTGCTGGATGATCGCTCTGCTGATCTCCAGGGCTTTCTCTTTGTTATCCTGATTGATATATGCATTGAAGAGAGTTTGCAGGGTAGCCAGATACATCTCCAGATAACGCTGGCGTTCCATGGCAAACCAGGTTGCATCCACATCGGCGAGGAACGGTCCTTTATATAATTCAACGGCGGCTTCATACAGTTTGATCTTTTTGGAGAAATTGGTTTCGTTCTCTGCCTGGGAGATATTCTGCTCGAATGACAGCACGTCGTATTCGAAATCGAGGGTGTTGTTGAAGCGGTAATAATTATCATTGAAAATGACCGCGTTGGAACCGATCGCCCTGCGCATGCGATAGATGGCGTTCTTGAATCTACGTTTCAATTCTTCTATGGAAGAATCTGGCCAGAAGATGACACCCACCTCTTCCTTGGTCATCCCCTCCGGATTGGAGAGAAAGAGGAAAAAGAGATCACGGGAAGTTTGCGTCATCCAGTCGGCATTGCTGATCAGTTTGTTATTGAGATAAACCTCTGTCTTTCCAAACCCGCGGATCACCAATTTGGGTGCTGCAAACGGGATCACCGATGCATGTTTGCGGATCTTGCGGCGCGTGTTCTGGATCTTCTTCAGATAAGCATTGTTATGCTCGATGATGTCATCCACATATTCCCCGATGGTGGCAATGCCGGAAAAAGCTTTGAGGTCACTGCGCAGATTAAAGCAGATGCTCAGGATCTGCGAATTGGAAGAAGGGTCGTTCAATTTTTGAACTATGGTGTGGAACAACTCGGCAGATTTTTTGAAATTCTTCAATTTGGCGAAAATGATCGCCTGATACAGCATGATGGTTGCCTGGCTGTCGGGTTGCCCGGAGTTTTGGAAAAAAGCATGCAGTTCGTTGAAAAGATTCCCGGCAGTGCTCAGATCGCCATAAGAATATGACAGGATCGCTTTTTCGATCTTGCATTGTTGGGTTTCCAGTTGAGAGCCCGAATTGCGCGCGTGGTTGAATGCCAGGTCGAGCAGGGCGGTGGCTTGCTTCATCTGCTTTTGCAGGATGCGGATGCGGGTCTCCGCCAGGCGCAGATACAGCACCAGATATTGGTCTTCGATACTCTGGGCGATCTCCATTGCCTCGGCGTAGGCTTCCATCGCTTCGTGATAGGCTTCCAGGTCTTTATACAGGTCCCCGATACTTGCCAGTGAATATCCTTCCATGCGCCGGTTTCCGCTCAATTGGGCGAACCCCATGGCTTTTTCAAAATTCACGAAACTGTTTTCGTAATCGCCTTTGGCATGCTGCAATACACCCAGGTTATTGTAAAGGGTAGATTGCCAGATGGAATCGCCGATCTCATTCCAGAGCTCCAGTGATTGGCTGTAGATCTTTTCGGCTTCGTCAAAATCACCGATCGTTTCTTCGATTGCGCCCAGCTCAACCTGAATGCGGGCGCTGTCTTCGCGTGAATCCAGCTCCTGGTAAAGCTGCAGCGATTTCCGCATCCATTTGAGTGCCGCTTCGAGCTGCCCCTGCTGGTAGTGGTTGATGCCGATGGCGCGCATCGCTTCTGCTTTGACCGGGGTCTTCTTGCGTGTGTTCTTGATCAGGGCGAAAGCTTGTTCGGCATCCTGCAGAGAATCCTGATATTTACCCAACATGCGCAGGGTGGTGGAACGCCTTACCAGGTTCTCTGCCAGATAAAGGGCGCTATTGTTATCGTGCTGTTGCAGCCTGATGACGGTGTTCAGCAGATCAAGACCCTGCGGCAGATTTCCCTTGTTCACCTCGATACTGGCTTTTAAAGAGAGCAGTTGCGGATCGCTGTTGATCTTCGCTTCAGGAATATTGGCGAACCAGTCTTCCAAATGCCTGATCCTTCCCTTGGCGATGAAAGAGGACCCGTTTTGTTGCAACAGGCGGATGATGGCATCGGTATCGTTCAATTTGGAATAGATCGCGAAGACATGATCCCAGTCTTGTTTACCGGCATAATAATTCGCCAGATTCTTTAAAATGGAGCGGCTTTCTTCGGGTTTCAGGGTTTCCATGCGTTGCTGTAAGAAATCACGGAACAGGTGATGGTAGCGCAGCCACAACCCGCTGTCTCCCACGCGCACCACAAAAAGATTATTGAAGATGATCTCCTCCATCAGTGCCCGCCAATTCATATCGATGTTGAGTGCCTTTCCGATGATCTGGGAGCACATATCGGCGTCGAATTCCTCCAGCAGCGAAGTCTGGAGCAAGAAATTTTGTATTATGGGGGGTTGCTGGTCGAGCACCTGTTGAGCCAGATATTCATATAACCCGATCCCTGAGGTGCGCGTCACCTTGGATGGATCACCGATGCCTTTGTTGCCCATCTGGGCTGTCAGCAACAACCCGGTGATCCATCCCTCACTCTGTCTGGCATAAGCCTGGGCTTCACCGAGGCTGATCTCTACCCCGTTATTCTTTTCGAATAACTTTTTGATCTCCGCCGGTTGGAAGACCAGCTCTTCCAGGCTCAACCCGCCCACTTGTGAGCGAGCCACCAGCAGCGGCAGATCGGGCAGGGTCAGCAGGGTGCGTGAGGTAACCACCAGGTGGAAGTTTTCGCTGACCTTTTGCAGGAAATTGCTCAAAAAATTGTCAATTTCATTACCCTGATTGACCAGATGGTAATCATCCAGCACCAGGATGAAATGTTCGGTGATATTTTCGAAGATATCATTGGTGATGGTGGTGATCAGATAATCGAGGTTCAATTCATCATCGTTGGATGCCCGCATGGCTGCCATAGATTGCTTTCCGAATTCAGGGAAGCATTGCTGGATGGCAGCGATAAAATAAGTTAGAAAACGGGTGGGGTTCTGATCGAGCGGGTCCAGCGCCAACCATGCTATCGGCCAATCGTAGGAGGTGGCGTAATCGATCATCAATGAGGTTTTTCCGTATCCTGCCGGGGCGGCAATGATGATCAATCTAAAATCGAGCAGATCATCCAAAAGACTCAGCAAGCGCGGGCGCGAAAGCAGTTCCTTCCTTCTCTGGGGAACAAGGATCTTGATCTGTGAGATTGGTGTAAATAATGCCATGCTTGACCTTATTGTATCAGTGAGTGTTAGACGAGAGAATAGGATGATTGGTGAATAAAATAAGCATCATTTATGTATGCCCTCCCTGCTATATTTATTATATAGTAGTAATATTGGTCAGGGACCAATAAACTTATTGCTTAATGAAATTGTATAGCAAAGTTGCAAGTATAGTTGTTTATAATTGAATAAGTGGAGTATTAACGGAAAGATTGAGAGATGAATTTATGCGAATTTTTCATATTTTCGGTGCGCGACCACAATTTATCAAGGTGGCGATGGTAGCTAGGGCTTGGTTAGGAAAAAGTGACCAGATATTCTTGCATACCGGGCAGCATTATGATAGGAATCTTTCGGATATTTTTATTGAAAATTTAGGTCTCCCGGAACCAGATATTAATTTAGATATTGGTAGTGCATCCCATGCTGAGCAAACTGCGCAGATGATGGTTGGTATTGAAAAAGCCTTGCTTCAATACGAGCCCGATTGTGTGTTTGTCTATGGCGATACCAACAGCACCCTAGCAGGTGCTCTAGTGGTTGCCAAAATGAAGCCTGCTTTGGTGCATGTGGAAGCAGGGCTGCGTTCTTTTAATCGAAAGATGCCAGAGGAAATTAACCGTGTGCTTACAGATCATGTGTCTGATTTTCTATTTTGTCCCACACCCCAAGCTTTG
>JAAZOK010000083.1 GCA_012797815.1 Chloroflexota bacterium | reverse complement strand
TTGAAAACCCATCTGGCGCATTTCATGCTGCTTTTGTTCATCTCGACTGTAGACGATCAGTTTTGCAGGGTGAAATTCATTCAACATGATCTCAATGAATTTTTTCCCAAATGAACCGGTCCCACCGGTAACCAGAACTACTTTATCCTTCCAGTCCATCATACTGTTAACCTCATCCTTCTTTCTTTTTCAAAATTATCAGTGGATACTGTCCTTTTTCACCAAAATAGTGCGGGAACCATTCTTCCAATCTATAAAGAATACGCAGGAAAAGCTTCCCACCCCACCCCCGGTGAATCACTGCCCGTAAGAATCGCACGCTGACAGAGCGCCATACCAAAATTTCAGAATTGAACTGCGGTAAGATTTCTTTCTTGAATGTCTTTGCGTCAAACTTTTCGACGAAAGTGCCCCGGGGTTCTGAATCCCTATTATCGTTTGCAGCAGATATATTCTTTTCACTCGAAGTTGAAGTGTTGGGCGTTGAATTTTCTTTGGAATTAAAAAGTCGATCACCAACACGCATCAGCAATTTGGCACGGTCCATCAATGGGGAATAATTCCAGCCGTTCACGACAACCGCGCTTGATCCCGGTTTAAGTATTCTGAAAACCTCCGCATAGGCTTTCTTTCTCCCTGCCAGCGGAAGGTGGTGGAAGGTGTGCAGAGATACAACATCATCAAATTGAGCATCGACAAAAGGTAAATTTGCCACGTCGGCTACCACAAACAATCCATGGGAGCCGATGCGTTTACGGGCGTCCTGCAACGCCACATAAGATAGATCCAGACAAACCCGATAAGAATACCCTTGCGAATAGGTGAGATACTCAGGGTACTGGATCGGTCCCGACCCGGCGTCCAAGATATATTTTCCTTGATGAGAAATATAGCGATTAATGCGCATATGACATTTATGGATATACGCGCGTGAAACAGGGCGTAAATCCTCATAGCGGGCGTTCTGGTAGACTCCGTCTTCGGTTATCTGCCAGCCTACGCTATCGTAAAAGGATTTAACTTCCCGGATATCAAATTCTTTCCGCATAAACCTATTTTTCCTTCCCCTCTCGAATCGCTACCCAATCCAATGGTTCACCTGCCAGGTAGCGGAAAGTCATTTCAAATTCCTTGCGACCTTCTGCAGAAAATACTTTTGCCATGGGATTTCGTTCGTAGTCTTCCCAGATACTCATCAGATGCCACGGGATGGGTCGTGGAAAATCAAAGATAAAGCGATAGGCATATGCCCATGCCAATTCGATTTCCTCATCAGATAAGCGATAACCACTTGGATCCTGCAAGATCGAGCCGATCAATTTATAGTACTTGACCCATGATTGTGGATCTTTGGTAAAGCCCTTCCCCTTATAATGGGTATTCCCGACCACAATCACCGGCACCCCACTCATCGCCATCTCCATACCAACGGTCGTGGTGTAAACCAACCCCAGGTCAGCAGCAGCGATCAGATCATAGGTATTGGTTGCATCATCGGGTTTAATAAGATGGATATGTTCGGGTAGATCAGGCAGAACATGTTCGATAACGTCCACCATAGATTGACCATGGGTGAGCATTTCTCCCGGATGAACCCGGATCACCAATTGTGCATTGGGTTTTCCTACAAAATACTGTAAGGTTCGAACGATCCATTCTTCCATGGTATGCGAGAATACCTCCCGCCCAAGTGTCAGGCTATCCCCCAGCACATTGGTCGCCAGCAGCACCACCGGTCGGGAATCATCCAGACCGAGTTCCCGGCGCGCCTGGGCAACCCCTTTAGCAGGAGCGCGCTGCCATAACCGGGAAAAATTCTTCCAGATGGACGCTTTCCGGCGCGACTCAAAAAGTTCGTGAATCCTGCGCATTTCTGAACGATCCAAAGGTTTTTCACGATAGGCTTCCCACAAGGCATCGGTCTCCTGATTCATCACTTTGGCGTTTTGAGCGATCCACACCCGCTGGCGTTGGTCACCAAATTCATACGACACAACTGGAATGTTTAAATATTTTGCGACCTCATAAACAACTGCAAACTCCTGAATCGTCCCATTGGGAACCACCACAACATCCGGTTTATTGGAGGTCATCCAAGACAATGCACTTCGTGCGGTACTACTGTTGCGTTCCATCCGAACCTTATAAACAGATTCATCAGTATCCACGTCCTCGACCTGAAGGGT
>JAAZOK010000110.1 GCA_012797815.1 Chloroflexota bacterium | reverse complement strand
TTTGCCGGGCAGAACGTGTGGAGCGAAGCACGCCTGGCGCAGTTGCAAGCCTTAAAAGCAATCGCCTACAAAGTGATCGATTTTATCAGCCAGTTTGAAGACGAGCTGGTCAAGATCTGGAACAAGCCCAAGTTTGTGCGCAACAGCCACTATATATTGACATTGGATAAACTGGGCAGCAGCCCGGTGCTGGACAAATTACTGGCCCACCCCAACCTGCCGCAGCAGGTGCAGGAATGGCGTGACCTGGGCATGATCGGTGAGGATTTCAGGCTGGAGATGCTCACCCAGAAAGACAAAGCCGGCACACCCCTGCACCCGCAGTATCAGTACCTGCCCATCGATACCAAATATTTTTCTGACTTGGAGCTAGACATTCTCGCGCTGTTTGACGACCTGGATGCCACCCTGGATGGTTGGGTACTACATAGTGAGAATTATCAAGCATTAAATACGTTGCTTCCTAAGTATTACGGTAGGGTGAGATGTGTTCATATAGACCCCCCATATAACACAGATACTAGTGGCTTCCTTTATTCAAATGCATACCAACATTCTAGTTGGCTAACCATGATAGAAAATCGCACGAATATCGCATGTAAATTTTTGGATTGTGATGGAAGTTATTTAACCCATATCGATGAGAATGAATTTGACAATCTTTATAATTATTTTAGATCATTGAATTTTCATTATTTAGGTACAGCAATATGGGACAAAAAAAATCCAATGATGGGTGGAAAAGGCCTAGCTATACAACATGAATATATTTTCTTTGCCTCAATGCGGATAAAAAAGTTCCAAGCGACAAGTGAGAATATACAAAAGATTTATGAAAAAGCACGAACATTAATAAGCCAACATGGCGAAGTCAATAATGCTGTTAGAGATGAATTCAAGAAATGGATCTCAAAAGAAGAAGGTTTATCAGGTGGAGATAGGGCATATTCATACATAGAAGATGATGGCCGTGTTTACAGGCTTGTTGCAATGGGTTGGCCGAATCCCAATCCCCCACCCCCTCAATTCTTTATACCTCTCATTCACCCCATAACTGGTAAACCATGCCCTGTTCCGTCAAGTGGCTGGTCAAGATCACCAGAGAAGATGCAAGAACTCATAGAAAAAAAAGAGTTAGTGTTTGGTTCGGATGAGTCTACACAACCACAACGAAAGATATATTTACCTGAACATGCACACGCACCACTTTCATCAGTTATTTATAATGGTAAAAGAGGGAAACAAGATTTGGAAAAAATGGGTTTTAATTTCTCATATGCTCATCCCGTTTCTCTGTATGAGGAATTAATAGATAGCACATTAGAAAGTAATACCGATATCACGCTTGATTATTTTGCTGGCTCTGGCACCACCGCCCATGCAGTGATGAACCTGAACCGTGCCGATAGTGGCAAACGCAAGTACATCCTGGTGGAGTTGGGTGAACATTTCAACACCGTCATTCTGCCGCGTATCAAAAAGGTGGCTTTCAGTGACAAATGGAAAGAAGGCAAAGTCAATGGTGGCGCTGGGTTGAGCCATTTTGTCAAATATTACGATCTGGAGCAGTACGAAGACGTGTTGCGCCGCGCGCACTATGCCGATGCAGACTTGTTCCACAACCCCTACGAAGACCCCTATCACAGCTATGTTTTCCTGCGCGATATGAAGATGCTCGATTCCGTTGAGATTGATGAAGAACAGAATAAAGCCCATTTTCACCCCGAGCGCCTCTACCCAAGTATCGATTTAGCTGAAACCCTTTCCCAGCGGCGTGGCAAGTGGATCAAGCGCATCACTGCCGAGTACGTCGAGTTTCAGGATGGCGAACGCATGAGCCTGACCGACCCCGATTGGCAGGTCA
>JAAZOK010000027.1 GCA_012797815.1 Chloroflexota bacterium | reverse complement strand
TAGGTGCCCAGCACGCGCACGGCTTCGATGACCATTTTGCTCAAGCCCCCCCCACCATAAATGATCACCCGCGTGGGATCAAAATCGAAGACGGGTTTCTTTATCTCTTCCATCGTTTTACCATCCTTATCCGGTCATACCTTCAATTGATTATAGCTGGTGTTTCATCCGGGCGGGTAGTGCAAACAAAGCGCCACGGCATGCTCTTCCAGGGTTCGCCGGCGTAATTGATGCCGATGCGGGGGGTCGCCTGAACGTCCTCTGTGGGAATCGGAATCCCGTCCATGATGCTCAATTCCCCTGCTCCCCGGCACAAATCGTACCCGTTCAGTTCTCCATTGATGGAAAACGCGCGCGTCAGTTTGGCAGGTCCGTCACACCAATGCGCGGGTGCGATGGGTTGCCGGTTCCTGGCGATCAGCTCCAGTCCTTGCACGGGTGTGAGCGCGCGGATGAGCACCGCCGCCGGGTACTCTTCGGGTCCGGTCACGCAATTCAACAACCAGTGCATGCCGTAGGTGAAGTAGATATAAGCATGCCCGGCGGGTCCATACATGGCGGCGTTGCGCCTGGTCTTGCCGCTGTGCGCGTGGCAGGCTTGATCCTGCTCCCCGTCGTAGGCTTCGGTTTCCAAAATGATGCCTGCCAGGATATCTCCGTCCATGCGGCGGACCAGCCTCTTCCCGATCAACGACCGGGCCACCTCAACCACGGGTCGTTCGTAGAAAGCGCGCGGCAGGATGCTGCTCATGCCTGCCCTTTTTGGAGCAGGAACCAGACCGGCGGGTCTTTCAGCAGCACCTTTTCGCGGTTGAGCAGGTCGGCATGCTCTTTCCACGAGAATGTACGCAGCAGGCGCAAGCCGGCGGCTTCCCATTGGGCGTCCAGTTGTTCGTCTTCTTCCTGATAAACGATGACGTAATCCATACCCAGGCTTGCGGCATTGCGCTTCACTTCCTCCACCGAACGCCCCCAGAACTGCGGGCTTTTCTGGTCCATGGCTTCAAAGATCGTCCACCAGGTGGGCAAAAGGAGGAATTTTCTTTGCGTGGCGATATAAGCCGGCACTTCCACCAGCCAGCGGTAACCGTCGAAGATGGCTTCATAAATTCCGCCCGGGTCGGAAAAGGCAAACAGCACTTTCTCCCCGGCATTTACCGGAGACAGAAAAGCTTGCATGCCCTGCAGAATGGGCGCGATGGATTTCAGTTTCCGTTCCGGCATGATCACGAGATCCTTCATCTTCTGCGTCCCGTAGAAAATGAAAGCGGGCGGTGCGATCAGCAGCCAGAAAAGGATGCCCTGCAGCAGGGTGGGGTTTTCCAGCGTGATCGCGAAGCCGGTGGTCATCAGCATGATCTGGATGGACTGCGGGTCGGCAAAGCGGAACAGGAAGGTGTTGACTAAAATGACCAGCAGGGCGGTCATCCCGAGCCAGGGCAAAGAACCGCTTTGCAGGTAGAAGCAGGTGATGAAAATCACAAGCACGATCAGGAAATACAGGATACCGGTCTGCAAGCCTTTGGAAGAGGTCCTTTTATAGGCGTTCTTCTTCTCGCTGGCTCCGATGCGCTGCAAAATGTTGCGGATGTTCTCATTCAGGTTCCTGAAATCCATCGAAAGGAAATATTGAACCAGCAGGACAAGCATGCCGGGCAGCAGGGATAAAAGCAGCAGGGCGGAATGATCCCGGATGCAGCAGGCGATGGTGAAAAAGACGGCGACCGCCAGCGCGGTGATGGAGGATATTCCGGCGCCCAGCCAGCAGATGGCGGTCAATAAAAGATTCCCGCTCAGCAGCCCGTAGATTCCCAGCGGGAAGAACATCCAGCCCAGTACATTGTAGTTCTGGGCGGTGAAAGTTTGCTGGAAAAAGGTCGAGCTGACCAGCAGCAGCCCCATGAGCAGCAGGACGCTTGCGAAGGAAAAGGATTGTGCCCAGATCAGGTGGCTGGCAAGCCACAGGAGCATGCAGGCAGGAACCAGCACCGGTTTCCCATTCTTGGCGGCGATCATGGCAATTTTGGAATAGCTGAACCAGCGCGACATGGGGTAATCCCCGAAGCCCAGATAGGGGCTGGTATCTTTGCGCCGGAAGTATTCGAAATTCAGAGCTTGTATATCATAGAATAAATAAGAAAGCCCGCTCCTGATGGAGAAGCACAAGTATTCCCATTTTTCTTTCTTCAACATGCGCAGCGAAACCAGCGTTT
>JAAZOK010000060.1 GCA_012797815.1 Chloroflexota bacterium | reverse complement strand
CCCGGATTGTGATTGCCCGCTTTTCTTGATCCATTTATCTTTGTCCCGGTTTCTAATAACGTTGCCGGTATCCTTACCGGTAACGTTATTGATATTATGACACAGGTAAGTTTTAATGTCAACAATTTTTAAGAATTTGGATCGAATGTATATGATTTGTATTTAGGATTATATAAATGGCATCGGCAATAACAAATTCCTCGCTTCAAAGAGTTCAAATGAAGGAAAAGGAGATAGTCCGTAGACCATCTTCTTTTATTAACTGTTTTCTTGTTGGAAAATTTTCAGGAGCTGAATGGATTTTAAGTGAATCTCCTTTCAATCTCGAAAATCATTAATCTTCTCCATGTCCCGCCAGCTTGGCTATCTCGACAATGCGGACATCCAATTCATCACCCAAATAATCAAAATCTGCATCAAAGAAGCCACGAATGATCATGGAAATGGCTTCGCTCTCTTCCATCCCACGACACATCAGATATTCCACCTGCTCCGGCGCAATCTTTCCAATGCTTGCTTCATGGCTCATGTGCGCTTCAGGATGCAGCGCTTTTAAACCAGGAATAGAAAGAATATATCCTTCCTCACCCGGATCCAAAAGCATTCCGGCGCAATCAACATGCGCGTGACAGTTATAGGCATTGCCGATTAAAAGTCCTTCCTGCTCGATTTTCCCGCCGGTGCAAACAGCCCGGTGCGCGAGCTCAGCTCCTGAATTCTCTCCATTCAAAAAGATTTCGCCGCCCGTTTTGATGTACGATCCTTTCGAACCAAAAATGATCGTCTCATATTTTGCTTTCGAATCTTTCCCGTTCAACCAGGTGATTGGCTCGCTTTCCATATCCTGCGCAGGACGCATGCAGATATAGTTGCTGGTATAGACACCGCCATCATCCACAATCGTTCTGGCGCGCGGACGGACTTTCACTTTCTCACCCCAGCTGTGCACCATGGTATTGGTAAAGCTGGCATTCTTCCCAATGAAGTGCTCACTTACCGCATAATGCTGAACCGAACCAATCCTGGCAGCAATCGCACAGCCTGTGATCAAATTCAATTCCGCGCCCTCTTCTAGAACAACCACATTATGAACCACCTGCGCCATCTGAGAACAGGTTATAAATAAGCCAGCCTGGAAAGCATTGGTAATTTTTGCTCCTTTATCCACATGGATATAATATCCAAAGGGCACCTTCTGTTCAGCACAGGCTGCTGTAATCTCATCCTGATCAGGCTTTATCAATTTGAAATAATATTTTTCTCTCAACCAATCATATTTCTTCAGGGCAGTACTGATCGGTAGCACTTCCAAGCCCTCCGAAGAGCGGGAGGTCATGTGCTGTTGATAATTTTTTAAGATGTATGTTCCCGCCCGTTTTTCATTGTTCAGTAAAATACCAACGTTCGACAGTGTTTGAATATCCGCAGGGTTTAATTCTGCGCTTGTTTCATTCGTATTCATTCTGCCAATCCTTCTAGTTTTTTAAGGCAATTCTTGCAGTTTAGATAGCCAGTTTTGCTGATCTCCTCAAATATCAATTCCGGATTCCCGGAACCAACCATTACTCCGTCAACAATCACATGTCCTTTATCAGGATGCACATAATTCATGATTTGACCAGTATGCGTGATGATCAAACCAGCTCTTCGATAAACCGAACAATGTTCCTTCGAAGTAAAAAGCTGCTTGACAACCGACCCTACCACGCCCAATGCCTCAATATCCACTCCCGAATCCGGTTCATCCATCATCATAAAACGAGGCTGCAAGGCAAAAAGCTGAACCAGTTCAGAACGCTTGATCTCTCCCCCAGATAGCCCATCATTGATATCTCGACCGAGGAAAGAATCAACCTGTGCCATTTTAACGATTTCCTTATACTGCATAGAATTTTGAGAAGCATTTTCCAACTCATAGCGCAATAATTTATCCAATTTCACTCCGGCAATGGTAGGTGGACGTTGCAATGAAATGCCAATCCCCAAGCGTGAGCGCTCCGCCAAACCCAGTTCAAGAATACTTTGCTCTTCAAATAAAATATCGCCGCGGGTGACTTCATAGGCAGGGAATCCCATGATCGCCTTCAATAAAGTGGTTTTACCGCTGCCATTCGGTCCCAACAAAGCATGGACCTCTCCCTCATTGATTTCAAGATTTACACCATGCAGTATCTCTTTGTGATTTATTTCCACGTGTAAACCTTTGACTTCCAGTAAACTCACTTAAAAACTCCTTTTCATGTATGCATGCAGGGAATTGAATTTTCCCTGCATGCATACATCTTTTTTATTTGACCATCAACATATTCGCTTCCTTTCGCCTTAAAGCAATATTAGCTTTTTTCACCCGATACTGAACCGGATCGCCTAATGGCGCCTGGCGAACGACAGAAACGAACGCTCCGGGTACAAACCCCATCGATAGCAGCCGCCGTTGGAGTCTTCCTTCCCCTTTCAATTCAATGATCTGACCACGTTGCCCGACCTTCAACCGTCCTAAAGGAACAGGGAATTTTGTAGCTGGTACCACATATATATGTTGGGTGGCAGAAAAAGCCAGAGGGGAAATTCGATCTCCAACTTCTATCTCCAGAGTTTGTGAACCCAGTTTCACAACTGTCAACTCAGCTCCAGGTAAAATGCCGAGTTCAACAAACTGTGCCAATAATTCTTCAGGTCTATCGTCTACCGCTACAACACGCAAGACGTGACCTGGAACGCAATTATTTGATAAAACTTCCCCTGTCTTGGGGAGAGCTGCCATCCCTTTCTCAGGGATGGCATGTCCATGCGGATCCCAAACAGGATGCCCCATAGTGTCATCTAATATCGTGACCTCTTCATCAGACATGCTGTGCTCATGCTGATTGGCTGCCGCATGCAGTTCCACCAAATGATATCCTTCATGAGACGAAAGGTATTGCTCCCACAGACGATGCGCACGGATCAACTCAACGGCGCGCTCATTTCCAAGCTTTGTTAGCTGATATTGCCCCCTGCCAGCTTTCTGTATCCACCCTATTTCCATAAGCGCCTTACAAATGCCCTGTGTATATTCTTCAGCAACGCTCAATTCAGAAACCAGGTCGTTGAGTTCCCATGTACTTTTTTTTGCAGCTTGCAGAGAATAGATCTCTTTCAGCATATCTTCCATAGCGATCAGTTGTCTATTTGGTTTATCATTTTTCTTGTTCATTTTTTACCTTATCAATGATCCATATAAGAAACAGCTAACCAACAAGAGCCATTCCTCCCCAATATGTCAATGCAGCAAAGAAAAAGCCTGCGCATAATGAAATCAAGACATTCAGGATTGTCCATTTTGCTCCAATTTCCTTAAGCATGGCTGCTACAGTAGCCAAGCATGGGGCATAAAGCGTCAAAAATGCGAGGTAAGAGAGAGCCTGCAATGGTGTCCAAACGCTTCCTATAACATCAAGAACACCTTCCGCTCCCTCAACTCCATAGGCTAATCCCAGGTAAAGCAAAGATAATTCTTTCGCAGGATATGAAAATAAAAAACCAGTCATGTCTTTTCCAACCAGACCAATGACCGCTCCGACCGGATCAAGGAACTGTCCAATCTGCATTCCCCACGTTATCTCATTCCCAGCCGGGAAGTTAAATAGAACCCAGATAAGAATTGAAAAGGGCACAAAAATCAGCAATGCTTTTGACATCGCACTGTAGGTCCGATCCCAGGTAGTGCGTAAGATATTTGAAACCAGGGGTGGGTGATAATCAGGAAGTTCCATGACCAGCGTAGATTTTTCACCCTTTAAAAGGGTTTTCTTTAGCAGAATCGCGACCAGCGCAACCGTCAACAAGCTAAGCAAAAAGATACCCACTGTGACCAGCGCAGCTTTGAATCCGAATCCAAAGAATATAGGGACGATTGACGTGATCACAGCAATCCGGGCAGCGCATGGGATAAAAGGCACTACCATCGCTGTTACAATGTGATCATTTTCATCATCAATAATGCGAGCTCCCATGATGCCGGGGATGCTGCATCCATATCCGGCAAAGATTGTCAAGAATGCTTTTCCGGGCAATCCCAACCAGCACATGACCCGATCGATGACAAAAGCTTCCCGCGCAAGGTATCCCACATCTTCCAATATTCCATATATCGCAAAGAATACAGTCAACACTCCAAACATGAACACAAAAAGCTGCTGCACGCCTGTCAATACACCTTCAACCAGTAATCCCTGCAGCCACCAAGGTGAACCGCTCAACCCAGCAGAAGCCCAGGCGATCAACTTATCAAATATCATCTCAAAGAATCCCCCAATCGGTCCTGCAATTGTATAAATTGCCCATAAGGTAAAGCAAGCAAGCAGAAACAGGATAGGAATACCAAAGTACTTATGCGTAACAACATCATCAATCTTGTCAGTAATACTTTTCTTTTTCTCGTTATATGTGATTGTTTGCTTCACAATCTTCGAAATTAATTCATAGCGAGAACTGGCAATCGCAATTTCCGGCTTTTCATTGGCGCCCACCGCAGCTGCCTGCGCTTCCCGCACAGCCACTTCATTGCCAACCCCCTTTAACATCTTTATTACTTCTGGATCCTGCTCTAGCAATTTAATCGCAAGCCAGCGGGAGCGATATCCATCTACCTGCTTCAAACTCGTTTCTACCTTTGAAATTTGTTCTTCTACTTCTTTTTCAAAAGTTACCTGCACAGGTTGAAACTGCTCTTTTCGTACTTTCAATACAGCATCTAAAAGTTCCGGAATTCCCTGTTTTTTTAATGCCGTAATCGATACAACAGGGACACCAAGTAACGTAGATAGTTTATCTACATCAATGGACATACCTTTGCTAGCTAATTGATCGGTCATATTCAATGCCACCACGACATTATCCGTTAATTCCATTACTTGAAGCACAAGATAGAGATTTCTCTCCAGGTTGGTGGCATCAGCAATTACGATAGTTGCCTCGGGTTTTTCTTCTACAATGTAATCTCGTGTAACGACTTCCTCAGATGAAACTGCGGTTAAACTGTACGTGCCTGGTAAATCAACAATTTCTATTTCTTTGTCTTTATACTTGAAATATCCAATTTTCTGCTCTACGGTTTTTCCAGGCCAGTTTCCCGTATGTTGATGGGAACCTGTTAACGCATTAAAGAGTGTACTTTTTCCAGTGTTTGGATTTCCTGATAGTGCAATTGTAAACATAGTATCCTCCATACTTTTCTAAATCCTCTACTTTGGTAAGATACCTAAATACTTATCATGTATCTAAGCGTATTTATATTCAAATAAATAATGTATTAGTATACACTAATTTATTATATTAGTGTATACTAATTTATAGCTTTAGGACATTTCTACTTAGCCTTGACATACTAATTTGTAGACGATCAAAGAAAAGAGAAAACTGAAGAAAGGCAAACACAGTAATACTACTGGTTTTTCACAATAACTGATTTTTACACAACGAATCCTTCAAATTAAAAGTCAGTTTATATAAGCTATTAGAGATACTTAAATACAGAACCTATATCTTTTAGATTTGTTATTATCCATTTGAGAGTAATAAGGTCTGCTATCCTAAGGCGAGAGTGAAGTTTTGACGCTCAGCAACAAATTTGCACGCCCAATTTCTTACTTCCTACGCGGTTGTATGTGATCAATCCACCGGAATAGTCACCAAAACCGCTTTTTCATCGCAACCGAATTTCCTGCACGATTCCTAATAGTGGGTATAATGAACTTTATTGTTTCGTGAACAATCTGTTCAAAACATCAACAGCGAAGTCATTCGCATAAATCAATTGGGTCAAGAGTACAACTTGGCTCTACAGAGTCAAGGAGTATTTTAATGTTTTTCGAACAATTTTCTTTTGACCCGCGCATCATCGCAGGTATTAAAACCGCTGGTTATACCAAACCTACCCCGATCCAGCAGCAAGCCATCCCCATTGTACTCAAGAGGCGCGATATTCTTGGCTTAGCACAAACCGGAACCGGGAAAACTGCAGCATTCATACTTCCCATCCTGCAGCTTCTCAACATCAACCCAATGCACCAAATCCGGGCGCTTATCATCGTTCCAACTCGTGAACTCGCCGAACAGATTCATCAAACGGTGATCGTTTTGGGTAAAAATACACATGTGCGCAGTGCAACCATCTACGGAGGAGTGAGCAAGGGTCCGCAGTTGAAATCATTGCGGCGTGGCATGGACATTATTGTGGCATGTCCCGGTCGATTGCTGGACCTGCTGAATAGCAACACCATTGATCTATCGCACGTTGAGGTGTTAGTGTTGGATGAAGCCGATCAGATGTGTGATATGGGTTTCCTCCCTGATATTCGCCGTATTCTCAAACGGGTACCGGTGCAGCGTCAGATACTGTTCTTTGCAGCCACCATGCCAGATGAAATTCGTTCATTGGCAGAAAGTATTCTCAAAGATCCTGTAACCGTGCAGATTGGCATGATTGCGCCGACGAAAACTGTGTCACATGCACTGTATCCTGTACCTCAATTACTGAAGACCGCACTAGTCACCACCTTGTTACGACAGCTAAATTCGGATCGGATATTGATATTCACCCGAACCAAGCATCGGGCGCGCAACCTAGCACACAAATTGGAGATTGAAGGTTTCCGCACCTCAGCACTGCAGGGGAACATGTCCCAAAACCAGCGACAGGGGGCTCTGGATGGTTTTCGCAAGGGTAAATATGATATTCTCGTTGCTACCGATATCGCCGCACGCGGTATCGACGTAACGGATATATCCCATGTCATCAATTTTGACATGCCAGATACAGTAGATGCTTACATTCACCGCATCGGTCGCACCGGGCGCGCTCAAGCAACAGGCAAAGCTTTTACTTTCTGTGTGTCGGATGATGGGGGAATGATCCGCAATATCGAGAAAGTACTGGGTACAAAGATCGAGCGAGAACGCCTGCCCGGTTTTGATTACGGTACTCGTACACCGGGAAGTCATCCTCAACAAAATCGTCGAAACCAACCACGGCATACCTACTCAAACTCGGGACGTGATCGATCCAGAAACCCTAAGACACATGCGGCTAAAGTCAAAACAGTTTGACCGATCGAATAACCTATTGTTGTTATTGCTCAATCTGGTACTAGGCTTTTGCATTCATAACAATATCCTCACTTTGTCATAGCATCCAGGCTTGCAAAATTGTGTCCATCTCATAAAGCCTTTCTCCGATCAAAGATGATTTCTACCATGATCTACTGGCTGATCCGCATGTGATGAGAGAGATATTATTCTAGTGAATGGTCACTATTTAAAAAAGATATGATCAAGAGACTTTCCTCTTGAATGAACCTGAAAGGATTATTATGAACATACAACAATTAAAGCGTATGCATGCAGGAAAGGACTTCATCGCAGCATTGGATCAATATTCAGTTAGCTTTCCTGCATACTTCGAATAATTATCAGGGATGCACATTTTTCTATTGAAAATTGCGCATCCCCGCAGTTACTAATTACTACCGGAATCTTGGATCAAATTGTCAAAACTATACACACTGTAATCGGTGACTTTCAGTGTTGTGTTCGAATCAAAGCCAATCGTCACTTCCCAATTGCTTTCATACAGATCATCCATTCCAATAAAAAGATCTCTCTCATAGGATGCCTGGTTCTCGGAGTTGCCATCTTCCCATACGACCACCTGCAGTTTCATATCATTATCGGTCGCAAATAAGAT
>JAAZOK010000071.1 GCA_012797815.1 Chloroflexota bacterium | reverse complement strand
TTTTGAAGTGGACTTGCATGAGATGGAATGGAAAGGATTTGGTGAACCAAATCCTCGGATAAAAAGTTATCGCCGTTCCTTGCAGAATATGATCAATCCGCTTATTGATTCTGGTTTTATTCTTGATAGAATTCTGGAACCACAACCACCTTCCGATTTTCCGAGAAATCCGGAAACTGAAGATGTTTATCAAGATTTGATGCGCCAACCCTGGTTTTTGCACATCCGTGCCAGAAAACGTGCTATTCAACAATGATATGGCAGGGATGATCATGTTAAAATGGTCTATTCCTAACCAACTGAAAAGAGATCATTCAAATCATGGAAAGAAAACAAACGAGAAAGATCGTCACAACGGGATTGCTGGCAGCTATCGCCTGCCTGCTGGGAGCCACGCACTGGGGTTTCATCCCCTGGGTCGGGGGAGTATCTCTGACCATCCTACAAATTCCTGCCATCATCGCTGCCATACTGGAAGGACCGCTCTCCGGAGCCATTGTGGGGCTGGTATTTGGCATCTTCAGTATGATCCAGGCTGCAGTTGCACCCAGCGGACCTACGGATGTGTGGTTCACCAATCCGTTGCTGGCGGTGCTGCCGCGCCTGTGCATCGGTCCGGCAGCCTGGGTAATCTACCAGCTGTTGAAACGTTGGAAAGCGGTGGGGTTATTGGCAGCCGGCGCAGTGGGCAGCCTGACCAATACGGGTCTGGTGCTTTTCGTGATCGGATTGCTGGGATATCTCCCCTGGGAAGTACTGGGAGGTATTGTGGTTGCCAATGGATTACCCGAAATGGTGGCATCTGCCTTGATCACCCTGGCGGTGGTAGGAGCTTACTGGCAGATACCCAACAAGAAAAAAGGTGCTGACCTGGAGGATAAAAGAAGCGGTTCATAATTGAACTGAACCCATAAAACAGGACACACTATAAAAACACCTCTCGAATAAAATAAAGAAAGAGAGGCGTTTTTATAGTGTCAGTTTCTATGATCTACTTTGAGAGGCATTTATTTATTTGTCCGCTTTTTGGGGCGCACTCCATAATGCCCTCTTTTTTTACAAATACAATTAATCAAGTATCGGTTCAGGATTGGGTGTCACAGCTGGAGATGAAAAAGTTACCGTTGCAGAAGCGTTATTCGACCATACAAGTCCCTTATAATATTTTGCAACAACCCTTGCATGATTGGTCACATCCCAGCGAATCCCAGCGTCAATCGTATAGGTTGCAGAACAATTTATACTCTCCCCGGGTTGGAGACTTTCTCCTGATCCACAATCAATTGAATTAAAAAGGGAGTTATCAATAGAAAAACTTGGATACAAAACGATGTTACCAATATTCTTTATCGTATATTGAAATGTAACCGTTTTACCTAAGCCATCATGTGTATTCGGATCTACACTCATTGTGAGATTCATGGCTGGTAAAATTGATGCTCCAGAAATAGTGTGAGAAGCCGTGGCGGTTTTTACATACGTAAGATTTTTATATAAGGTTTGGGAACCAGCACCTGTCACATAGTCACATTGAAGAAGTGAGTTAGTGGTGGTTTTAACGGTAGCATGATCTTCAATTTTACCCAGTTCCATATCCGCTTCTGTAACGGTGTAACTTCCGGTACAGCTCGTGGTTTGACGAATACCAGTATATGGACAGGACACCTTAACTTTATCATCAGAGACAGAAAAATTATTTAGTGCTGTCGTACCGGGGTTATTTGTAACAGTAAATGTGTAATTGATTATTTCTCCGACACGCGTAAATGTGGATTTATCGGCTGATACTGTTAATGTGAGATTTATAGCTGAAAATTTATCATCCATTGCTTTTTCATCTTCAGCTATTTGATCATTACAATTTGCTAAAGTATTGGTATTTTCGTGGCATCCGATGCTAGGGCTTGAATCGAAGCATCCGGGACCCAAAAATAAAACCAAAAGATTGAGGATAATCATGGGGATGAAGAAAGGAGAATATTTTTTGAACATATTCAACTCCAACTATTAAATTTTTACAATCAGGAAATTGATACCAATTAAGTATAGCTACGAATTTAAAATAATCAATCGGGAAAATAGGCTTGACAATTTTGCGGTTTATAAAAAGATTCATAGATTCTAAATAGACCAAGTGGATTCTCAGCTATATAATATTGTCTATGTATCCAATTCTTTTTTCTTCAGGTTCGTTCAATTTAAGATCGAGTGTGTTTTTCTTTTTCCTTGGCTGTGTAGCAGGTTTAATTATTGGAATTATTGAGACAAAAAGATTATCTGAACTAGGACGAATTGTTTATGATCCCATTTCGATATGGGTATTCTTTTTAGCGTTCCTGCCCTTTGTCTATTTATCAGGATTGGTGAATACATGGATTTTCAATTGGGATTTTTATAGCAAAAATTTAAGTTTGAAGGGACTCCTTTCTAGTGGATGGATCTCTTATGGCGGAATTATTGGTGCATTAATCTTCTGCCCGGTTTATGATTACCTCTACCCCAGGATCACAAAGAATATAACTGTTCCTACGATCGATAGTATTGCGCTTGTTCTCCCCATTTTTGAAGGTGTCTATCGAATCGGTTGTTTATTAAATGGTTGCTGTTATGGAATGAAAACGACAAGTTTTTTAGGGTTATATCTCCCTGATGTTCACGGGGTTTGGGCAGTTCGCTATCCAACACAACTATTCTATATCCTTCTGGGTTTTGGATTATTCTTTCTCCTTTGGCATTATCGGAAAAAGAAGCGGTTTAAGGGTGAACTTGTGTTTCTTTACTTGTTTGGATATGGGATCGGGCGATTCTTGATTGACCTAATGCGGGAAGAGAAATACTATATTGGTAGATTCAATGTTTACCTCATTATGGATCTTAGTTTTGTTATTATCAGTTTAGTGATCATGATATTAAATAGAAGAAAAGAAAAAAAGAGCTGATTGAACCGGCAAAAAGACTCTACGTATTGGTATTGTCTTGCCATCTTTTTTATACTCTCTCCCCCCTTCTACGGCTTGTATCGCTGCTAGTAGCTTTTCTTTACTGTATTTTGTCACTTGAAAACTGCACCCTTTCTGTTGGTTTGTGTGTCCAACTTTTGGGGTGCAGTTCAGGATGAATCGCTTTTGGGTCAGTTACCCGCTCTGCCGCGCTGACCGGGTTGATCGGCTATGATCTGATCATAACGATCCTGGTCCAGTTGAACCGGCTGGTACGAAATGCCCAGTTGCCTGGAAAGCTGGCTGGTAAACGAGCGCAGGTGATTTTCCGAGCCGAACATCAGGTTGGAATATACGCGCTCGAGGTCCACTTTATCGGTACGGGTCAAGGTCTCATCCAAGTCCTGGATATCAACTTCCTCGATCAAGGCGCCCACGCGCAGCGCTTCTTCCAGGCTGGTAGATCCCTGTACGATGAGCGTGTCATAAAGGTCTTGCAAAGTGCTGTTGGTGAATTGCCCGACAGCCGTTTGAGCAGCAGGATCTTCGATCCCATACGCTGTCAACAACTCCAGGATGGAATCCATGTGATTCTGTTCACTTTGAGCGATAGAATCGAAAACCGGAAACTGCCATTGTGAGTACAGGTAGGCATAAACATCCCTGGCAAGTTTTTCCTCTTCCCGCATGTACAGTAAATCCGAGACTTCTTCTTGTGTCAGATCGCCGCTAAGACCCATCAGCAAACCGCTGCCGTCCCCGACACGCTCATCGCGCACATCGGTGGCACGATTCGCGGTTGCCCCATAGCCATTGGTCTCGGTATGAACGACCGGATCCTTAGACGCTGCCTGCACGCTATTCCCGGCACCGCAGGCACTTAAAACCATCGCCATCAAAAAGGCTGAAATTACAATCATGAGAGTTTTTTTCTTGTTCATTGTTATCCTTTCGAAAATAAGAATAACAAGTGGGTATTGGGAACTTGTTTGGAACTTATGAAGAAACTGTGAAAAAAACCACCTCGAGCAGGGACAAATTCAATACCCCAAGCGCTGCAGGAAGACGATCAAGATCGTCAGCCCAATCCCTACCAGAATAAAGAGCACGTCAGCAAGATTCAAACGCTGTTCGTAATAATGACTGCGTCTGGCAG
Source organism: Chloroflexota bacterium (assembly GCA_012797815.1). Classification (GTDB taxonomy): domain Bacteria; phylum Chloroflexota; class Anaerolineae; order Anaerolineales; family Anaerolineaceae; genus UBA4781. The sequence continues at coordinate 4,192 of JAAZOK010000071.1, read as the reverse complement.
AGACACCATAACAACGGCATAGCATCGCATCGGCAATTCTTTCGGATTGTTCAAGCGTGCTCAAGAATAATGGAATTAATAAGGGAATGGTCAATCGTACCCGTTTCAAGATGCCCCCACTGCCCGTATCCCACTGTGCGCCGCGCGAAGCCTGCGATTTGGCGATCTGTTCCATGCGTAGCGCCAACAAAGGCAAGAAGCGCAACATAATCTGGATGACCATGACCAGCATATCCGTGTGGATGCCGATGGCTGCCAGCGGTTGCAATAACGATGCAATGCCGTGGTTCATCTCCAAGGTTGAGACCACGGAGGTCATCAAACTCAGCAGCACCACCAAACTGACAAAACGCAAAATCATGATCAGTGCCGAGTGAAGTGCGCCTGCGTATATATGCAGAAATTTCCACTGCCATATGATATTAATGGAAGTTTGCGGGCGGAAAATAAATAGTTGCAGTACGAACAGAAAGATTATGAATGGAGAAATTCCCAACAGAGTACGCAAGCACGGCTTCAGGGACACCTTTGCCAACCCAAAACCGATCAACCCAATCCCCAATCCCACACCCAGACCCGCAGGAGAGGAAGTAAGAGTGAGTCCCAAAATCAGCAGCAAAAAGAAAATGATCTTGCTGCGGGCATTCATGCGGTGCAGGAGTGAATTGCCCGGATAATAATAACCAATGCCAATCGAGCGCAAATACTCAAAAGATGACACGTCCACCCTCCGCATTATTATGCAACCATGTAAGCACAGTTTCCCAACGCAAACAATCATACGGCACGGGTATACCGGTTTGGCGCAGGGCATTGGCGATCAGGATCTCAAGCGGAACTTCCAGATCCCACTCTTCCAATTCGGATGCATTGAAAAGTTGCGCGATTCCACCATCAAACACCGCATGCTTTTTACGCAGCACCAGTGCCCGGTCCGTGATCTCCAGCAGGTCACGCATGGTATGTGTGCTGAGAATGATGGTCGTTCCATCGCTTTTTAGCTGCCGCACGAAATGCGAAAGCTGCTGGTGTGCCTGTGGGTCAAGACCGGCAAAGGGTTCATCCAGTAACAAAATGTGCGGCTGCACCACCAGATAAGAAGCCAGGGCAATTCGTCTCTTCTGCCCTCCGCTTAAACTTTGCAAAGGGCGATCCACAAATTGTTCGAAATCCAATCCAACCAGGTGCATAGCATGCTGTACCAGGTCGCGCAATTTACCATGATACCCCAGCATGCGCGCCGCATAGGCGATCTCATCCCCCACATAGCGTTCAAAGAACTGCGCTTCCGGGTTTTGAAAAACCAATCCTACCTGCCGGCGCAGTGCCCGGATATCCAATACGGGTTGGGAGAGATCAAACTCCGATACTGTTACCTTCCCCTGCTGCGGTCGTATCAATCCATTGATATGTTGCAGTATGGTTGATTTGCCGGAACCGGTATGCCCCACCAAACCGGTAGCCACGCCTTGAGGAACAGTAAACGAAACATCCTGCAAGGCAGTTTGTGCCAGTGGATTACCCAGCATGTATGTATGGGATACATGTTGAAACGTGATCATGCCATTGCGTGCTAAGGGTTTGGCTAATACCGGCAGGGAATTTTCCTGTTCGCTGCCAGAACCGGTCAGCAGATCCGCCAAAAATGCCTGCTGCGTTCTGTAAAATGATTGCAGGGCTGAGAAATACGGTTGCAGGTCACGTGCGAATTGCAAAAGATAGGGGACATCCAATCCCAGCTTCTGCATCCTTGACCGGTCCTTGTATACCCAGTGCGGTGAGCCATCCAAAACAAGTTGCCCATCCTGAAAAACCAGAATACGCCCGGCAAGTAATGTTTCGTCCAAATCATGGGTGATATGCACGATGGTATAGCCTTTATCATGCAGATCCGTGATCAGCGACAGGATTTCGCGCCGTGATCGTGGATCGAGCATGGCAGTGGTTTCATCAAAGATCAGACAATCGGGATGCAATGCCAACACACCTGCCAGCGCCACACGTTGCGTTTCCCCGGCAGAGAGCAGATAGGTCTGGCGCTGGCGAAGATGAGCGGCACCGCTCAGGTGCAGTCCCTCCTCAACCCTGGCGCTGATTTCGGCAGGCGCCAATGCCAGGTTTTCAGGACCGAAAGCGGTATCTTCTTCAACCTGGGAAGCCACAATTTGATCATGCGGATCTTGAAAGATCAAACCCACCTGCCGAAAGAGCTCTCGTGAAGATGCAGATACTCTGGTATCAACTCCATTCACCAGCACCCTTCCAGAATCCGGATGGACAAGCCCATTCATCAATTTTGCAGCAGTGGTTTTACCAGAGCCATTAGCACCGATCACACTCACATATTCTCCTTTGTTGATAGTAAAGGATATATCGTTCAAAGCGGGGATCTTTGCTCCGGATGGCAATGAATAAGCAAAACTTACATGGTCAAATAGGATAAATTCAGACATGAATAAAATCTACTCATTCTAACATTGAAAAAAGGCATTGAAGTGTATTCTTCAATGCCTTTTTTATTGAAAATAAATTGACAGGATTAATTATCTTTCGTCTTCTGATAACTCCTCATAATCGTCAAAATCCATCATGGGATAATCCAACTCGATGGGATCCAACCACACCACTTCGAGTTCTGCACCGCAGGAATCACAAACCACTTGTTTGCCTACGCGCGGTTGTGAACCAACATTGACATCACTACCGCAATCCGGGCACACTGCCGTCTTCATCTTTTTATTATTCTCCTTTTTTAGATGAACAATTATTTATCCGTGTAAAGCACTGGATTTTATTGCGGGCAATGTTACACCAGATTAATTGAAATGAGAAGATGGCAATTTACCCGATTTTAGCCAATCCATTCAAAGAAATCTACGTAATTTTTAGAAAACCATTACAATAAAAAGACACAGAAAACACAGCAAGGAATTCCCTCAATGGCAACCCGTACGATCAGCATCAGGAATCTAAACTCCAACATCGAAGCTCTTCACCTCACCTTTCAAGAGATGAGCACCGTGATCTATGGAAAGAGCAACTACGTCATAGGAAATGAAAAAGAACAGCTCTTCCACAGGATCCAGATACTCGAAAAGCAGATCCGTCAGAAATGCCACCAGCGTGACTGTTTCCCGGCTGATCTTTCAGACAACGCCTACCGTGCTTATCTCTGGCTGGCTTTTCTCAGCCAGCGGCAGCGCTTTGATCAGCATTTAGCATTCACGCATGCTTTTTTAGAACGCTGGCGTGATCTGACCAACCGCTCCATCATGCTCAAACTCTATAACAACGCATTTGTTTTTCAATGCAAACCGGATAAAAAAACAACACAGGTGTCAATTAACGAAGGTTTTTTGCTCGCAGAGAGCAAAGATGTACAAATGCTGGTCAACTGCAGTCTACACCCCACCCAAAAGAACCTGGTTCCGCTACGCGCGTTGAGCCGTGCAAATGCTTATAAGCACATCATGGCACAGATATGGAAACATACTCCCCAATCCAACCTCTCCACGCAGGGAGAGATCTACAATCTGCAGCAACTGTTTGACAAGATCAACGATGAATATTTTTCGGGAAAACTGGGACAGCCACGCTTACGCTGGAGTGGCAGGGAAGCAACCCGTCGATTAGGCTATTACCATCCTGACAGCGATACCATCACCATCAGTTGCTTTCTTGACCAAAGGAGCATACCAGCCTATGTGACAGAATATGTGCTGTACCATGAAATGTTGCATAAAAAACTGGGGTTAAAAGAAGTCAATTCATATCGTGTAGCACATACTGCACAATTCAAAAAATTGGAGCGGAAATTCGCTAAAGCAACTGCAGCGGAAACTTTCTTAAAACAAATCCAGCAAAAATAGATAATATATAAGAATTTCCCAAAACGATCCAAATATTGGATAATATAAGAGGAGTTCAAAGAATATTCAAAAAAGAGGTCCCTATGCGTAGTAAGTACCGGCTTCAACAGGCTTTATGGATTGCATTATTCATCCTGCTGGTTTTCACACCCATCGCGGTTTTGATCATCGGTTATACGCCATCAACCTATCTCTATCCCCTTTATGATGCATCTCTGGCGTTCGGGTTCATCGGATTGGCATTGATGGCAGTTCAGTTCATTCTCACAGCGCGCATCAAATGGATCAAAGAACCTTTCGGCAGTGATCTTATCTACCATTTC
>JAAZOK010000106.1 GCA_012797815.1 Chloroflexota bacterium | reverse complement strand
CCATCACCGATGATGAGGTGCACTACGGTGTTCTTGACCGATCAACCATGGATCACCTCTATTCTTTTTTCTATTTTCGTGACGATGCCTCCACCGCTACAATGGTAGAAACCATCCCGGGAGAATATCGAGAACCACCGGGGAGCGAAAATCAACAAAAGTTGATCGACCTCAAGCAAGCGATCTATGATGCCGGCTTGAACCCCGTGCTTTATCAGGCGGATTGGGATGATAAAAGCAAGCGCCTTATCAATTTGAATGATTTTGGAGAAAAAGTCTATCATGATCTGCTGAACGGCATCCGATCTGATGCAGCCCTGCAGGAACGTTTTATTGAGGGAATCAAAAAAAACCTTCCCGATGAATTCGCGCAGGAAAATGCTGCTATGGAAGCTTTCATCGAGGAACATTGTGAACGATATGTGATCGGCAGCCGCAAACCGTTGCTGGATGAACTGATCGCATTGACGAAAACAGAGGGTGAGGAAGGATCCTATACCTGTCTGGTGGGCAATCCCGGTTGTGGAAAATCGGCGTTGCTGGCTTATCTGTCGCGCGATGAGAGGCTGGTTGGTGATGCGCATACCCTGGTCATCAAGCATTTTGTGGGAGCCAGTTCATCCTCCACCGATGTGCGCAACACGCTGCGCAAGTTCTGCCACGAGATCAAAACAAAATGCCTTCAGATCGATAAGATCATTCCGGAAGAACCTGAAGCGTTGAAAAATGCTTTCAACGATTTTCTAAGACAAGCCAGTTCGTCCAACCGGATCGTGATCCTGCTGGATGCGGTCAATCAGTTGGATGCAACTTTCTATTTCAAACAGTTGAAATGGCTGCCCGAGCGCTTGCCACGAAATGTCCACATTATTTTCTCGACCATTCAGGGACCCGTGCTAGAAGAAGTGCGCAAGCGTTTTCAGCCTCTGACCATCAAAGAGATGAGCCGCATCACCGTCTCAGACGGGCAAGAGATCATTGAACAATTCAGCCGGCGTTTTCATAAAGTCATCACCCCCAAACAACGGGCTGCCTTGCTTGCCAAATCTGATGCAGGACTGCCCATCTATTTATTGACTGCCCTTGAGGAACTGCGGACATTAAGCGTCTCGCAGGAGGTGGTGGACAGTCAGGATCAAGATCAGGCAGTGCTTGGACTGATCGAGCGGCTGCCTTCCACAACCTACGAGTTATTCAAATGGGTTTTGGGACGGCTTCAAGAGGATGATGGTTTCAGAGATGAACAGGGGAACAGGATCGGGACAGAGCTGATCCCCAGGTTCGCCGCGTTATTGTGTGCGAGCCGTTATGGATTAAGTCAACGTGAACTTGACCATCTGTTGTATCCATACAGTTGTGGTGGAAATCTGCCGGCACTGATCTTTTTACTACGACCTTATTTGATGCAGCGGGGAGAACTGTTGGATTTTTATCATAGCCAGCTTTACCTGGCTGCCAGCGATCTGTGGCTGCACAGTGACCCGCAGCAAAAAGAGACCCATCTGCACCTGGCGAATTATTTTCGCAATAGAGCGCACCCGGATGAACAAAAACAATGGGTGCAGGACGCACGATCCCTAAGTGAACTGCCCTATCACCTGGCAAACGCAGATAAAAAGCAGGAACTTCAAGAGCTGTTCACACAATTAGCTTATCTGGCAGCCCGGGTAAGAACAGGACAAATTTACGAACAGATCAGTGATTACTCCTATCTGGCGGACCCGTCTCAGGCGACCGTCTCAACCTGGCGCGCTTTCCTGCAAAAACATGCCCAAAGACTTGTAACGCATCCGGAAATGCTGATTGCACTGGTGAATCATGAAGGTTTTGCGGAAGCCAGGAAACAGATCGAAGATATTCCCTGGAATGAAGCATGGATCCGCACGACTCCCGAAAAATTACCTCCATCGGAGATCGAGGAAAGTCAAAAGCTGGGTGTTCAGGTGTTGAAGAAACTTGAATTCGATTGGGGCAGGGTTTCTGCCATCGCGACGTTACCCAATGTGGCTTTTTGTTTCGAAAAACTGGGATTGATGCGCATCTATGATCTGAAAACAATGCGCCAGACGGAGATTACCTTTGCGATCCGGCGTGATCGCCCGCTGGTCATCACATGTGCGCCGGACGCCAGCAGCGTCGCAATTTTCTATGAATCGGGAAAAGCCGAACTATACCAATGTATTCTGTCTGCGGATGGGCTTCCGGGGGAAGCGAATCTAACGGCTGAGTTTGATTTCTATTTGCCTGAAAGTGAAGACCCGGTGGTGGTGTGGCATGCGAAGGCATTCTGGTTCCAAAGCACTGAAGGCTCTCTGATGTCCATATCATCCGGTCCTCCATCTGTTCCAAAGCAGGAAATAGATCTGGAACAAAGTGGAGAACTGGCGGGGTTGTATTTTAACAAAGAATTCATCCTGATCGCATTGCGCCAGGGGCATGATACGCTACTCGTTATGTCCAAGGGACAAACTCAACGCTTGCCAGCGGCTCACCTCACGTCTATTTGTCCCTGTGGAGAAAATATCCTTGCGGCAGCTTTCACCGATGGGAAGCTGATCCTCTATGAAATAGGTGATTCGATCGCTGAAAAGCGCGAAATTCAGGTTGGTTTGATACGCGGCGCACTTGGATGGGATGGTTTGCGGTTGATCTGGATGGGAGAAAAAAATGAATTCTGCGCATGGGATATGGAGAATGCCTCTCCCACGCTCATCCAGGATAATGAGGAAATCTTTCCGAGCAATTTGCACGTTGTTCCGCGCCAGTGGGTTCGCCAGGCGGAGGATTCCATGTTACTCGCTGCTACCCATCGATTCGTCTCTTTCCGGATGTCGGGCGGGGAGAGTGCGCGCAATGGACGGCTGGAAGAAGTGTTTGGCGGTTCTATCTGGCATGCCAGGATCAAACACGATCGTGATCACTGGCTTGCTTCTCAACAACCCTTCCGCCAGATCTTATTGCAGCGGGAGGTGATGGGAAGGCTCTATTGTGCAGAAGATGGGAAAGGGCAATTCTTTACCGTCGATAGCTTCGGGAACGGTTCTAGATTTGATCTACAAACCCTTCAGCCCGAACCTATCAAAACGAACATGGCAGGATTCAATGTCAACATTTCAGAAGGTGAAGAAAGTGGCGGCTGCTGGTCTTCGGATCGGGACGGAGAAATCCATTTTGTGGATGCCGGCGGGCGGGTAAGCCGGGTTACCAGGGTCGACCTGCAAGACATCCACGGGTCGTATCTGAAAAGTTGCGGGAAATACCTGGTCTGGATCGGATACTCCGGCAAATTTTTCCCGGAAACCGGGCTTGAACCAGCCAGAACATTCATCGTCTACAAAAAGAAAATGGGAAATCCGCCCAACCTTGAAAAGATCGGCGAGCAATTTCTTCATCCCAGAGAGGGGCAATGCGCGTCGTTCTGTTACGATGCACCCCACGCGAAAGTAGTATCTCTGTGGGCGAAGAGTGTGGCGGGGGCAGATGTGTATTGTCTGAAAACCGGCACGATCGATGACCTGCTTGCGTGGCAGCTCGAAGAGATCGAGATCGATGGATTCGGATTATACCGGCATATCCAATCTGCACTCTCAAGGAACGGGGCATATGTGGGTGTGGTGAATTCGGGCGGGGAGATCAAGATCATTGCGGTTGAGAATGGGGATGTGGCAGCCACGCTGGCAGCAAGCGCTCCTTTTACGGCGATCGCAACAGGAGAGAAGGGCACGGAATTTTGGACGGTAGCAGCTTATTCAAAGATCTTCAGGTGTGCATTAGACGGAGGTGAAGTATGAGCACAGGCATAGAAAAATTATTCGAAGATGGAGAGAATCTGGCGGACTCAAGTCGCTTTCTCCCGGCTATAGAGGCTTTTAAAGAAGCGCAGCGTTTGACCGAGATCCCCTGGCGGAGGGCATGGGCAACCTATAATCTGGCGACCATCTACTGGCATCATTTAGGGAACGGGTTGGAAGCCCGCCATGAATTCCTGGCTGCCATCGATGATTTCGAGCAATTCGGTTATGGAGATACCCCCATATTCAAAACGGTGCATGCCAACGCACTTGAAAACGCCATGCTGTGTGCGCTTTCATACGACGAATTTGAAGATCTGGCTGGTAAATTAACTGTGATCTCACCCGGAATACCGGTCCTCACCGGGCTTGTTCCGGAGGTGAACAAGCATCGCGAGCGGGGTAAACCATGGTCGGATAGCTTATTTGGATTGGCGGGTTCTTACTATGACCGTAGCGATCCCAAACTGGATGCCGGACGGTATGGTGAGGCGAAATCCACGTATCATCTGATGCTGGCGAACCGCAAAGCGCTCCGTCTATCCGAGGAGAACTGGCGTATCGCGATCTATGAATTTTGCGCGCTCTCCATGCGCATGGCTTCCGATTGTCTCAAGGCGCGTGGTGGCGATCATGATCGAAATTCACCCGAAGAATATTTACCGCTCCTGACCGAAGCCATTCCGTTGGTGGATGAATATTTGAGTTTGAATTCGGGCGACGATGTCGTACAAAAGGTGCGGGCGGATATGGAGATGATGGTCAGCGATATCCGCCGGCATTGGGATGCCATGCATGCCAGGCAGGATTTCGCGCCCGGCTTCCATGGGAAAACCTACTATCAGGTATGCCAACGGTGTGGAACGGTGTATGCCCAGATGGCGATGAACGGTCCGGAGTTGATGATGTTTCCCTTCGATTCCTCCATGTGCATGAAATGCGGTGGCAGGGTGGAGTGGCAGGAGAGCCCTACGATCGCCAGGATGGCCGGGAAGGGATGTCTTCCAACTTTTTCATTCTTGTTCTTTTTGATCGGTGCGATGGTCTTGTGGTTAAAATAGACCAAATTAAAAATATTCAATGAGGAGTTAGAAATGGGAATTTTTGATTCAAAGAAATACAAATCTCTTTCAAATGCTGTTTTGGCGGGGGATCTCAATGCGGCGCGAAAAATGCTTGAGAAGGGCGCCAATCCCAATCAATGTGATCCAGGTGATACTGCTTACCCTATTCATTATTCCATCCACCATGGTCCACAAATGGTTCAATTACTGATCGATCACGGAGCGGATGTCAACATCCCGGCACGAGGGTACATGCCACTTGCCAGCGCAGAAGCGCAGGGATACATGGATGTGGCAGCCATTCTCCGCCGGGCAGGTGCGCGATTACATACCGGGGCAGAAGACTCGGCACTGGATCCACGCATTCATTTTCAGATCATATCGAAGATCCAGCGGCTTATCCTGGCTGCGCGTATGTCTTATCCGACCGAAAGCGCAGAGGAGATCGCCAGGCATGTGATCGAGAAATTGGATCTCACCTTTCCGGACTCTATGCCACCAGAGCAGAGAGAAGTGACCAAAAAGGAAATTCATGCCTTAATTGTCAAGGAGTGTAAAAAATAAGGTAATTCTCCCTTTCATAGCAGGCATTTGAAGGAAAGAAGGATAATCCTCTATCGCATGATTCAACGATGAAAGAAGGATTCAATAAAAAAAGCTGAATGGTGGGACATCTATTCAGCTTTTTTGGGTGAGGATAAGTTCTATCGGCATGATAAGAAAATGCCCCCAAGGGGACTCGAACCCCTGTTTTGGCCTTGAGAGGGCCACGTCCTAGGCCGCTAGACGATGGGGGCGGGCAGTGGTGGAATTGTAGCATGCCAGTTTTTGACTGTCAATCAGAGAATTGGATTGGTTGCGGTCATTAAAGTTGTAAGAAAACTATAAGATTTCAATTCTGTAATTGACTTCATCAGATCGCTATGTTACCATGTTGCAAAGTATTTTCATCTGTTTATTATTCCGCACTTTAACAACCCCCTGAAAGGACGTTCTCATGAAGAATCAAAAAAGTACTGTACTTATTATCCGGTTCTCCGGACTGATCTTATTTTCAATTCTGGGCATTTATTTAGGAATCTTTCTTGTTCGCGATCTGGGGATCACAGAGATCAAACTCAGCTATGCCATGATCGGTGGTGGGGTTTTGATGGGTGTTCTGGGTTTTTTGCTTTTCCCATATATCACTTTGTATCCGATCCAGACCATTCGTGCTCATCTTGAAGAAACCCCGGGGCAGACCTTACTGGTCGCTATGGTGGGGTTGATCATCGGTCTGGTGATCGCAGCCCTGCTCTCCATTCCAATTTCGGTGCTGCCCGCACCGCTCAACAGCATATTGATCATCGTAGCGCTGGTCATTTTTGCGTACCTGGGCATCACCATCAGTGTCTCCAAGCAGGACGACATTCGTGAAATGTTTTCCTTCGCGCGGCGGGATAAGAAATCCGGCTCTTCCAGTAAAAAGCAAAGCGGGGCAGGTTGGAACAAGGACTGTTCGATCCTGGTGGATACCAGTGTGATCATCGACGGGCGCATCGCGGATATTGCCAAGACCGGTTTTCTGCCGGGCACTTTGATCATCCCGCATTTTGTGTTGAATGAACTGCAATATATTGCGGATTCTGCGGAGAGCCTGCGCCGCCAGCGCGGCAGGCGCGGTATGGAAGTGCTTTCCGAACTGCAGAAAGATCGCAACGTGAATGTGGTCTTATCCGATATGGATGTGGAAAATGTGCGTGAGGTGGATGAAAAACTGGTGGTGCTGGCACGTCAAATGAAAGCACCCATCCTGACCAATGATTACAATTTGAACCGGGTGGCAGAGCTGCAGGGTGTGCAGGTACTGAACATCAACGAACTGGCAAATGCCGTCAAATCCATTTTGTTACCGGGCGAGGAACTCACCATCAAGGTGATCCAGGAAGGCAAGGAACAGGACCAGGGGGTAGCATACCTGGATGACGGCACCATGGTGGTGGTGGAAAACGGGCGTGATTATCTCAACCAGGAGATCGTGGTCACGGTCACCAAGGTGCTGCAAACCGCTGCCGGGCGCATGATCTTCTCCAAACCAGGGCACGTGAATGGCTTTGACAAGGAGTGATCTGATGGCAATACGTGTTTACAATACCCTGACACGCGAAAAAGAACCCTTTAAGACCATTGAAGAGAATAAAGTGCGCATGTACGTGTGCGGTCCGACCGTATATGACAACGCGCATGTGGGACATGCCATGTCATCGCTGGTGTTCGATATCATCCGGCGTTATCTGGAGTATCGTGGCTATAGCGTGCGACATGTGATGAACTATACGGACGTGGATGACAAGATCATCCGGCGTGCCAATGCGCTGGGGCAGGATCCGCAAAAATTAGCACAAACCTATATCGATAAATACGACGAACACCTGCGCGAACTGAACATTCTGCCGGTGACAGAAAAACCACGCGCGACCGGAGAGATGCAGAATATCATCCACTTTATCCAGGGCTTGATCGATAAAGGTTTTGCCTACGAGATGGATGGGGATGTGTATTACCGGGTGCGCAAGTTCGACCCGTATGGAAAACTATCTCACCGCAATGTGGATGAAATGCGTTCCGGCGCGCGCATCAGCGTGGACGAACGCAAGGAGGACCCGCTGGATTTCGCCCTGTGGAAGAGTGCCAAAGCGGGTGAACCAAGCTGGAAGAGCCCGTGGGGCGCCGGCAGACCGGGGTGGCATATCGAATGTTCTGCCATGAGCATGCACCACCTGGGGGAACAGATCGACATTCACGGTGGCGGTAATGATCTGGTATTTCCCCATCACGAGAATGAAATTGCCAAGTCGGAAGCGCTGACAGGCAAGCCCTTTGCAACCTACTGGATGCACAACGGCATGCTGCAGTTGAGCGGCGAGAAGATGTCCAAATCGCTGGGTAATCTGATCACCATTGAGGATTTTTTGAAGGACCATGCGGCGGATGTGCTGCGTTTGATGGTGCTCAATTCGGGCTACCGCAGCCCGCTCACATTCAACGATGAGGTGATCGAACAGGCGCACAAGGCTCTGGAAAGATTGCAATCCGGCTTGAAAGCGGCGTTGCCCGAAGCAACGGGGGCGCCGGATGCCAGCCTGGCGGCACTGAATGAACAGATGAAAACCACGCGTGCGGGGTTTGAAACCTGCATGGATGACGATTTCAACTCTGCCGGGGCACTGGGCAACCTGTTTGATCTGGTACGCAGTATCAATCAAGCCCGGGCGGATGGCGCTACGGATATGCAACTGGTGTCAGCCCAGGACGAACTACGGGAACTGAGTTCTGTGCTCGGATTGCGCCTGGAGATGACCCGGGAAACACACGCTGCGGATGCTTTCATCGATATGCTGGTGAGCCTGCGCACGGAACTGCGCACCAAAAAAGAATGGGCGCTTTCAGACCGCATCCGCGATGAGATCGCGGAGCTGGGTGTGATCATCGAAGATTCTGCCAAGGGCAGCACCTGGCACTGGAAATGAAAGAATGGATCACGGGGAGGAACCCCGTCTATGAAGTACTGCGCGCCGGCAGGCGCGATGTGTTCCGCATCTGGATGGCAGAAGGCAACCAGGATCAGGGACATATCCGTGATATCCTGAAGCTGGCACGTCAAAAAAAGATCACCGTTGAAAGCGTGCCACGCTCCAGGATGGATGATATCCATCCTAATCATCAGGGTGCCGCTGCGCAGGTGAGCGCCTACCAATATGCCAGCCTGCAAGAGATCCTGGCGCAGGCAAAGACCCGTTCAGAAGCCCCCTTCGTCTTGCTATTGGATTTGATCCAGGATCCGCAAAATCTGGGCACGCTGCTGCGCAGTGCGGAGGGATTGGGCGTGCACGGGGTGGTGATCCCGGGCAGCCGGTCTGCAGAAGTGACCACGGCAGTGGTGAACGTCTCTTCGGGGGCGAGCGAACACATGTTGATCACGCAGATGAACCTTTCCCAGGCGATCGAAACGTTAAAGACCAACAGCAATACCTGGATCTATGGGCTGGAATATTCCGAACAGGCAACGCCTATTGAGCAAATGGATTTTCGTGGGGGCATTGGATTGGTGGTCGGGTCAGAGGGAAGCGGGCTGCGGCGCCTGGTGCGCGATAAATGTGACCAACTGATCAGCCTGGCGCGATTGGGAGAGGTTGATTCCCTGAACGCTGCGGTGGCAGGGTCGATCGCACTATATATCATGCATGCTGTGCGCACCCGGAAAGGCTAGAGCAGCCACTGACCTGCCTGCACAATCCAGACCACCCACAAAGCGATCATTATCATTCCAATAAAGAAACGTACCACGAAGGAGCAGCCAAAGCCCTTGAGCAGTTCTCCGGTGGAGCGCAGCGCAGTGCGGGAGTCTTTCAAGCGGATGACCTCCAGCGTAAAAAGCACTATCGCTGCGGCGATGATGCCGCCAAAGGGTGGAAAAACCAGGCTGCCGATGATAGCAGCCAGAACGGAAGCCAGGGTAGTGAGCCAGGGTGCGCCGCCTTTGCGTGCGCCGGCGCCCATCATCAGGTTGTCCACCACATTTCCCAGCAGCATCAAGCCGCTGATGATCCCGAAATAAAGCCAGGTGGGTTTCTCAAAACCGGTTACCAGGGCATATATCAGAGCAGCTATCCAGATGAATGTAATCCCCGGCACGCCAGGGATGATGAGGGTAAAAAGACTGACCAGCATGATCAATGCCACTACAACCTGCAGGATGGCAAGTGTGGTGGTGGTCAGATCTCCCCTGGAAGCATAGCCGGCAACGGGGGAAGCTGTTGCGCCGGAACAAGCGGATAGCACCAGCATTGAGAGTATGAATACCAATGATAAGAGAGCGCTTTGGGTGGATGTGCGCATGTCAATCTCCTGAGATCGAATTTACTGATTAATATACGCGCCTATTTAATTTCGGTTGCGCCACCCATCCAGGGCAGCAACACCTCGGGAACGCGAATGCTGCCATCCGCCTGCTGGTAAGTTTCGAGGACTGCGATGAGGGTGCGCGGCATACCCAGCCCGGAGCCATTGAGGGTGTGCACGAAATCTTTGTGCCCATCTTCATCCTTGAACTTGATGTTGGCGCGGCGCGCCTGGAAGGCACCCACGTTGGAAATGGATGAGACTTCCAGCCATTCCTGGCAACCGGGCGCCCATACTTCGATATCGTAGCCGATGCAGGCATTGAAACTGATATCTCCGGTGCAGAGCTGCACGATGCGGTAGGTGAGCCCCAGCAGCTTGCAGGTTTCTTCGGCGTCGGCGACCATCTTCTCGAATTCGTGCATGGAGTCTGCGGGTTTGCAGTAGGTGTACATCTCCACCTTGTCGAATTGGTGACCGCGCTTGATGCCGCGCACGTCGCGCCCGGCGCTCATCTTCTCACGGCGGAAACAGGGGGTGTAGGCGGTGTAGCGTAGTGGCAATTCAACGGAATCGATGAACTCATCCATGTGCAGACCGGTGAGGGGCACCTCGGCGGTGGGAACCATGTACAGATCTTCTTCGTGATCCTTGTAGAGGTTGTCGGCAAATTTGGGGAGCTGCCCGGCAGCGTACAGGGTGGCGCTCTTCACCATGAAGGGGGTATATTTTTCCAGATAACCCTGACGGATGTGCAGGTCGAGCATGAAAGCGATCAGGGCGCGCTGCAGCCGAGCCCCCAGCCCGCTGAGCACATAAAAACGGGAGCCAGTGATCTTGACCCCGCGGTCGAAATCCAGAATGCCCAGCTGCGGACCGAGATCCCAGTGGGGCAGGGGTTCGAAATCATAGGTGGGTTTTTCCCCAACCGTGCGCAGCACGACATTCTCACTCTCGTCTTTGCCGACCGGAACCTGCGGCAGGGGGATGTTGGGAATGCCCATGATGAGCACGTGCTGGCTTTCTTCGATGGCGCGTACTTCCTCATCCAGCGCGCTGATGCGATCGGAGACCACTTTCATATCCGCGATGCGGGCATCCCGTTCTGTTTTATCTTCGATCCTGCCGATCTCACGTGAAACGGTATTGCGTTCGGCTTTGAGGGTTTCCACTTCTTGCAGTTTCTGGCGGCGCTGTTCGTCAATAGCCAGCAATTCATCCACCACACTGGCGTCCAGATTGCGCTTGAGCATGCCTTCCCTGACGGTCTGTGGTTCTTCACGAACAAGTTTGATATCGATCATGGCTTATCTTCTCCTGTCATTAATAGAAAAACCCCTCTCCATGCAGGACGAGGGGGCGCTCGTGGTGCCACCTGCTTTTGCCGGTGAAAACCGACCTCATTGGGCGATAACGGATACCTCCGTCCCCCTTACGGTGCATTCCTGCACCCCTACGGGGGAAGCCGGCTCAAGTGAGCCGCCGGTTTGGAATACCGGGCGGGCTTTTCATCTTGCCCAGATTATACAATCTCAGAGCGGGATGTCAAGGGAGCGGGAGAACAAGATATAATTTGAATGGTATGGAAGAAGAACTGCTCATCGCTGCCGCCAAGGCACAAGACCTGGATGCTTTCAACGAACTGGTGCTGGCTTACCAACAACAGGTCTACAACGTCGCATTACGCATGTTGAACGACCTGGATGAAGCCGATGAAGCTACCCAGCAGGCTTTCATCGCGGCATACCAGAAGATGCATACTTTCAAGGGGGGATCGTTTCAGGCATGGATCCTGCGTATTGTCACCAATAAATGTTATGACCTGTTGCGCAGTCAAAAAAGGCATCCCAGCCGGTCGATCGATGGATATGCTGATGATCCGGATGAGATGGACATGATGGAGAGTGCCACTTACCTGCAGGATGATGCTCTGCTGCCCGAAGAACAGGTGGCGATGAAGGAATTGGAAGCCGCCGTGCAGCGCTGTATCGAAGCATTACCGCTGGAATTCCGCTCCGCCGTGGTGCTGATCGACCTGCAGGGCATGGATTACCAATCCGCAGCGCAAGCAGCCCAGGTGCCGCTTGGCACGGTGAAGAGCCGACTGGCGCGCGCACGCAGCAGCCTGGTAGATTGTTTGCATAAGTTCAAGGAACTTTTACCGGCAAAATATCGTTCTATCAGTGAGGGCAGCCATGAATAGAATGACCAGAAAAGAATGGCTTCTGCTCTCCCGGTATATCGATGGTGATCTTAGCGAGGAGCAGCGGCAGGGGATCGAAAAGCGATTGCAAACGGATGCTGCTTTTAAAGCCGCTTACCAGGAACTGTGGTATACCCGGCAGGTGTTGCGCAGTGTGCGACCGCATCGAGTTCCCCATCCCTATACCTTGAATGAAAGCCAGGCAGGTGCAAAAACCGGGCACAGCGTGCCTGTTTTGTTCTTCCGCTATTCTTCTGCAGTTGCAGCGCTGGTGGCAGTGCTGGCGCTGGCAGCCCAACTCTTCACGCCGCGCATGGCAGCCGCGCCGGCAGCTTTTGATGCCGCCCAACCGGAAATGATGCTGCAAGCCGCTCCTATGGAAGAAGGGGAACCGACCGCCACATCCCCTGTTATCATCTGGAATCCCAGTTATGCGGCAGGGAAGGGCGGCGGCGGTGGAGATGATACGCAGACCTATGCAGCCATTCAACCCACCCCGGAGACAAGCACCGATGGTTGGGGTGTAGGTGGTGGCAGAGCAGCACCGCAAAGCGCCGCTCCACTGGAAGAAATGGCTCCCATGCCAGAGAAATCTATGGAAGAATCTGTGGCGGAAGCGGCAGCGGCTGATGAAAGTCTGGCAGCCACTGCTGCACCCGAAGCAGCGGCCAATCCCATTCTGGGAGTGGCACCTACCCAAGAGCAGGGGGAGACCCAGGCTGAAATCCCCGTTCCGCAGTCGTTGCGTGCCAACAAGAGTATCGACCTGTTCCAATTGAACTTTATCACCGTTGCCGTGGTGGCAGGAGCTATTGCGATCATCAGTGGAGTTGTGGCATTATTCCTGCACCATAAAAAGGCATGATGCATTTTTCCGGCATGTTATACTTAGAACAAGATTTCGGTTAATAAAAGGTGGAGTGTTGGCACAGAAACGAAAAAGCAGTGCGAGCAAAGGGCGCACCACAAGCAAGAAAAACACCCGCAAGAGTTCATCCATCCGTAAGGGGTTGAAGAGCCTTTCGCCTGAACGCAAGCTGGATATATGGGGTGTGGGGCTGACCGTGTTGGGATTATTGATCCTGCTCAGTTTTGTCACCAGCGCAGAAGGAAATGTGAGCGGCGCCATTGTGGTGTTGTTATACCAGATTGCAGGATACGGGGCTTTTCTGTTCCCGATCGTGTGCATGGTGATCGGTGTGTGGCTGATCTTCCGTAATGAAAGCAAATTACCCATGATCTCGACCGGCAAACTGGTCGGATTGATCATGCTGTTCTTTAACTTGCTGACCTGGATCCATCTATTCACAGGGGGCGGATGGGCGCTGGCGAAAGCCGGTGGGGGCGGTGGCTACCTGGGGGCTTTTTTCGAACGTATTCTGGTGCGCGCGGTGGGGCAGATCGGCACGGTGGTCATTTTAGCCGGCTGGCTGCTGGTGGCGGTGGCGTTGACCATCGACACTGCCATCCCGGACCTGCTCAAGGGTATCAACCGGGGAGTCAGCAAAGCGGGCAAGAAAGTGATCGACCAATCGACGCAACTCACGCAAAAGGTCAACGTACCCAGCATCGAAAACAAAAAATCGGGGACCAAAAAGAAGCAATTGGATCTGGAAGGCTTCACTCCCATTGATGAAATGCCGGCTGCTCAAAGCGGATCCGGTAAGAAGAAAACCAGAGGGAGCAGTCCTACCCGAGCAACTGCCAAACCCAATGTACAGAACACCACGGGCGATGGGGTCAGCATCCGTACCGGTATCCAACGAGAGACGACAAGCCTGGCATGGAAGCTACCTGCCGTTGCCGATATCCTGACACCTGCCAGCAAACACGAGAGTGATGGCACGGTTGATAAAGAACGTGCGCGCATCATTGAAGAAACGCTGGCATCCTTTGACGCACCCGGGCACGTGGTGGAGATCCATCGCGGTCCGACCTTCACCCAATTCGGTGTGGAACCCGATTTCGTTCAGTCCCGCAGTGGCAGCACGCGCGTGCGGGTGAGCAAGATCGTGGCGCTTTCCGATGATCTGGCGCTGGCACTGGCGGCGCAGCGCATCCGTGTGCAGGCACCGGTACCGGGCAAGCATTTTATCGGTATCGAGGTGCCCAACGCGGAAGTCTCCATTGTCACCCTGCGCGAAGGCATGGAAAGCAGCGCTTATCAAAAACTGAACTCGCCCCTGAAGATCATGCTGGGTGAGAATGTGGCAGGCAAACCGGTGGCGGTAGACCTGCGCGACATGCCGCACCTGTTGATCGCCGGGACGACCGGTTCCGGTAAATCGGTGTGCATCAACGCCATCATCTCGTGCCTGCTGATGCAGCGTACGCCGGAAGAACTGCGCCTGGTAATGGTGGACCCCAAACGGGTGGAACTGACCGGCTACAATCGCATCCCGCACCTGCTGACACCGGTGATCGTGGACCCCGAAAAAGTGATCGGGGCACTGCAGTGGATGTCACGCGAGATGGATAGCCGCTACCATAAGTTTGCCGAAGTGGGAGCGCGCAACATCCAGGATTACAACAAGAACCAGGTCAATCCGCTGCCTTACATTGTGGTGATCATCGATGAACTGGCGGATTTAATGATGCTGGCGCCGGATGAGACGGAGAGCAATTTGAACCGCCTGGCGCAGTTGGCACGCGCCACCGGGATTCATCTCATCATCGCCACCCAGCGTCCCTCGGTAAACATCATCACAGGCGTCATCAAAGCCAATTTCCCGGCGCGTATCTCGTTTGCGGTGGTATCGGGGGTCGACAGTCGCGTGATTTTGGACCAGATGGGCGCAGAACGCCTGATCGGCAAAGGGGATATGCTGTTCCAGGCACCGAACGAACCTTCTCCCAAACGGTTGCAAGGGGTCTTCTTATCCGAAGATGAGATCCAGCGGCTGGTACAGTATTGGGTGCAACAGGCAGAGGAATTGAAGAAAAGCACTCCCAACACGGAAGTGAATCCGAGCGTGCAAAAGGTCTACCCGGTGGGGGAACCGCTGACCGAGGTGCCGTTGTTTGATGAAAAGCCAAGTTTTAACGAAGATCCATACTTAGAGAGGGCGATCGCGATCGTGCGTGAGGAAGAGCGCGCTTCGATCTCGATGTTGCAGCGTAAGTTGCGCATAGGTTATACGCGCGCGGCGCGCATGATCGACCGCATGGAGGAACTGGAGATCGTCGGCAAGGCGGATCCCGGCAGCGGTATGCGCGCGGTGCTGGATTTCGGGGATGAAGAAGCTGAAGAATAAAGAAGAACTGAAAGGGGGAAAAATAATAAAAAGTAGCAGGCTTTTAAACTACAGAAGGTCGGTTATCCGACCTTCTCCCAAAAGAATATTCTAATGGGGCTGTATCTATATTATATGGATCACATTTAATTTGTCAAGAGATAAAAAATGAGTAAAAAGGGTCGTGCAATAACATACATTGATGGTTTTAATTTATATAACGGAATGATGGATAGCGGTCTTGGAAATTATAGATGGATCAACTATCTTCATGCCACCAAATTGGTTTTAGGGAATATGATTAGGATTTACTACGGCAGATTCCAATTATTCCCATCTGAATGTAATATTTGTCAAACATCGCCTCTCTATTGCGCAAATTGTGGTGCGGAATATAAAAAACCAAATGAAAAGAAAACGGATGTAAACATTGCAACATCCATGCTGGTTGATTGTTTTGAAGATAATACAGATGCAATTATTTTAGTTTCTGGCGATAGCGACTACACGGCACCATTAGATGAAATTGGACGATTGTTCCCAAATATTGAACGAATAATAACTTTTCCGCCATCTAGAAAAAACGGTAAACTTTATAATCATTGCGACCAACACTTCAGTATTACAAGTAGTCATTTTGCAGGTGCGGGATTATTACCACAATCTGTCACAAACCCCAGAACAGGAACAGTATTTGCTATACCAAGCTCATGGAAATAACTGGGTTTACCAAAGGGATAATTTTCTGAAAAGAGGTTTGAATCCATCAAACCTCTTTTTGTTTTTTCTGTGAAGGCTATCTAGAGACCGGCAGCTTTGCGCAGGGCGTCCGCTTTATCGGTGCGTTCCCACGCCAGATCAAGGTCGTCGCGACCGAAGTGACCGTAGTTGGTGAACTTGCGGAACTGCGGTTTGCGCAGATCGAGATCGCGGATGATGGCGCCGGGGCGCAGATCGAAATGGTCGTAGATCAATTGGGCGATCTTGTCACCGGGGATCTTGCCGGTGCCGAAGGTCTCGACGTTGATGCTGACCGGGTGGGCAACGCCGATGGCGTAGGCGACCTGGATCTCGCAGCGATCAGCCAGTCCGGCAGCTACCACGTTCTTGGCAGCCCAACGGGCAGCATAGGCAGCCGAGCGGTCGACCTTGGTGGCGTCCTTGCCGCTGAAGCAGCCACCACCATGGCGCCCCATGCCGCCGTAAGTATCCACGATGATCTTGCGTCCGGTCACACCGGAATCACCCTTGGGACCGCCGGTAACAAAACGACCGGTGGGGTTGATGTGATAGATGGTCTTGTCATCCAGCATATCGGCTGGGATGATGGGACGGATGATCTTTTCGATGACCTGTTTTTCGATCTCATCATGGGAGACATCCGGGGCGTGCTGGGTGCTGATGACGACCGTGTCGATGCGTTTGGGTTTGCCGTAAGCATATTCCACGGTCACCTGGCTTTTGCCGTCGGGGCGCAGCCAGTCGATGGTGCCGTCTTTACGGGCTTCCGCCAGGCGGCGGGTGAGCTTGTGTGCCAGATAGATGGGCATGGGCATGAGCACCGGGGTTTCGTTGCAGGCATATCCGAACATCATACCCTGGTCACCGGCGCCGACGGCTTCGATATCATCCATCTTGCCTTCTTTGGCTTCCTTAGCTTTGGAAACACCCATATCGATATCGGGGGATTGTTTGCAGATGGCGACCAGCACACCGCAGGTGTTGTAGTCGAAACCCTTGTCGGTGTGGTCGTAACCGATGCTCTTGATGACATCGCGTGCCAGTTCGTCGTAATTGATGACGGCTTTGGTGGTGACCTCGCCCAGCAGCATCACATAGCCGGTTTTGGCGGCGGTTTCGCATGCCACACGCGAAGTGGGATCCTGCGCGAGACAGGCATCCACCACCGCGTCACTGACCTGATCGCATAATTTGTCAGGATGTCCTTCGGTGACTGACTCGGAGGTGAACAAGTATTTTGGTGATTCCATTAAAGAATTCATGCTTTTTTTGCTCCTTTTGTTAAAAAAATTTGCCCCGTCCAGATTGAGGGGCAAACGCAGTTTGTAATGCATCTCCTCTCATCTTCCAGAACGACTTTCTGTCGGAGTTGGCACCTTTGGTCGAATTTCCTTGCGGAGCATCTCTCAGGTTGCCGAGGTTTCACAGGGCCGATCCCTCCACCTCTCTGGATAAGAGAAATTAATGGGGCACTATTCAGTTGTTAATTCCCTGTTTTATAACATAGGCTTAAAGAGTTGTCAAATTACGGTATCAAAAAAGAAGATGCCTTTTGTAATGATTTTTCCTTATTTTAATAAATAGTAATCCGACGTTTTACTCTAAAAGGATCAGACTCCTTTGGTGCTAGGAAATGATGTCCGGTATTCTATGGAAAGCATCTTTCAGAGCGGGATACAACGAACGATATTCCGCATAGATCTTTTGGTACCTGTCCACATCCTGACCGGGTATTACCCGCTCTGTGATCGAAATGGTGCTGGAGCAGGCTTGTTCCACTGATGCGAATGATCCTGCTCCGGTGGCAGCCAGCAGCGCTGCTCCAAAGGCGGCGCCTTCTCCGGAATTGATGGAGACTATTTCTGCGTTGAAGATGTCGGCGATGATCTGCCGCCAAATGAGGCTTTTCGCACCACCGCCGGTGATGCGAACCTGTTCCATATTTTTCAGCCCCGCTTCTTTCATCAATTCATAACTATCGCGCAATCCAAAGGCAACCCCCTCCAGCACAGCTCGGGTGAAATGATGGATGGTATGCCGCACCGTTATGCCGGTGAAAGCACCCCGTGCCAGGGGATCGGGGTAGGGCGTCCGTTCACCGGTCAGATAGGGTAAGAAAATCAGCCCGTCACTGCCCGGCATGATCCCTCTTGTCCCGGCAAGAAGGTCGTCAAAATTCGATCGGTCCCTGAAGGTGTCTTTGAACCACCTGAGACTACCGGCGGCAGAAAGCATCACCCCCATGAGATGCCATTTCCCGGGGATGGCGTGGCAAAAGGCGTGCAGCCTTCCTTCGGGTTCGATGAAAGGGGCGTCTACCGCTGCGAATACCACCCCGGAGGTACCCAGGCTGAGAGATAGGATCCCTTCCCTGACGGCACCGGTTCCCACGGCAGAGGCTGCCTGGTCGCCGCCGCCACCAAAGACAGGAATGCCTTCGACCAGCCCCACTTCTTCGGCAGCTTGTTTTGTCAGTGTCCCGGTAAGTTGAGTTCCTTCGAAGGTCGGCGGGAACCATGCTGGATTGAACCCCAGCATTTTGATCAAATCGGGAGACCAATCTCTGCCCGCTAAATTGAAAAGCACCGTTCCCGATCCTCCGGCACGATCCATGGCATATTCCCCGGTAAGTCTAAGGCGGATATAGTCTTTGGGGAGGAGAATATGGTTGATCTTTTTGAATATGGCGGGTTCTTTCTCTTTAACCCACAGGATCTTGGGGGCGGTGAAGCCCGTGAGCGCATCATTGCCGGTGATGCGGATGAATTCTTTCTTCCCGATCAGCTCGCGGATTTCATCGCATTGTTTTTGGGTGCGCTGGTCATTCCACAAGATCGCCGGTCTCAGGACTTCCCCCTTTTCATCCAAAATTACCAGCCCATGCATTTGCCCGGTCAGACCGATCCCCTTTACCTGAGAAGGTGTGACCGCCGCTTTTGTCATACATGCGCGGACGCTCAATTTTGTGGCATGCCACCACAGATGCGGGTCCTGTTCGCTCCATAAGGGGAAAGGTGTTTCGAAGGAATATCCCGATGATGAAACGGCAAGAATTTTCCCCGCCTGATCAATGGCGATGGTTTTCGTGGAAGTGGTGGAAGTGTCAATTCC
Organism: Chloroflexota bacterium; assembly: GCA_012797815.1. Classification (GTDB taxonomy): domain Bacteria; phylum Chloroflexota; class Anaerolineae; order Anaerolineales; family Anaerolineaceae; genus UBA4781. Next base: position 2,107 of record JAAZOK010000106.1, on the reverse strand, counting down.
TAAATAAATGTCCATAGGAGAATCCTTATTTAAGCAGCATGCGGCAAATATCCGCCATCTCATCGTGCCTGATGAAATCCAGCATGGCGTCTGAAGAAAATTCTTTGAATGGTTTTTCGACCACCCTCCAAACTTCCCGATGCCAGACATGCGCATGTGGTTCAATATTTTTCAGGTGTCCCAGGGTTTCCAATTCAATAAATCTGGAATTGCAATAGCACTGGCTGGTGGCACCATGGTCGCTCACTTCATACGACGCATACGAATTTGCATATTTGATGAACAGCAAATCGTCGATGTAATAGGCGAGCCATTGCCGGGAATTTGCGATGCCAATTTTCAATGCCCGCTCGATAGGGCTGGCATGGACGATGAGGAAACGGTTTGACCAGTCGATCCTGGCATCATGAATATCGGTGTATGGCCAAAGAACGACCGAGCGATCGGGCTGCAATGCATTATTTTCATGCCTGAAAATTTGTTGTGGAAGGATTGCCGTACCGCCCAGTTTCAATTGGGTGATAGCCCAGGGAGCACAGCGGAATGGTCGGTCATTGGTGTTCTTGATGTGGTGATCCACGATGATGACATTGTTGAATTCCGTCGATCTTACTTTGATGGTTTTTTGAATACCACTGATTGGATCAACTTTCTGAATAAGGTCAAGTGACCCTGAACTTGCTTCAATCCTGACAGGATGGGAATCAGGAATGTAGGTGAGGGAGGGGATTTCCGGTGCGATCCATAAGCGGTGCCCTCCGTAAAGATAATAATTACCCTTTCCCGGATATTCGAGGAATTGATCCGGGAGTTCTGCAAAAATGTTATGGCTCCCATTCATTCTTAATGAAAGAATCCTGGGTCCGATTGATTTGGAAATCGTCAAATCAATTTTTCCCATCCTGATTTCAACGCAATCGAGACCAAGGAATTCTTTTTCTTGCATAGACGCTTTCCCCCTAACGGACACCCAGAATCACCTCATTGGTCAATTGGTCGAGCAATTCGTACCTTAGTCCTTTTTCACCGATGGCTTGCCGGTCAAAGGGATGTGTTTTGATGGCTTGCATCTTCTCCTGAGAATAAGGTCCTGTGAACTGCGGAAGTTCACCGTCCATTCTTTTTAATTCATCTAAAAGTTGCCGGATCTCGGGGTCATTATTGAACCGGTCGACTTTGTCTTTCAATATGAGGTAGGTGCGCATACAACCGCGCGCGAAATCTTTTACCCCCTCGTAATCTTCGGTTCTATATGCGTGCGCGTCAAAGTGGCGGCTGCCGCCGTAATGATGATCTTCAAGAAGTTTGACAAGGAAAAACGCGCGCTTGAGGTTCACCGCCCCGAACCGGAAATCCTGGTCGTAACGTCCGAAAGCCTGGTCGTTGAGATCAATATGGAACAGTTTTCCGGCATCCAGCGCCTGGGCAACCCCATGCGAAAAATTGAGCCCGGCCATATGTTCGTGCGCCACTTCGGGGTTGACCCCCACCATTTCAGGGTGATCCAGCGTGGCGATGAACCCCAGCATGTGCCCGGTGGTGGCATTATACAGATCCCCTCTGGGTTCATTCGGTTTTGCTTCCAGGGCAAACTTCAGTTCATATCCCTGATCGATGGCATACTCACACAGGAAATTCAGCGCTGCGCGCATGCGTTGGATGCTCTCCAGCGGGTCTTTGGCAGCATCCGTTTCGGTGCCTTCTCTGCCACCCCAGAATACAAAGACTTCTGCCCCCATTTCAACTCCCAGATCCATCGCTTTCATGGTCTTCTGAAGTGCGAAATTGCGCACACGGGCATCATTGGAGGTGAAAGCACCGTCCCGGAAAACAGGATCATAAAAGAGATTGGTGGTAGCCATGGGGACGACCAATCCGGTATCTTGCAAGGCTTTTTTGAAATCCTTTTTGATCGTCTCCGCTTCGCTGGGAGAGGCATCGATGGGGATCAGGTCGTTATCATGGAAATTGACCCCATAAGCGCCCACTTCTGCCAGCAAGTAAACCAGGTCAACAGGAGATTTGGGTTGGCGCACATCACTTCCAAAAGGGTCACTCCCCTTATTGCCAACGGTCCAAAGACCGAACGTGAATTTATGCTCTGGCT
>JAAZOK010000161.1 GCA_012797815.1 Chloroflexota bacterium | reverse complement strand
GCGGAAAGATCCTTCACGAGAATGGGCTCATCCAATTGGACCCATTCCGCCCCCGCTTCGTACAGGCTGGTGAGAATTTCCTGGTAGATTGGCAATATTTCATCCAATTTTTCCAGCGGATTGAATTCAACAGTAGAAGATTTGCTCAATAACAGGAAAGTTAGTGGTCCTACCAGGACGGGACGGGTTTGAAAGCCGGCTTTCTGTGCTTCGAGAAATTCATCCAGTACTTTATGATACTGCCATGAGAAATGAGTATCGGGCTCTACCTCTGGGACGATATGATGGTAATTGGTATTGAACCACTTGGTCATCTCCATGGCTGGGATATCGATATCCTTATCTTGCTTTCCACGTGCCATGGCGAAATATACATCTGTGTTGAACGATCGAGAAATGGCTTGGTAGCGAGTTGGAATAGCACCTAGCATGCAGATGGTATCCAATACCTGATCGTATAGGGAGAAATCGTTGGAAGGGATGATCTCGATACCATGCTCCAGTTGAGTTTGCCAGTTTTCCAAACGAATGGTGCGCATGGTTGATAACAATTCGGCTGCCGAGATCTTTCCGGACCAATGATTTTCCAGAGCTTTTTTAGCTTCCCGGTGTAAACCAATGCGGGGAAAGCCTAAATTTGAGGCTTGAACCATGATTCCTCCGATACTATGGATTTATTTTTCAACAAAAAGTAACTTGGCAATCTTGAAACCGAGTGGCACTGTGGAATTTTCCATTTGTAGCGTGATGGTTTCATTGAATGGCATTTTTTCTTTAATGATGCCGATTTGATCGGGCTGTACTTTATTTTTCTGTAAGAAGTTCATCAAATTCCCATCTTCTTCAGCAAACTCATGAATGCGGCGGATGATAAATCGATCGCCTTCTTCCATTTCGATCAACGGTTTCCAATTTTGTGTGATCTCCTCATGCCCGGGTAACGGGTTCCCATGCGGGCAACATTCCGGATCATCCAGACGTTCCTGCATCTTGTCTGCTACATCTACGGAAATAGAATGCTCGATTTTGTGGGCTTCTTCATGCACTTGTGACCAGGGCACCTCCAGGATACGGGAGAGCATCCATTCGGTGAGCATGTGCTTTCTGATGATGCTGACGGCTGCTTCGATCCCTTTGGGGGTGAGGTGGATCTCTTTCCTGGCATCCATGGTGATCCATTGATCGCGGATCATGCGTTTTAAGGTAACGGTTACGGTGGGAGGCGAAACTTCCAGCAGTTCGGATAATTTTGCTCCGATGATGCTTTCACCATCTCGGTCCAGGGTATAGATCACACCGAGATAATCTTCTACGGTAGGGGTAGGATTGATTTCGTTCACAGAATCCTCATTTAGTATGTGCTAATTTCAAGTTATATCTATTTCGATTATAGCCCAAGAAGTCTAACCGGGTATAGAGGAAAGCAGGTTAACTAATATTATGTTTATAAACGATTGGATTGAATGTCCTTTTATTTTTTCATAATTTTGCGTAGAATAGGGAGAATTATTAAAAAGGGGTATAGTTAAAAAGTATGTTGTTGTATGGATCGGAGGCTTTTCTTGATTGAATTAAAATCGAAGCGCGAAATTGAAGCATTGCGAGCTGCTGCACAAATCACTGCGCAAACGCACGCGCGCATTGCAGAAGAGATCAAGGTCGGAGTATGTTTGCGTGACCTGGATGCCATTGCCGAAAAGTTCATTCTCGCCCATGGTGCCGTTACGCTCTATAAAGGGATTCGCCAGATTCCCAATCAACGTCCATTCCCCGGAGTTATCACGGCGTCAATAAATCATGAGATCTGTCACGGTTTTCCCAACGATCGCACTTTGCAGAATGGAGACATCGTAGGGATCGATATTGGATTGCGATATAAAGGATGGTGTGGCGATGTTTGTGTGACGCACATGGTGGGAACTGTAAAACCAGAGGTGAAAAAGTTGGTTGAAACCACCCGTGAAAGTCTGGAACGTGGCATTGCCGTTTGTGTACCGGGAAACCGGCTGGGGGAGATTGGGGCTACCATTCAGGAATACGCGGAAAAGAATGGATATTCAGTAGTGCGTGAGTATGGTGGGCATGGTATCGGTAGGGAACTGTGGGAGGAACCCTTTGTACCGCACATCGGTCCGGCGAATCGTGGTCCTATCTTGAAAGCGGGTATGGTGTTGAATATTGAACCTATGTTGAATATCGGTAAACCATTCACCCGCTTGATGAAAGATGAGTGGACCGTCGTGACTGCGGATGGCAGTTTATCTGCTCAATTTGAGCATACGGTGGCTATCACCGAAAATGGTCCGGAAGTGTTATCAAGATTGATATAAAGTTCAAAATTGCCTAGGAGGAACAAGACCAATGAACAAGAATACCCGTTATGCCCTGTTTGCAACACTCTATCTGGCGCAGGGCGCTATCATGAGCTATTTCACTTCATTGAATGCTCTGTATCTGCAATCTTATGGATTGGGTCTGGATAAGATTGGGTTGATTGGCACGATTGCCATGATCCCGTTTGTTTTAAAGATTTTCTTTGGATTATTGAGTGATAAGGTAAATTTTTTCCATCTTGGTCATCGCAAACCATATATTTTGATTGGGTTGGTGATCCAGATTCTGGGGCTGTTGTTGGTTCCCATGATCAATCCTGCCAGGAACTTTTCTCTGTGGGCATTGAATGCTTTCTTCTTGATGGCGGGAATGGCTTTATATGATACCTGTACCGACGGGCTGGCACTGGATACCACCGCGCCTGAGGATGAAGGGAAGATCCAGGGTATCATGGTCGCAGGTCGGGCATTGGGAATGGTGCTGATTTCCAGTATTCTGGGTTTGTTGGTAGATAAGATATCCTGGACGGCTGCTTTCCTCTCCTTGGCAGTATTAACTGCCGTTCCGATCCCGCTTGTGTTGAGAACCAGGGAAGCCGAAGAAACAGTGGAAAAGGAATTTAATTGGGCGGCTTTCAAAGAATTTAAAAAATTTGCCATCATCGCCTTGGGTTTGCTCGGGGCTCTTTATTCACTGATCATCAATGGAACCAGCCAGTTGGTGAATCCTTTCCTGGAACAGCAGTTTACCATTAGCTATACCACTGCGGGCATTGTCGCCTCGGTATTGGGGATGGGCATCGTAGTTGGCAGTCTGGCGGGAGGGAAATTGGTAGACCGTATCGGACAGAAGAAGTCTGTACAGCTTTCGCTCTTGGTGACGTTGGTATCGGTGGCTGCGTTGAGTCTGATCAATATCCCACTGACCGCATGGATCCTGGTATTTATATTTGGGCTCGCATTTGGATTGTATGAAACGGTTTATTTCGCGATTGCGATGCGCGAAACCAACCAGCACATTGCCGCAACGATGTTTTCCATACTAATGGCTGTCGCCAATCTCGGAACTGGAATTGGATTGGGACTGAGCGGAGCGCTGGCAGAAGGACTTGGGTATAAAACAGCTTTCCTGATCCTGGCATTGCTGAACCTGTTAGCAATACCCCTGTTGCCAGCCATCTTTGGAAAAAGACAGAGTTCGAGTTTGACTACTGACTGATGTTGAAATAGTTGTAGACTGTCGTCGAAATATTGGCAGTGAGCAGATTGGCCGCATCGAAAATTAACTGTACCGGGTGGTACATGGAAACACAGATCACGTAGTCACCACCCGGGCTGTAAACAATGCCCACGTCATCGATGGCGTGCATTAGTCCATCTATTTCGGTGATCCACCCGTGCTTATGCCCAATACGGGCACCATCTGGCAATCCTGCCTGGAGTAGAACCCCGATCTTGTTGCTGGTCAGATAGGTAATCATGGTCTGGCATTCATTCTGGGTGATCTCGCCCGGAAAGACGGCTGCGAAGGTCCCCCCGCCGGTTTTGGCACATTGGTAGATATCTTCCAACAGCATGCCCATATCGGCAGTGGTGGTCTGGTTGTAAGTATCCGGGTTGGTAGTGTAATCGGTGCGGGTGTTCGCTGGGGTGGAATAGCGTTCCAGCAATGGCGCACCCAGGTAAAAATGACCTGCCAGGAAGGTATTTTCCAAACCCAATTCCTGCATGGTATCCGTCACGACCAGTGGACCCAGGGTGGGGCTGAGGTAGGTTTCCATCAGTTCGTCGGCAGGATCGTTCTCTGATAGTTCGATCATCAACTGCATCATTTCGGCAGCCGCCGCCGAGGTCGGTTCGGGGATAGTCTTGAATACGGTGACCATGATGGGGATCTTGATGGTGCTGGCAGCGGTGAACGAAATGCCGGGGGTGTAGTCCACCCCATTTTCATACGCGAAGTTGATCTCATTCCCGTTGGAAAGGTCCAGTACATACACCTCCGTTAGACCATCAAAACCTGATTTATCGATCAATTGTTTGAGCAATACTGCCAGGTTTTCCATGGTGGGAGCGGGTGGTGTTACTTCACTTACCACCAGGTTGACAATGCGTAGGTTTGATGATGATAATGCTCTTTCAATATAGGGCAGCGAAGCGTCCACATCCAGCATCTCCCCTGCTTTGCCGACTTCGAAGTTGGTGCTGCCTGCTACCGGTTGAGATTGTTCGGGAGTGTTGTCGTAGCGGTTGGAAATTTCATCGTACAGGAACATCTTCAACTGTTTTTCATCGATGCTGTAGCTGAGGGGAGTTTCCTGCGGTTCCGCGTTATGATTCCACAGGTAGTTCCAAAATGATGTCCAGAAGGGGGCATTGGTGCGTTGCTGATCTGCCGCAGCGATCATGGTATCGATATCTATTTTGAATCCCAGAGAGGATGGTTTGATATAAAAAATCTGATCCCCATAGTGCATTTCAATGGGATAACTATAAGCTTCGGTTACACGTTCGGCTGCCGCTTGCTGGTCAAGCCCGCCGACAGCAATGCCGGCGATCACCGTGCCGGATGGAAAACCGGCGCGCAAACGGCTGAAACGTACTAATTGAAGCACCAGAATGACTGCCGAAAGAACCAGTAGAGTTATTGCAATCCAACGCAACAGAGATATTCTCTGCAATTTCATAATTATCTCCTACATCTCGACCTTCCATTTTACCAGAATGAAATTGAAACATGAAATATTGGATATACTTAATTTATATGAATGTCAATAAAGAAACCCTGCTGAAAATGTTGAAGAACAGTATTTATTTCCAGGAAATACCGGAAAACTTCCTTGCCTGGTTGATCGATCGTTCACAATTGCTGCAGTTCCAGGCTGAACAGGTGATCTATGAGCAGGAAGCAATCCCTGAAAAACTATACCTGATCGTGTCCGGGTCCGTTTCATTATTTATAGAAAACGGCGATACACAATACCTGGTGAATAAATTGCATGGGGGAGATATCTTTGCCGTGGAGGTCATAGCCCAGAATGGAGGAGTGCATATTACCGCTGCCAGAGCTGAAAAAAGAGCGGTCGTTTTGGCAATCCCACTACGCATCCTGCAAAAGATCGCGCAGGAATTTCCGGCATTTTCCATTCAATTCGAACTGCAACTGCACAGCCTGCAATTTCTCGTCAAAAAACCCATGCATTGGCTGCAAACCGATGAAGTGGTGCATTATATCAACCGTGAACATCCCATCAT
>JAAZOK010000120.1 GCA_012797815.1 Chloroflexota bacterium | reverse complement strand
GGCAGGATGTTCTAGATGGTGGTTATGAAAGACCGCAACACAGGACAGGATGACGTTATGAGAAGGTTTGTGTTTTGCGACTTTTTGACGGATTGAGAGAGATATGGTGAGATCTCTCGCTACGCTCGAGATGACGTAAAAGGCAAGGCGTTGGTGGAAGGTTGCTAGGGGAAAATTTTGCGGCGCATAGGGAAATGCGCCCTACGGGCAGGATGTTTTCGATGGCGGTTATGGAAATGCGCCACGCGGGACAGGATGACATTATCAAAAGCTTGTGTTTTGCGACTTATGAGTTGAATGGGAGAGAATTGGTGAGATCTCTCGACAGGCTCGAGATGACGTAAAAGGCAAGGCGCATAGGGAAATGCGCCCTACGGGCAGGATGTTTTTAATGGCGGTTACGGAAGCCCGCCCAACCAGATTAAAAAAGGATGTGCATGCCTAAGATACAAGATGCACATCCTCGATTTTAATATTTTACTTTATTCTGCAGAAACCGCCCTTATCCCAGACGAGACCACATTGCGAGCAGCAGGCCTGGCTTAACGCGGTTACGTTTCCACAGTTGCATTGCAGTTCCTGCTTCACGACACAACCACCCAGCTCCGTACCGGTCGGTTCCAGTTTATAGGCTGCCCAGCAGGTGGAATCCATCTGATTGAGCATTGCCACAGGGTAATCGGTGCTGTTCTTGTTGGGGGAACCTGCCTGGCTTTCCGAGTACCAGTCGTTGTAGTCGAATTTGGTGGGATCCATGATGCTTTTATCGCTCCAGGCTTTCCAGTAGAAGCGGTTGTTGTCGATCAGGCTTACCTTGACCGCCAGTTGGATGGCGCTGGAACTGTAGGGATCGAGGCGCTTCCAGGCAGCATCCGGGTCATCCTGTACATCGCGCGCGAACAGCACCCGATCATAGCCATTGCCCTTGTGCCCATCCGGCACCACCGGGTTCGTGCCGCCCACATCGTCATTGCCGTCAAGCAACAGCATCACCCCATCCGTGTTCCATTGGGTATTGGCATTGCCAGGCGCCCACAGCAGGAAATCCCCGCGCCCGTCATAATCGGTGTCGAATTCGATGCCATAGTATGCCGAGGGGTAGCCCAACTCCGCATCCTTATCGATCAGGCTGAAGGTGAAATAATAGAAATCGTCATCCGAGGTCAGGTCGATCAACAGCAGATCCGTCTCGGGTCTGTATTCCATCAGGGTACCGGTGAAGGGGCGCTCGAAATTGCCCAGGCGGAAGGAATCGCCCAGGGCATAGCGCTCATCCGCGGTGATGGAGGTATCGATATCATCCTTGGATTGTTCCGCACCGCCCGGTTCGCCGGGGGTGATGGTATGCACCACCTGGGGTAACTGCGGTTGATCTTCTACCACAGCCTCTTGCTGTGGACTGGTTTCTTCCGGCTGGTTCAACGCCACCGGGGTCACATTCGGGTCAGCGGTGGGGTTACCCAGATCGACCGAAAAGGAACAGGCGATCAACAGGATCAACAGTGGAATGGAGAGCGTGATTATAGCGGTTCTTTGTTTTTCATTCATTTTTTCACACCGATACAATTTGATACAGTAGATTGTATAAAAAATGTTGCAAAAAAGTCAACCTTTCAATGCCCGGGTGGCGATATAAGAGGGCATGAACTGGGCGATGGGATCGGCGGCGCGCTCGGATTCGTAAAAGCCGGTGATCACAAAACCCGCCGCGATCTGCCCGCCGATCTGCTCTTCCAGGGTATGGCTGAATTCCAGCGTTTCATCTTTTCCATACAACCGGGCGTGTTCTTCAGGGGTGATGCTGGTCACATCCGAATAGGGCAGGCGGTATTTCGCCTGATAGATGCCCTGCTTTTGCAACTCCGGATCGAAAATGTATTCCACCGGGTTCATGAAACCCGCTAGCAGGCTGCCGCCATGCTGCAACACCCGGTAGGCTTCCCGCCACACCGGCAGCACATCCGGGACGAACACGTTGGAAACCGGATGGAAGATCAGGTCGAAGCGCTCATCCGGAAAAACCGAAAGAGCGCGCATATCGCCCTGCACGATGGTCAAATCCAACCCCTCGCGCTCCGCCACCAACGCATCGCGTTTGAGCTGTTCCATGGACAGATCATAGCTGGTGACATGCGCCCCGGCGGCTGCCAGGGTGGGCGCTTGCTGCCCACCTCCGCTCGCCAGGCACAGCACTTCCAACCCGTGCAGGTCATCCGGGAACCAATCCCGCGGCACATATTTGGATTCGGTCAGCAACACCTGCCAGTTGCCCCGGCGGGCTTGCTCTACCACCTCATGGGAGACAGGGATGGACCACTCGATGCCCTGCGCTGCCATCCTGTCCCAGGATTTTTGATTATGTTCATGAACTTCCATTGAAAAAATATTCCTTCAATTATGCAGATTGTGTCTGCGTTTTTCCTTTATGAATAGTGTGGATGAACGGGATGGTGAGCAGGTTGATGGCACCCATCACCACGAACACCCAAACGAATCCAATGCTGTCCGTCAGGCTGGCACTCAGGAACATGCCCACCGCCTGCGCCACATTGGTGACCGCCATGAGAATGGAATACATGGAAGCCGCGATGCGTGTATCGGTGGCATTCATCGAGAGGGCGAAGATGATGGTCTGTTGCACCCCAAACGACAATCCCACCACGAACACCACCCCCCACGCCCAGCCCGGGCTGGGGATAAAGGCAAATACCAGGCAGGCCACCAATGAAGTGAGCAGTGCAGCCCAGATGGCTTTTTTCTTGCCCAATCCATCCAGCACGCGCCCGCCGAAGATACCGCCCAGGATGATGCCGCTGCCCAGCACCGCCGAGACCAGCCCTGCCACGGCTTTGTTGAACTCACCCGCAAAGCGCATCTCGAGCGACAGGTTGACAATGGCGTTCACACCCGCATACACGGCGAAGAACACAAAACCCACCAGGGCGATGGCGACCACATATTTATCTTTGAAAGACCGGAATGCACCCCAGTTGAACTTCCCGGTCGTCTCTTTCTTTTCAGCATGGATGCCCAACACCAGTGGTAAGGGGAAGAGCGTAGAGATCGCCATAGACCAGAACACCCAGTTCCAACCCACATATTCCGCCAGCAACCCCACCAGCGGCGCAGTCAGCACCAATCCCAACGCGCGCACACCCACCATGATCGCCTGAATGGTGCCTTCTTCCTCTTCGGGGACCGTATCCAGCGCCAGACCATCGGTGCAGGTATCATACAGCGCCATACCCATCTGCAGCAAGAAAGCCACCCCCACAAACAACCAGTAGCCGCTCTTCAAATCGATGAACGGCACCAGCACCAGGCTCACCACCTGCACTGCCAGTCCGATCAGGATATAGGGTTTGCGGTGTCCCATGCCAAACAGAGCGTAACGGTCGCTGAGCATGCCATACAGGATCTTGATCACAAAGGGGATCATAGCAATGGTGCTGAAGATGCCCAGATCCAACCCGCTCAGCCCATTTTCATTGAAGTACAGGGCATTGACGCTCAAGAAATATGCCAGTACGGTACCCTGGGTGAAGTAAAGCAAGCCGAACATCAGATAATTGAGGAACTTTGATTTATGCATGGATTTTTCCTATCTCGAATCAATGGGATATAAAAACTTTTCCTTTATTGTATTGATTTAAACGAAAATATCCACCGTTTGGCAGATATTCACATATGATCTACTGGCGGTGCAGCACAATGCCCTGCGAGTCCTGGTAAACCACCCGGTAAAGCGGGTCCGCCAGGAACTGCTCCACCAGACGCGGGATTGCGCTGCTGCCATCCCCAAACCAATCGGTGCTGAATCCCAGCACATAATCAGGCAGACTCCGGCGGCTGGTGGTGTTACTGAAGGCTGGGTCGTAGGCATAAAAAGGCAGCCCGTTCTCGACCCATACCACCGCATCCTGCGCGTTGCGCTGGACATAATCATAAGCACTGTAGTACCCAGCCACTCCCACCTTTTCTCGAAACTGGTCGTGCAGGATGAAGGCATTTTCCGGCACACCCTGCAGCATGGCACGCTGATCGACCAGCAGCCAGCCCGTCAGCAGCAGGGCTGCTATGCTGAAGCCTATCGACATAACGCGGGATCCGGTTTGAGTGAGCTTTATCTTTTCCAACAGCAATGCCATATCATTCCACAGCAGCAACGCCAGAAAGAGCAACAGGGCTTCGCCAAAACGCCAGTTGATGCTGGGGGCGGTTTGCGTATCACCGAAATAAGCCGTCACAGGCGTGCTGATGAATGCCACCAGCAACACCAGGCTGAGAATGGCATTCCAGTAATGCTCTTTCCTGTTCACAAAAGCCAGAACGATCTCCAGCAACACCACGGCTGCTGCCAGTAACAGATTCTTGGGGATGTGCTGGTAGAAATAAGGGTTATTCAGATTGGCAGCGATGCTCCAGCTCGCCAGACGGCTGGCATCCGCCCCGGCATAACTGCCCAAGGCGATGAAATTACGCACCAGCCACAGCAACCCGGGGATGAGCAACAGGGCATACGCCACCAATGAAGCCAGATGTCGTTTATAAAAACGGATGAACAGGAACAACCACAGGGGAAACAGCACATACAGGGCATTGGGTTTGATGCTGGCAGCCAGACCGGAAGCCAGGGCAAAGCCCAGGATGCCCTTTTTATAGGAAGTTTGTGTTTCGTAGAAATAATACAGGGCTGCCAGCAGCGACGATGCCAGCAACAGGTCGTTCTTTCCGACCGTGTAAACATCGAGCGTAAAAACACGCCACAGGTTCAAGAACTGGAAGAAATGGTCGCTCATCAGCAGCATTGCCATCAGGAACAGCAGCAATCCCCCATCTAGTCTGGTCATTTTGCGCCCTAACAGCCAGAAGGAACAGATAAAGAAGAGCAGCAGCAACCCGTGCAAGGGAGCAAACAGGCTGAGATCACCGCTCAACAGCAGTGCAAAGCTGAGCAGGCTTTCATACCCGAAGGGATAATCGGCATAGGCGATGCTCATATCCCAGATGGAAGCGCTACGATAAAGCTCCACCGCTTTGGGGAAATGGTAAGCTCCGGCATCCCAGGGGAACCAGTCCCCGGCATGCGAGAGCGGCCAGCGCACGAGCGGATAGAACACCAGTGCCAGCAAGATCACCGCACCGCACAGCGCCAGCAGCACGGAACTCCAACGTGGTAAAGCTGGCCGGCTGGTATGCTCTTTGAAAATATGAGATTGTTTCCATACAAAAGGAAGAACTGCTGCTATGATGAGAATTACCGCAATGTATTCATTAAGCGGATGATAGATGCCGGCAAAACCCAGGATGGCACCGGAGGCACTGATGGCAAACAGCAACACCAGCAAGATCTGGAACAGGCGCAGGAAATATTTATCAAAGCTCATGGCAGGGTCATTTCCATTTCGGTAGGCTGATTATAACCAGAAATTTGGCAGGCGCCTGAAAATACGATAAAGTTAAAGGAAAGAGGAACCGTCATGGACCAGGGTAAGTCTGTTGATATAAGCGGCCTTTACGAGCAGTTGGTGAATGCCCACCCCACCCTGCTGCGCCTGTTAGTGTGGCAGCAGGGCAAATTACTGTTGGACAGCAGCAATCCGCATGCCAGGCTCGACGCCGAGACCAACCTGCTGAAAAAATTCGCCAATGCCATCATCCACCTGATGCCTTTCATGCGCTCTCCCCTGAGCGACTTCCATGGAGAACTGAAGAACGTACGCTCGGTGACCAAGACCATCACCTCTCTGCTGGCGGGCGCGGTATTCGGGCAAGATATCCTCGCCCATTTGGAGGATCCCATCCGTCTGTACTTCCCGGAGATCCCGGCAGATGATCCCAAAGCTGCCATCCGCCTGAAACACTTATTGAGCAACACCTCCGGATTGCCGACGGTGGATGACTTGAAATCTATGCGCAGTCTACTTTCCACAGCCAACTGGCTGCAGACCATCCTGCGCTACCCGCTGCAAGATCAACCCGGCAGAAATTATTATTATTCCTCCGCCAATTTCCACCTGACGAACTGCCTGCTGGAACGGGTGCTGGGCAGCAGGCTGCTGCAATATGCCGAGGCACAGCTCTTCCAACCGCTGGGCATTCAAGATATGTTCTGGGCGTGTGACCCGCAGGGCGTGCCCTTCGGCGGCTCGGACCTGTACCTGCACCCTGAAGATATGCTGAAGATCGGCATCCTGTGCCAGCAGCATGGCAAGTGGCAGGGGCAGCAAATCATCCCGCAGCAGTGGCTGGATGTTGCCACCCGCCCGGTCGTCAAAGTCGATGAGGCGGATCGATATGGTTATGGTTGGTGGGTGGATCACAATGTGGAGCAGGGCTGCCTGCCCAGCTATTCCGCCTGCGGCGTGGGAGGGCAACGCATCATCATCATTCCCGATAAAGAATGCATCGTGGTCAGCACGGCGTTGACCAGCTTGCACGCGCACAGCAACAGTGTGGATGACCTGGTGTGTGCCTATTTTTCAAAATGAGGATGGAAAAACATGTCCGTAACGATCAAAACCCGCGATAAGGAGATCAGCGTCAGGGGCAACCGCCCGCTCTACCGCATCATGGAAGACCTGCAGCTTTCTCCGCAGGCTTACCTGGCAGTGCGCAACGGGCAACTGCTCACCGCCGATGAACGCATCCTGGAGGATGAAGTGGTGGAATTGATCGCGGTGGTTTCAGGCGGATAAGCATGAAGTGCAAGAAATGCCGGCACGATGCCGTGATCGATATGCGCCACCACAACCTGGCGCTGTGCAAGGAACACTACCTGGAGTGGATGGTGCTGCAAACCGAACGCAGCATCTGCAAATTCGGCATGTTCAGCCATGACGAGCGCCTGCTGGTCGCGGTGTCGGGCGGGAAAGATTCGCTTTCACTGTGGGATATCTTATGGAAACTGGGCTATGCGGTGGACGGGCTATACCTTGATCTGGGGATCGATGAAGAGGAACCTTATTCCCGCCAATCCGGAGAGTACGCCCGGCAGTTCGCCGCACAACGCGGTTTGCACCTGCAGGTCATCGATATCCAGCAGGAATACGGCGAGAGCATCCCCGAGATGGGCAGGCGCACCAAGCGCGGGCACACCAAACCCTGTTCACAATGCGGACTGGTGAAACGCTACCTATTGAACAAGCAAGCGCTGGAAGGGGGTTATGACGCCATCGTGACCGCCCACAACCTGGATGACGAAGCGGCATTTCTATTCTCCAACCTCACGCACTGGTCCCTGCAGTATCTGGGACGCCAGCGCCCGTTGCTGCCCGCCACCAGCGGCTTCGCACGCAAAGCCAAACCCTTCTGCCAGTTCTACGAACGCGAATGTGCCGCCTACGCCATTTTGAACGGGATCCAGTACATCTACCATGAATGTCCTTATGCGGAAGGCAGCAAACAACTGCGCAACAAGAGCTTGCTGAATCAGATGGAAGATCAACAAACCGGATTCAAAACCCAGTTCTACCTCGGCTACCTGCGCGCCCTAGAACAGGGCATTTTCCCACAGTCACAAGAAGATGCCGGGGTATTGGAGAAAAAGCGCTGCCATCGCTGCGGACAACCCACCCAAAGCGCTGGTTTATGCACCTTCTGCCGTCTGGTAACCGGCAAATAAAAAAGAGCCCTCAATAAAAAAGGAAGGCTCATTTTTGGATTTTTGGAGTGACTAACCGGTCCTAAGCACTTTCCAGATAATGCTCCACTTCCCAATCGGTGACATGAATGCGATAATCTTCCCATTCTTCTTCCCTGGCGCGATAGAAGGCGGAATATAGTTTGGCACCGATGGCATCTTTGATCAGGTCGTCGGCTGCCAGCATGGCCAGCGCATCTTTGAGTGAACCGGGCAGTGATTCGATGCCGCGGGTGACACGCTCTTCGGAAGAGAGTTCGAAGATATTGACATTGTTGAGCGGTTTGGGTGGGGTAAGACCCTTGTCGATACCATCCAGTGCCGCCGCGATCATGGCGCTGAACGCCAGGTAGGGGTTGCTGGAGGGATCGGGGAAACGCAGTTCGGCGCGCATGGCTTTGTCTTTACCGACCGTATAGCGCGGGATACGGATCAAGGCAGAGCGATTGATCTGTGCCCAACCCACATATACCGGTGCTTCGTAACCAGGCACCAGACGTTTGTAAGAGTTGACGGTGGGGGCTACGATGGCAGCCAGCGCCTTGGCATGCGCCAACTGACCGGCGATAAAGCCATAGGCTAATTTGGAAAGATGGAATTCATCTTTGGCATCAAAGAACAGGTTCTTGCCGCTCTTATCGAAAATGGATTGGTGACAGTGCATGCCGGAACCGTTGATACCGAAAATGGGTTTGGGCATGAAAGAAGCGATCAATCCATGCTGGGCGGCGATAGCTTTGACCGTGTATTTAAGGGTCATCACGTTATCGGCTGTTTTGAGGGCATCCGCAAAACGGAAATCGATCTCGTGCTGACCGAGGGCTACCTCATGATGGGCGAATTCCACTTCCAAGCCCATGGAATTGAGGGCATCCACCAACTCCGCACGCACCTGGGCAGCCGAGTCATTGGAGGAAAAATCAAAATACCCACCCACATCATGGGGAACCGGGTGGATATGCTCATTTTGCAGAAAGAGGAAGAATTCGGGCTCGGGACCAACGTTGAAGGTCCAACCCTTCTCACTTAGTTTATTCACCCATTTGCGCAGCAATCCGCGCGGATCGCCATCGAAGGGATCCCCATCGGGGGTGAAGATATCACAGAAAAAACGCGCACGTTTGTTTTCGGCAGGCGTCCAGGGCAGGACGGCGTAAGAATCCATATCCACGATCAGGTGCATATCGCTCTCTTGAATGCGGGTAAAGCCCTCCACCGAAGAACCGTCGAACCATACTCCATCCTCCAGGGCTTCTTCAAGCCTTTCCACCGGGGCATCCACGCTCTTCACTTTTCCGGTCACATCGGAAAATTGATAGCTGACGAATTTAACCCCATCCGCTTTAATCCTTTCAAATAACTCTTTCTTGTCCATGGCTTTCTCCTTTGGCATTGGCAATTAAATAAATAAACAGGCACGCCGGGCATGCCTGTTTTTCACAAAATAAAAACACTTCTGGCTGCCCCTCCATTAATAACAACAGGAAAAATATCCTGGCCACCGCGATCGGCTTGTCACCACCATCACTGGCGGGGTTTCACCTAACGCTTCTTTCGGAAGGGAGAAAGGAGCCCGTGGCAGGACTCCGAAGGCATCCGCTGATCGATCCGATCTTCCCCGGTTGCCCGGGTTAACCATCCCTCGCAGGATGGAACCTTCACCTCGTGATCTCACCATGTGAGACCCAGCCGCTATTTCTCCAGCTATGCAATTGTAAGGTGCTTAATTAGGTGCATTTTTATCAGAGAATAGGAAGTTTGTCAAGGATTTTCATGACATTTGTTAGTCAGATCAAAACCTCCGCCCGTTTTATCTGGTTTTATACACCCCGCCGGGTTGCTGCCCAGCCTGCCCGCCTGAAAAGAACGCTCATCCTCGGGAGAAAGATACGCCGCCTGCTGCGGTGAGATCAGCGCGGTCAGTTCTGCATGTTTCAGATACACCTCCAGCGCGTCCACCCAGAACGGATGGTGACCGGTAACGGAGAAATATCCTCTCTTAAAGTCGTATTATGCATACCGTCCTTGCCGGGAGAACATGGGGCACAATGTCAAGCAGGCTACCTTCCAATCGTCACATGCTCATTTCCTGACAAAGGCAAAATACAAAACCACCGCCAGCCCCACGGCAGAAATTCCCACCAGCCATATGCCCAGCGTTTTCACGGATAATCCATCCCGCGTATTTACCGGTGTAGGCTGTGGTGTAACCGTGCCGGATGGGATTGTCATAGTTGGCAGCACTTGCGTTGTCGCCGTAGCGCCTGGCGTAGAGCTGACCTGCGCTTCTTCTGTTCCCGTTCCCGCCTGGATGAGAAGTTCCTGCTCTGCCCAGATCACAGTGTCATCCGCAGCCATGTTGTTGAGCTCCCGCAGCGTTTCAATGCTGATACCGTAGGCTTCAGCGATGCTCGTCAACGTCTGACCATACAGCACCGTATGCTTGATCGTACCATCTGCCAGTGGTGTGGCACGAGTCACGCTGTAAACATAATTCGAAAGGTCGGTGGTGGCAAGTGCGTCGCTGCCGGTATCCGGTACAGACCCGCCGGAGCCTTGCCCGACCACCATACAAACATTCAGCACAAAGACATAACGACCGTCCCCGCGTGCTGCCACCCCTCCGCCAATGTCCGTATAGCGATTGCCCCAGGCGTTGAGCATCACTTCCTGGTGGGTCCAATCTGACCAGGCTCCGTACATCACTTCGCTGATCGTCTGACCGCTAGCCCAGTTCTCATCACAGTGAATTTCAGCCCCGCCGCCATACCCGGTCCAGGATACACGGGTGGTCTCATCGCTGCCACCAGCCCCGATATGTCCGCCCTGCCCGGTCGCTACAATCCATTCAGCGTGTGTCTGGGCTGCTGCCATGACCAGTGAATTCGGACTAAGCTGATAATATCCGTTCGCTGCCCGGTAAGCGTTGACCTCTGCCGCCAGATCATACCCGGTGGGCTGGCTTTCGTCAGCCACGGGATGAAAAGCACTCAGACCACTTAGTAAGATCAGCACCACAATCTCAAAGGTATTCCTAAAGGTAATCACAACGTGATTATAACCAAAGTTGGGGTGCTTTTAAATTACCTGGGATCAAGTTTGAAACCTCCAAATTGCACACGCACGCACCCACTTTTTCGCTGTACCTGCCCTGTCAGGAAGTTCATCGACAAATTGCCAATAAAAACCACCCACAAAGTGATTCAAGGGTATATCATAAACCATTGAGGGCTCAATAGTAATTGCCCTTTACTTTTACTTTAATTCCAGAATGGGATGCCCCACACTGCATTTTCCTTCCTTCAATTTCAAAATATTATTATTTATTCCAGATAAATGGCATTCAGGTCCTTCGATGATTTTACGAGGATCAAAGCCAATGTGAAAATGAAAATTATAAAAATTTCCACCAGAATATCATTCCTATCGGCAAGGGCACCACAAATAAACATCCCAAGCGGGGAAGCCAGCAAGATAACAAAATCTATCACACCAACGATACTGCCCCGAACCCGGGCATCGATTCTCTTGATCGTATAACTATAAAGTGGCTGGGTAATCGCATCAAAGACGCTATAAAAGAAGAAGAAAATGTACACCAGTATCAAATTACGACTGTATACAAAAATACATAAAACACTGATCAAAGAACCCACCAGGCCTACTATAAAACTACGCGTAACACGTTTTGAAATTTTAGGCACAATCAACATTCCGATGATTCCACCTATCGATAACATGGATTTCGCCAGACCAACCACAGCAGAAGACATACCCTGCATACTCGAAAGCGAATAAGGCAACACGGATGATATATATCCATAGACAAGGTTCAATGTGAAAATAACAATACAAAAACTTTTATAGTAAGAATCGCTAAACACTTCCGTTTTCGCTATATTCAAAAGATTCTTAAAATAAGAATTGGATTTCTTTCTGAATGAAAATATTTGTCCCAACAATTTTGTGGGAGCTGCTTTTTGGGTACTTTGATAATCAATCAGCGATATCAAGAATGATGTGAGCATCAAACATGCTATCACAAAAGATATCACTGAGATATCCCTGGCGACCATCAAAATAAAACCCATAGCGGCTTGCCCAATCACATAGACACTTTGATTCAAGGCACTGACAGCAGAATTAAAACTTATATAGGTTGTCTCATCAAACAGTTCTGCGGAGATCGTCGTCATCGATTTTGAGTAGAGAACGTTAAAAACATCATTCAAAAGCACAATCACCACATATAACCAAATCACTGTTGAAAAATATCGCAAGACCAGCAAAGAGCTGAGCACGATGGGGATACTGCAAAGCGCTGAAAAAACCAGCAGGTGTTTTCTATTCGTTAAATCAGTGACAGCTCCGGTCAGTAAAGAAAGGACAGCTCTAAAAAGAACAGAACCGCTGAGCATGGCAATCAGATTCATGATGTTCCCGGTAATGGAATAAACATACCAGGACAGGAAAAAATCAAAAGCGATATCAGCAAAAGAATAGGCAATATTCGCGGCAATGAGTAATAAACAATTTTTATTTAGTAGCGCCTTATATTCTTTCATGTTCCTTTCTTTCAATTTCTCTTTTCATGAGAATTTCTAGCCCCAATTTATAATATTTGCATCTATATCATCCTTCTAAACCTTTCTTGTCTAGACTTGAGACTTGTTTACACCAGATTGAGATAATAAATCTCCCATTCTATACTTTCCGTTCATGAGCAGTGCCGATGGATACATATTTCCGGTTGGGAAGATACCAATTGCGTTAATTCCGATCCGCAATGAGCAATCGGAAATCTTAAGTGGTCAAAATTCATATCACCGGCAAGTTTTATTCTGTTGAACGCTGTTGAACACATATGCACAGCATCCTGAAATGGGAGAAGGATCATCACTCCATGTAGAGACCGTCAACGGCTTACAATTTTGATCTTGGATGCTTGCTGGACTAGTTTTTTACCATATCGCACCCCATCAGCATACCTGGTTGCCTTTGCAAAACTACACTAATTTTTTCTTCATTTTCTTTTTTCATGTCTGCGTTCCCCCCTTGTAAAATCGATTGTATCATAAGAGCAAGTAATCATTTCCGAGGACATCATTTATAGAGATAAAGTAGTAAAGAAATCGGCGGTAATTTGTCATTGCCATAAAAAAAGACTGCCTGCTTTCCCGTATTATCATGGATACAATATAATTCTTGCTGTTATCATCAATACATTCTTTTTTAAACTGCTCCATTGGAGGAGGAGAATATGCCGATCACCATTCAAGAAGTCAAGAGCATTCCAATGCTGAAGAAATTCGTAGATTTCCCTTATGAGCTATACCAAGGGAATCCCTATTGGGTACCATCCATCCGCGCCAATGTGCTCAACACCCTGCGCTGGGACAAGAACCCGGCTTTTGAATACTGCCAGGCGAAGTACTGGTTGGCGTACCAGGACGGCAGGCTCGCCGGGCGCATCGCCGGCATCCTCAATCCGCGTTTTGAAGAGCGCTTCAAGCGACGTTATGCCCGCCTGGGCTGGTTCGATTTCATCGATGATTACGAAGTGTCCTCCACATTGTTGAAAACCGTGGAAGATTGGGCGCGTGCCGAAAAACAGGACGCCATTCACGGTCCACTGGGTTTCACCAATCTGGATCCCGAAGCCATGCTGGTCGAGGGTTTCGATGAGGTCGCCACCCTGGCAGCCTCGTATCACTTCCCGTACTATAAGGAACACATGCAGCGCGCCGGCTACAGCAAAGACACCGATTACGTGGAATTCCAGATCAAAGTGCCCGAGCAAAGAGTGGAAAAGATCAGCAAGCTGGCGGAGATCGTCGCCAAACGCAACAGATTGCACTTTCTCAATCCCCGGAACAGGAAAGAACTGTTGGGTTACGCACCACAAATCTTCGAACTGATGGAAAAAGCCTACCTGCACTATGGGGTCACCCCCCTCACCCGCGAGCAGGTGGATGCTTACATCGACCAGTATCTGGGCATCATCCCCACCCAATTCGCCCCGATCGTGCTGGACGAACAGGATCACATGGTCGCCTTTGGGATCGCCATGCCCTCGCTCTCCGCAGCCATGCAGAAGAACCACGGCAGACTTTATCCCTGCGGGTTCATCCCGGTGCTCAAAGCATTACGCAAAAACGATAAAGCCGACCTGTATCTGATCGCCATCCACCCCGACTACCAGGGCATGGGCATCAATGCCATGCTCATCTCGAACATGCTGGAGGTGTTCCTCGCCATGGGCATCCGCACGGTGGAATCGAACCCCGAGCTGGAGGACAATTACAAGGTGCAATCGCAGTGGAAACATTTTGAAACCCGCCAGCACAAACGCCGGCGCATTTTCATCAAACAACTCGCTTAACAAACAAGACTTTCCTCGTTAAGAACAGGTTAAAGCGTTCATTTTGCTTGAAAATGAACGCTGGTCCCATATCTTTTTTTGATTTTCCCTGTTATGATAAAAAATCGTATTTTTTCAACGCCGTATTCATTTTTTAAAATTTATTTTTTTATTAAGGAAACCAGAACTTATGACCATCACCATCCAAGAAGCGAGCGATGCGCGCTCGCTACGAAAATTCGTTAATTTCCCTTACCGGTTATATAAGAACAATCCTAATTGGGTACCCCCTCTGTACTCGGATGAACTCAACACCCTGCGCAAAGACAAGAACCCGGCTTTTGCTTTCTGCCAGGCAAAATACTGGCTGGCATACAAAAACGGAAAAATCGTTGGTCGGGTGGCGGCCATCATCAACCCGCGCTATCACGAACGCTGGGGAAACAACTATGCGCGCTTCGGCTGGATCGATTTCGTGGATGATGCACAGGTCTCTCAGGCACTGCTGCAAACAGTGGAGGATTGGGCAAAAGAGCAGGGTATGCAGGCGGTACACGGTCCATTGGGTTTCACCGACCTGGATCCGGAAGCCTTGCTGGTGGAAGGGTTCGATGAAATGGGCACCCTGGCAGCCATCTACAACTATCCCTATTACGGAACTCACATGGAAAACGCCGGTTACCACAAAGATATCGACTGGGTAGAATTCGAGATCAAGGTCCCGGCAGGCGGCGTGGAAAAGATCAGCAAACTGGCGAAAGTGGTGACAGAACGCTACCACCTGCGTTTGCTGAGTGCCAGGAATAAACAGGAATTACTGCAGTATGCTCACCAGTTGTTCGAGCTGTTGGATGAAGCCTACCGGCACCTGTACGGGGTCACCCCCCTCAGCCGGGAGCAGATGGATGCCTACATCCAGCAATATTTGGGTTTCATCTCTCCCGAATTCGTGCCGATCGTGCTGGATGAACAGGATCGCATGGTCGCCTTTGGGATCGCCATGCCCTCGCTTTCACTGGCGTTGCGAAAATCAAAGGGCAGGCTTTTGCCATTGGGTCTCTTTTATCTGCTGCGCGCACTGCATACCAATAACAAAGGTGATCTTTACCTGGTCGCCATCCGCCATGACTTCCAGGGCAAAGGGGTGAACGCTATGCTGATGGAACATTTATTGAGGGTCTTCAGCAAGATGGGGATCACGTCTGTGGAATCCAACCCGGAGCTGGAAGATAACCTGGCAGTGCAGGTGCAATGGAAACACTTCGAAACCCGCCAGCACAAACGCCGCAGGGTTTATATCAAACACCTGGATTGACCTTCGTCATGCCATAAAGCCACCTAGATCACATCACAAAAGTCTTGTGATGTACTGATGCGTTTGTATCTTCCTGACCATCTTCATCCAACGGTATGGTCTCTGTCAATGTCTTCATTAATATGGAAGAGCATGAAAAGAAATTAGTTTTTCCCTGGCGTTTTTTCTTCATCCTACCTATCATCTATATCCACACAAATGGCAATACCGTGTTTTATCTTTTCCAGATCTTCTGCCGATAGCTCACCAATTTTTCTAATAAATCTGGTTTCACTGATCGATCTGATTTGAAATGTGTCAGCAGAAGATTTTTTTGCCAATCCATTTATTACATTTGGTTCGATTGGAATATGCCACGGAGCAAGAGAAAATTTATCGTTCCATGTAGTCAATGGAACAATTATTCGCAATGGCAAAATGCCGATGGCATTATTGCTGATGACGGCGACATACTGCGCAGCAACACCATCATCATTCACAACCGCACATGGTCTATCCTTCCTGATCTCTTCTCCTCTTGAGCCTGTGGTTAAGTCAACGCACCAAATCTCTCCCCTTCTAATTCTCATAAGAATGGTTCTCCATCCATAGCGGTAAAAGCAGTCAATTCCCTGTTATTTTTATACTCATCCAGTAAAGATTGCGCTGCTCGTCGGAGCATTTCGTTTTTCATCTCGTCTCTATGAGAATCGATCAAATTCCCTATGAATTCCGATGCAGAAATGCCCAGTTCCGTGGCATGTTTTTCAACATATTCTTTTTGTGATTCTGTCGCAGTGATATTGAATCTGGCGGTCTTTCTCTCTTTGACTGGCATCTTCTCTCCTGTTTGTGTGAAAATATTGTGTATATTATATACACATGGTAATTGTGTGTCAATGTTGTCATTAAATAGTCACAGACAGGCTGGTCTTTCCCCCTCCGGTATATTCGTCCATAGCCTCTTTCTTAGCACTTATCCATTGACAGGCACAAAGGAATGAATTCCAATGAGGGTCAATGAGTTCTATCTCAATCTGGGGCAGAACTCTTCATCTTCTTTCCTCCCATGCGTCTATTTGGGGTGTGATCTTTTTTTTTCTATTCTTGTTGCTTCCGCGAATTTTTGGGTATATCATACTGGATACACCATATCGTTATCAACGTATTTAGAAAGAGGTAAAAACCCATGACCGATATTCTTCTCAAAAATTGCGATGTATTAAGCTTTGAGGGTGGCAAAGCGCATGTGGAATGGAACCAGGACATCGCCATTCAGGGCAATGCCATCGCTTCCATCAGCAAACACGGAAGCATCCAGGAAAATGAGTGCAAGCAGGTCATGGATGTGAGTGGGCTGCTGGCGGTGCCGGGATTCATCAACACCCATGCGCATGTACCGATGGTATTGTTTCGCAATCTGGCGGAAGATGTCACCGTGGAAGAATGGTTCAACGATTACATCTGGCCGATGGAATCGAACCTGACCGAAGAAGATGTGTACTGGGGCGCACAGCTCGGGCTGGCGGAGATGATCGAGAACGGCATCACCTGTGTGGCAGATCACTATTTCTACATGGATGAGGTCGCCAAAGCGGTGGAACTAGCCGGCACGCGCGCCAACCTGGTGTGGGCGGTGTTCGGACACCAGGGGGAAGAAATGCTCGACAAGACCGTGGAATTCACCCGGCGCTGGCAGGGCAAAGCAGACGGGCGCATCACCACCTGGCTGGGACCGCATGCTCCCTACACCACCAGCCCGGAATTTTTGAAACTATGCGCCGAAAAAGCCAAGCAGAACGACCTGGGCATCCATATCCACCTGGCTGAAACAGAAGCACAGACCGACCTGAGTCTGAAAGAATTCGGGGTGACCCCCGTCAAGCAGGTCTATGAATGCGGAGTGCTGGATGTGCCCACCATTCTGGCACATGTGATCGCACCGCGCGGCGATGATTTCGAGATCCTGCAAAAAGCGGATACCGGCATCGCCCAGGCGCCACGCACCTACCTGAAGCACGGCATGGGGCTGGCACCCATCGACCAGTATAAAGAATATGGCATCCCTTTTGGGCTGGCAACCGATGGAGCGGTCAGCAACAATGCTATGGACATCATGGAGCAAATGCGCCTGATCTCCCTCTTCACAAAATTCAAACATCTGGATCCCACCGTCATGAAGATCGATGAGGTTCTGGATATCACCTTCCGCGGCAGCGCTAAGGTGATGCACATGCCCGACCGGATCGGAGAGCTGAAAGCGGGCAGGCTGGCAGACATCACGCTCTTGCGCCAGGACGGACTGCATGTCACCCCCAGGACCAATCAACTGGCAGCCCTGATCTACTGCGCCAGGGCGAGCGATGTGGACACGGTGCTCTGCAACGGCAAAGTGCTGATGCAGGGGCGCCAACTGCTGACCCTCGATAAAACGCGCATCCAACAGGAAGTGCAAAACCGCTGGGAACGCTTGAGCAAACGCTTACCGGGCGAACGGATCGCTTTTTATCCGGCTTAACCAATTCTTCTAATAGTGGGTGGGCAGTTCCTGACCTGTCAGCAAGCGTTTGATGTTGGCGCGATGGCTCCACCAGATCAGTGCGCAGACTACCAAACCGAACAGCACATAGGGGGTTGTTCGGTATTTAATCCAAAACGCCAGCGGCAGCAACAACCCAATGATCAGGTTTACCAGGCTCATCAGTTTGGTAAATTTCACTGCCAGATACCAAAGCACCACAAACAACGCATACAAAGGAAGCCCGAAATAAAAAGCCAGCAGCCCGAAGGTGGTGGCTACCCCTTTGCCACCTTTGAAACCCAAAAAAATGGAAAAGATATGACCGACAACCGGCATCAAAGTGATGACCAGCAACTGCCAGCCAGCCGGATAGAAATGGTGAGCCAGCAAAGCAGGCAAATAACTTTTCATGAAATCGAACAGCGCCACCAGCGCACCCCAGCGCATTCCCAACGCACGGGTAACATTGGTGCTGCCGATATTGCCGCTGCCGACCGTACGAATATCGGTCCCGCGTGCCTTCGCAACCAGATAACCAACCGGGATGGAGCCGATCAGATAAGCACCCAGGCACAACCCGATAAAGAATAATGTATGCATAGCACCTTTTATAACATCCTTCTCAAAGAAAAGTTGCGGAAAAGGATCTGGATTGAAGAAATCACATCCGTTTGAAAAGACGGGCTAAATTTGTTATGATGGGTGGAAATTTTTTATCAAGGACAGGCATGGT
>JAAZOK010000088.1 GCA_012797815.1 Chloroflexota bacterium | reverse complement strand
CCGGCGCCACTGAGTATTCAGATATCAATGCCTTGATAACGGACGCTTTATCATCGATACCCTGTTTATAGGGAAGCTGCAATTTTTCGCATCGTTTGGCGACCACCGGATTCCTTTCTTTGGATATCACCACCACCGGAATGCCCAACTGCTTGCGCAACAATTCCAACCCCAATCCATCCCCCCGGTTGGCAGCCACCATTTCGTGCCCCTGTTCGTCCACCCAAACCCGGTCATCGGTCATCACGCCGTCAAAATCCATTAAGATCAGGGATAATTTCTGCGGAAATCTCTTTTTTCCTTCTGAAGGGATGACCATCTCCAGGCTACCGCCCATGATCAGGCGTTCGGCATTTTGCCAATCGTACATGGTATCAATATCGATCGTAAACGACTGGTCAATGAGCAAGGGATAGATCACAGCGCCTGTCATGGAATGTTTTTCCAGAATGGTGGCGGGACGGATGGCATCGATATGCCCGGTTTGCCAGTAAACGGGCGGCAGAGCCTGGCGGGGGGCATTATAGGCTTCCTTTATCCCTTCTACGGTCAGAATGGGGCGTAAAACCCCGTCCGGCTGGATATGCCACATCTTATATGGATTCTGTCCAGCTATCACCACACCCCGCACGCAATCGGCTTGCGGGTGTGTCTGCAGAATTTCGATCGCATCATCCACACAATGGCTGGGGCGGATGGGAGAAGTCGGTCTTAATTGAATGACAACATCGGCTTCGTAACCCTCCTGTTCGCGCAGCCAGGTGAGCGCATGTTCGAACACCGGCAGATCCAGCGTCTGATCCTGAGCGTATTCCGCCGGGCGCATGAACGGGACTTCTGCGCCAAACTGTCTGGCAACCTGTGCGATCTCCTCGTCATCGGTAGAAACGATCACACGGGTCACTTTGGTAGCCTGTCTGGCTGCGGCAATACTATACGCGATCAACGGAAAACCCGCCAGCTCTTTGATATTCTTGCGCGGGATACTCTTGGAATTCCCTCGTGCGGGGATCACTGCCAGAATCTCTGATCTATTTTTATTCATTCCAGTCCTTTTATATATTACCAGGCGGTCCAACCACCATCCACCACCAGATTGGCTCCGGTCATATAACTGGATGCATCGGACGCAAGAAACAACAGGGCACCATCCAATTCTGAAATATCCGCCATCCTGCCCATGATGGAACGGCTGGAATAAGCTTCGTCAAATTCTTTATCGTGATTATTATAAATTCCACCGGGTGATAGTGCATTAATACGAATCGAACTATTGGCATAATAGGCAGCCACATAACGGGTCAGGCCCAAAATGCCGGCTTTGGAAACGCTGTAATAGGGTGGTTTAAAAGAGCCTGCCTGATACAAACGCTGATCCGGAGCGACCATCCCATAAATGGAAGAGATCAGGATGATATTGCCTTTCCCCTGCGCTTTCATAACGCGCGCCGCTTCCTGCACACATAAAAACGCTCCGGTAAGGTTCACATCCAACGCCTGCTGCCACATTTCGAGTGGAAAATCCTCAAAACTCACATGGTGGTTGTTCTTATGATCCTGATCAAATTTGGGGTCCAGCGCAGCACAGTGCACCAAAACATCAAGGGCTCCAAATTCTGCATGCACCTGTTCAACCAGTTTTTGGACGGATGAGGAAGAGGTGATATCCACCTCAAACCCACTGATCCTGGTTTTGTTTTCTCCCAAACCCTCCAGCATGCCATTTACTTTTTGGACATTCAGGTCAGCCGCTGCCACACTGGCATGCGCTCCAAGCAACACCTTACAGAAACGGGATCCGATCAGCCCTGCAGCGCCGGTCACCAGAACCACCTTCTCTTTTAGATCAAAAATGTCTTCCACTGCACTCATCGGAATGGGTACTCCTCTTTTCTTTCATCCTGCAACACCACCTTACGCTGGTTTTCATTTGAACTCTCATATACAGCTGCGATGATCTTCTGCACGCGCATACCATCCTCCAAAGAGCAAAGCGGGGTTGTATTTCGCGAAAGAACGTCCAGAAAATGACGCATTTCGTCCAGATACAAGGTATTGCGTTCAAAATCAGGAGGGGCTTCATAAAAAGTCCATTGCCCGGTTGAAGCATCGTAGCAGCCGGCTTTTCCCACCTCTTCATCCCAGGTAATCGTGCCACTGCTTCCGGTTATCTCCACCTCATGACGTTTGGGCCGGCGGAAATAGTCCAGATGAATGTGGGAAACCGCCCCACCGGTGTGTTGCATGGTGATTTCTGCCACATCCTCCACCTGCAACTCCAATTCACTCACTTTTCCGGTAAATGCGGAAACCGCTTCCACTTCACCCAACATCCAGCGCAAATAATCGATAGGATGGCATAGGGTCAGAACAACCCCCCCACCCAGATCTTTGCGGGCACTGTATGAGGTACGATAATCTTCCCAGGGATGCCAGCCGGGCAGATATTCGCCCCAATAAACACTGGCTGAAATGACCCCTCCGATTTTTCCGGTTTTCACCCAACGCGCGATCTGCTGAAAAGCAGGGTGAAAGCGGAACTGAAATCCGACCAGACATTCCTTCTTATTTGCCGCAAGAATTTTCTGTAGATCGGATAATCCTTCTTCATTTACACTGAGGGGTTTTTCCATCAGCAAATTGCAACCAGCCGTGGCAGCCGGGATGGCGACTTTCAGATGCAGGGAAGTTGGGTTCGAGATGATCACCGCATCCGGGCTGGCAGCCAGGGCTTTCTGAAGATCGGTTTCGACCGGAAAGCTGGCAAGATCGGCATCCGGCAAGCTGGCCTGATGGGTCCTGAAAAGGAGGATATCCTTCTCACCCAGCGCAACCAAATTGCGCAGGTGTCTTCGACCGATCGAACCCAAACCCGCTACCAGGAATTTCATGATTCTCTATGAGTATACTCTGTATGTCGAACCGGCATTTCCATCAAATCTACGCATTGATGATCTTGAACAAGCGATTATATAAAAAGTACGCCACTCTCTGCACAAATGGAAGGCGCATGATGCGCGCCCTGAGTGTTCTTTCCTGGACTTTTACTTCACTGGGGGTGATGGAGAAGCCGTATGCGCTGATCTGTTTCGCCATTTCGGGGTCGATCACATTCCCCAGCAAACGGATGGTGGCCGGGTGGGTGCATAAACGCAGATAACCCATCAGATCGACCTGCAGGTCAAGTTCCCGCATTTTGCCCATGAGCTGGCTCTGCCAGACACCCGGAAGCGCCTGCAAGATCACCTCTTTACGGGTCACAAATTGATAATGCCCCGAAGACGCCAATGCGGTGACACCTTTATAGGTGAGAACCATATCCTCCAAGCCTTCCGTCTCTTTTTGATACTGTTCCCAGGTTCTCCCGGTATTCTCAATATAATGAAGCTGCAGATCTTTGGATACCAGGTCACCACGACGCACATCCGCATTGCCTTCTTCGATGAACCGCATAACGGACCCGATTCCTTCTTTCATGTGGGGGCGAATATACAGACCGGTCACCATACCCACCCTGGGGTAAGTTTCAAGCACTTCCAGATGACGTTCCAGCCAACCCGGTAAAAAGAAAACATCATCATCGGTATAAGCGATGATCTCGCCCGGAGCAGCCCGGAAAGCGATCTGCAACGCTCCCATTTTCCCGATATTGCGGCTGGAAAGGATCAAATAATCGATCTTGCCCCTATCGCGCATATCCTTTAGATAATTGACCACATTGGCATTGCTGTTGTTATCAAAGACGATCAGATCATACGGAATAGTGGTGTTCTGGATGTAGCTTTCCAAGCTGGTTCTAAGGACTTCAAACCTTTTTTCGAAATAACCGATGTCATTGGGAATATAGGTCAACATGACCAGGGTTACTTTAGCCGGCTTATAGTCGGTGCTCTGTCCACGAGAAGGATTCATTCCTATTCTTGGCATATCTTCTACTTCCTTTCCTTATTGACGGATCAGTGAAAGCAGGAATCCGGCGGTCCGCCGTCCTGCGCTGGCGTCAATATAGGTACATTCGTCCTTAATAAAATTCCTCTGTTTTTCAAGATCAATTTCAGGGTCACGCAGATAAGTGTTCATATGTTCTTTCAATTCATCGATATTCAAAGCTACTCTCCCGGCACCGGAGTCAATGAAACGTTTATGGGTTGGCCAATTCCCAATGGTTGAAAGCGGTAAATAGAAACGGTTCGAATCTTTCCATCCCCCCGGCACATCAAAACAGACGCTGATGATCGGCGTATCATGGATGGACGCCTCCACCACCATAGTGGAATAAACTGTTAAGAAGATATCTGAATATGCCATCATGGATGATTTCTCAGGCATATCCTCCCCGGAATAATATCCCAGATCACCGCCCAGCGGCACCGGTTCCACCAGATGAACATTGGGATTCTCCCTGGCTAATCTGGTGATATGCTCTTTTTCACCCCGAAATAGAGGATCATCCAGGAAATGGTTGGGATGGAAACGGATCAACAACTGGCAGGGTTCTTCCAATTCACCCGATTGCATTAGATTGATTATCGCTTCTATATTTTGATAATTGGGAGAAAAAGTCGTAAAACTGCACGCATAACCCAACAACTTTTTTTCAGGATCGAGGTGGTGCAGTTTGAAATATTCGTCCTTTTTCATCAACCATCTGTGCTCAAAATATCCATCATATGAGGGGATACCACCGACGTTAACTCTTGCAGGGTTCCAATCTGAGCCATTAACCAACTCTTCCTTTTGAATGTTCGACCAGCAGGTGATCCAATCCACTGTCCCCCCATTAAGACTGTAGCTGGATGGATTGTCCCATCCGACAATGACCGAAGCAGTTGGAATGCCGCGTTTGGCAGCTTCACGTACCAGAATGCGATCCAGTCTCCAACCAGGGGTGCTGGCGACAACCAAGTCAGGCTGGTATTTTTCAAACAAGTCATCATAAATGCCCCCTTTTTCGGGCACGAACTTCATCTGCTTCCTTATCAACCATTTCCTTGCCAAACGAGATTTTCTCAAGAGCGAAACGATCAGACGGATGAAATCTACAAAAAAGATGCGCTTGCCGGTGGCTTCCACTTCTACCTGGCGCACATGCGAATCCAGCGCTTCTGTGTTGATCTTTTTTGAGGCACCCACCCGCCTGAAGAAATTCAACCACCACTGATAGGATGGTCGGAAAGAATTCAAGTAATTCTTCACCTCTTTCAGGCGCAATCCTTCGATCGTCAAGCCGGGCTGACCAAAACGAGAGTCCATTTTCTGGACCAATTCGTCATCCGTTAAGAGTATGACCTCCACATCTTCATAGATCAGGGCAGGGACCATCTGGGTCTGCAAAAAATAAACGATCGCCAGCCCATGATCGGCGCTGATAAAAATTCGATATTTCTTTTTACGATTAAATGTCATGAAATCACTTTTCATAATAGAGGTTAAAGACCCGGTCATGGATCCAAAGCAAGATCTTTCGTACGATACGGATATCTCTGAAGCGGAATTTCTTTTTTACAACAAGCTGTGGTTTGGAGACGCCGCCCGCCGGAACCCGGTTGCTCATATTTTGGACAAGATAACCATCGATCATCAACCTCAAATACCCCCTATGGTTGAGCTTTTCATCCAGTTCTCTCACCTGCCCCAGCGGTTTCTGCATATCGAATGGGAGACATTCCTGCAAGACTTTTTTCCAGCCGGTAAATTGAAAATGATTTGCTCCAACAAACGCCCTTACATCATGATAGGTGATCCGTTGATCTACTTTAGATTCATATTCTTCCCTTAGTTTTTCATCAGAATAACCAAGGGTCACCGAAAAATCATAAAAATCAGCATAATCTATGAAATCGCCTTGCTCAAGCACAGCTTCTTTTTCAGAATTTGCCCATTTTACCGTATTCGTTGATAGTTCAGGGCTGGTTCGCAATGCCCGCGCCGTAACCATTCCCACCCTCGGAAAGGTCTCCAAGACCTTGACGCTCTTTTTCAGCCAATTTTTATAGAACAAGGCATCATTATCACTATACGCAATGATTTCCCCCGGTGCAGCGTTGAAAATGA
This sequence comes from Chloroflexota bacterium, assembly GCA_012797815.1. Classification (GTDB taxonomy): domain Bacteria; phylum Chloroflexota; class Anaerolineae; order Anaerolineales; family Anaerolineaceae; genus UBA4781. Next base: position 26,158 of record JAAZOK010000088.1, on the reverse strand, counting down.
ACTCCCAGGCACCCCCTTTGCCCACATTTTTCTCCGAAAGGATCAGATACTGGATTTTTCCGGCTGCCTGTAATTCCAGTAAAAAATGTTTTACCTCGGTACAGCTTCCATTATCAAAAACCATCAGATCAAAGGGTTGCTGGGTATTCTCCAAAATGCTACCCAAACAACGCTGCAGGACTGAAAATGATTCGGAAAAATATCCTTTCTGGTAGGGGATATAGTTTAAAACAGCCACGGTAATTCGCTGTGGCTTGCTGATGTTGTTTATCTGTTTGGCAGGATTCTGTCCAACGCGCATGATCTCTCCAAAAGCGGATTAATGCTACCATAATTTACTTGATCCTTCGCGCCAGGAGAATGGAGAAACTATCGTATAATCGCAAAATGATCATAAAAAAGCGCTATCCCCTCCTATTCATCCTGGCAATCTTACTCGCTTCCTGCCAACAAAACACCAGCATTACACCAACCCGGCAGGTAGTGAATGAACAGGGAACTCCGCATCCATCAGAACCCCGTAAACTCACCATCTGTGTTGGCTATATGCCTGATTCTTTATATATCTATAAAGCCAACAGCCAGGTAGACTGGAATATCCTGCAAGCGATCTATGATGGACCATTCGATCACATCGATGGGGATTATGAGGCGGTGATCCTCCAAAACATCCCATCGCCAGAAAATGGAGGAGTACAGGTAACAACGATTTCCATTGATGCAGGTGAAAGCATACTGGATGCGACCGGCAACCCCACCACCCTGCAAGCCGGCACAACCTACCTGCCCGCCGGATGCAATAGCGCGGATTGTGCTAAAAGATGGGATGGAAACGAACCCGTCGAACTTGAGCAGGTTAGCATCACATTCCGGATGCTGGAAGGGCTTTTATGGTCCGATGGTACCCCACTGACTGCATCGGATTCTCTTTTTTCATATACACTGGCAGCCGATCCTGCCACACCGGTTGAAAAGACCATCCCTGACCAGATCGGGGATTATCTTGCCGATGGTTCAACCGTAACCGTCACCCTGCTCCCCGGACGGGTGCCGCCATCCAGTATGCCCTATTTTTTCACGCCGTTGCCCTCCCACCTGTGGAGTGACTATACCGCCTCTGAAATCCTGACCGCCCCCTTCGCCAATCAAACTCCTCTGGGTTGGGGAGCATATAGGATAAAAGAATGGGATTCCAATTCCATCCTTCTAGAAAAAAACCCTTATTATTTTCGGGCAGCAGAAGGACTTCCCTATTTCGACGAATTGGAGTTCCGTTTTATCTCCAAGCAGGGTGATACCAACCTGGCATCTTTAAAGTTCGATTATTCACCATTCGAGATCTTTGAATATAACTGGAGCCCGGATGGAGAAACGGTTTATTCAGACCAATGCGATTACGTTGACAGCAGTGTTGATCTTTCCGATCAATACGATATGCTGGATTATCTGTTGCATTATTATATGAACCCTGCTATTCAGGTTTATAAAGAATCCAACCGGGTATTGAACGGGATCTGGATCAACCCCCTCGATCAAACGGATCAAGCCCTGAAATCCGCGATTTCGATGTGTATCGATCGCGCTTACCTGAACAGCAAGGTCAATTATTCAGCCCTTTTCCAGACCCACCGGATCTCCCAATCCCGGGAGGATGTCAATACTGAGGGATATTCTCTTGAAACTGCCACAAGCATTTTAGATGAAATGGGATGGAGCGATGATGACCAAGACCCGCAAACCGCACGGGTTGCCCGGGGGGTAACCGGCGTAAGCGATGGAACTGCCTTAGTATTGAATATGGATGTGCTGAATTCCGACTTCAATATTTATGAAGCTCAGATCATCCAGCAATCCCTGCGGGATTGCGGAATGCAGGTGAATATTCGATCCCATGATGCTGCGCCATACTATGCGCCGGAAGGTCCGATCCTGACCATGGATTTTGATCTGATGCTTTTCAATCATCAAATCTCCCCCGATTTTCCCTGTGATATCCTGGATGAACAACGGAATTCGATCGCATTTCCCGGTATGGAACACATCCACAATGTCACCGCGGCTTGCCAGAACAATGAAATATCCCCAGTAGAACTGGAAGAAGAATTACCACTCATCCCTCTTTACTATCAGGCAACCATCAGCCTGGCACGGGTCGATATGTGTGGGGTTTCCAGCGGAAACAGCTCCGGAATTGATCTCCACAATCTGGAAGAATTCAATTACGGTGAGAGATGCCTCCATTAAGCACCGTCATCGAACTATTCTTCATTTCGATGCCAGAACTTGCTCAATGATCTGCGAAATGTCAGATAGATCTTGCGTGGGTGAAAAACAGCATAAGATATGCGGCTCAAAGTCCCGTTTTTAAGAATGGTGGTGGGCAAGATTTCCACCTGGCGCCAGAAACGCTTCCAGGTTAAAGGAATTTTCTGAATGGAACCATTGACCAGCCTCGCTTGAGCGTCATGTAAAGTAAAGATGGTATGGTTACCACCCGCCAGTTTCACATTGGTGGTAGTCTCAGGCTGGCGGTAATGGGGCAATCCCCCACGCAGGTGGCTGTAATCGTGATCTTGATGAGCTATGGTGATATCCTGACTGCCATCCACTACCTTCCACCCTTCCAGGCGGGCTTTGAAGATCATCCAGTTATCCCACCCTGCCCTGCCGATCGCGAAATCCGGAATGCGGGTGAAGCAGATACGGGGAAAAATGAAATAGTCGCTGCCCATGGGTGGGTGCTGACGCCCATGCTTTTCGATCAGCTCACCAACATGCTCAAACAGATTCTCTTTGTTGTGAAGCGCTTCCTTCACTTCCACATCCCAGCGCTGTCCAACCAGCAGGAATTTATCATAGAGAGTGGCGACTTTCTCGATCCCGGTCAGCATATCCGGCATGACCAGGATATCCGTGTTGATGATGCACAGGAAGGGGCTGCTGCTATGTTCCCGTGCCAGCTCCAGCATAGAACTGATCAGGGGTGTTCCTTTTTCATTACAACGCACCTGGGGCAAATGAGTAACTCGAAATTCACGGGCTACCTGATCCACCCCTTCATCGTCTCCCATCAACAATACCCTGACTTTATCACCCAACTTTATCCAGGATTGAATAGCGTTGCGCTGGATGATATTGATATGGGGATCGGTGAAAGGTTTCGGCGCAGTAAAGAAAGTGATAAGAGCTTCAGCCATTATTCGATGAATCCTTCCCGGCTCTTGAATCTACATCGGTGTAGGTTTTATGGGAAATAGCAGCATTGATCTCGGTTAATTCGGGATGGTCTTTGACAATTTTCAACACATCTGTCCACGAAAACCGCTCCTGATCAGGCAGCATAGCAAAAATTGCGCGCACAAATTGAAGATCTGGTTCTGTATCCACCGTCCAGCGATAAGATCCATAATTTATATTATTGTTGACGATATACATCGGGAAGCGGTCAGGAACGTCATACAGATATGGCAAAACGTGCTCGCGTTCGTGTTTTTCTGTTGCCTCCCGCCACGCACGTTCCAACGCTGAAAATGAGACCACTTCCACATCCAGCCCGATGGGATAGGTCCTTTCAAAGGGAGGTGGCAATCGATTGGCAGCAAAATCCACCTTTTCATCCATAAACTTTTCTACCACCAAGTCGATCAGCTCGGGATCGATAAGCGGACAATCAGCCGTCAACCTGACAATAATATCCGCCTGCACTTCTCGGGCAGCCTGGTAATAGCGATCAAGGACATCGAAGGTATCCCCCCTGAAACACGCCACATTCATTGAATCACACATTTGCGCAATCAGATCATCACCCTTATCAGTGGTCGTTGCAACAACCACTTCCGAAACCATATTTGCTCTATGCGCTCTCTCCACCACCCATGCCAGCATCGGTTTTCCATGAATATCCCGCAATACTTTCCCTGGCAAACGGCTGGACCCCATGCGAGCCTGAACAATGGCAACAATTTTCTTTTCGTTCACGCATCATCCTTCTAAAATCATTTGATAGGCAGAAGCCATGATCGCTTTATTTTTATTCCAATCCGCTTTCTCTTCTGCTCTTTTCCTGGCACTATGTGACATGCGAATCAGATCACTGTGATGCTCACCGATCTCTAAAATCTTTCGTTCCAGATCGTCCGCATTGCCATCCTGAAATATCCAACCCTGCTCGCCATCTTGCACCCACTCAAGATTCGAAGGGATATCGGATACAAGAGCAGGTGTTCCGCACGCCAGTGCTTCCATCAACGCCACGGAGGATCCATCCACATGCGAGGCACTTAAATATACATCCGCCTGGTGGTAGATGGAATTCAACTCATCATTGTTGATCTGCCCGCGCAACTCGATATGCTGTTCAAGCTGATGATCTTGTATGAAAGCACGTACCCAATCTGCCAGTGAGCCACTGCTTAACATGATCAATTTCATATCTTTCTTCTTCTGTACCGCTGCAGCAAACCCCTGTAAGACAACATCCATGCCGTAGCGTGGCTCCCACGAACGGGTACTCAGGAAAGTCAAACCGTGCTGCGATTCACGCGGTTTATCTGCCGGCTTGAAAAGCGCCAGATCCACCCCCCACGGGAATACGACTATCTTCTCAGATTGAAAGCCACTGCGGATCGCTTTTTCTTTTACCGTCTGGCAATCACAAAATAACCAGTCGGTTCTCTCTAATACATAGTTGGTAACCCAACGCCACAATCCATTTCTATCTGCATCCTGCAACATGTCAAATCCCCACGACATACTCACCAGAGGATGATAATCTATCATGGCAGGCAGGATACTGACCGGTTGGATTGGACCGGCGTGTACCAAATCAGGTTTGAGTGTTCGAACAATCGCTTGAAACCGTTTTCTCAGATAGGGATACTGCCACCAATGGACCGGGGTATTCTTTTCACGCCAGGCTACCACCCGAATCTTTTCAGGGAGATCACGAACTTCCAGAGCGCGTTGCCTGTCTTCCAGTCGAAACCAGTAGACCTCGTAATCCGTTTCTGCCAGTGCTTTCAGAAAGCGATAATCATGCGGACAGTAATCTTGAGAACAGTATAAAATACGCAATTCCGGAAATCCTTTACTCCTGTAAATCAGCCCAGCGCAACTCCTTCCCCAAAGGAATCGCTTTAACAGCACGCAATCCAAGGACTGTCTTGACCTGATCAGGTAAGATCGCCCCTGGGGTGGCAGGGCGCAAGACATCGATCATTTCACGGGTAAATATCTCACCGGCATTAATATCACGGGCAGCTCGTAAGCAGCGGCGCTGAATGATGACCGTTTCCTTTTCATTCTCGGTCACGAACTTGTCGGTTGAACCGAGTGCCTGCTCCAATTGGCGGGTGTTTTCTATCATTTCCGCCCAGGTTTTCGGATTCATCGCAAAAGCATGATCCGGACCTTCCCGGTTATTATCGTCGGTAAAATGTTTCTCGATCACTCTCGCCCCCAGCGTAACTGCACCCAGCACGGTGGCATGTCCGGGTGTGTGATCGGATAATCCCAGAATCACTTGCGGGAACATGGTGGCATAGGTTTTCAGCACATTCAAATTGATGTATTTGAAATTCTCCAAACTGGCAGTGTAATTGGTATTGCATTGCATCAATACCAGATCTTTATTCACCGCCAGAATAGCATGGACGGCTTTTTGCACCTCACCAATATTGGCAGCGCCGGTAGCGATGAGCATAGGCTTTCCCTTCAACGCCATATAGACAAGGGTCTCGATCCAGTCGATCTCACAGGAGCCGATCTTGTATGCCGGAACATATTTCTCCAGCAGATCTATTGCTTCGAAATCATAGGGGGAAGAGAAATAATCGATACCCTGTTTGTCACATTCTTCTTTTAATACAGGGGTCCAGTCGGATGGTACTGAAGCTTCTTTATAAACTTCAAAAACTGATTTCTTCCATTTTGCCTGGTGGGACTGCTGCCCACCCAATGACTTAAACCCATAATCTGAAACAATTTTGGGAGCATGAAAATTCTGAAATTTAGCAGCATCGGCGCCGGCTTCTTTCGCCAGACGGATCAACATTTTCGCGCGTTCCAAATCCCCATCATGATTGGCAGCAATATCAGCAATAAAGTAGGTTGGGTGATCCATTCCGATTTCATGAGTACCGATTTTTAAAGTCATTCATACTCCTTTCATATTGGAAAGCTTAAATAAGAGCTTGTAACTTTTTTGCGTATCCATCCTGAAAATCATGGTAAAAACGGGCAAGTCCATCTGCCTGAGACGGGGTGGCCTTGCCGAGAGCCTGTTCGATCTTGCCCGTATCAAGAACCAGATTCTTCGAACGGGGGGCGCGGATAAAATCGACATCCGACACTGTGATAGGTGAAATCAAAGCGCCATCGAGGTTAAAAATTCGGGCAATACGCAGGCCAAAATCATATTTGCTCAATGATTCCGAACTGCACAGATGATACAACCCACCGAGTCCCTTTTCGACCGCTTGCATCAAATATTCCACCATATCCATCACGTACAGGGGGCAGAAGAAAACATCCGTAAAACCTTTGACGGGGATACTATCTTCCAGATTGTGCAGAAAGAATTCTGCCAGACTACGCTGCCCGCTGGAGCTGAAGCCATAAAAATTCACGCGTAGCACGAGCGCATCCTGGTCGATCTGCTGCACCGCCTGTTCTCCAGCCAACTTGCTCTGTGCATATACACTCAATGGCTTGGGAATATCGGCTTCGTTGTATTTCCCCTTTTTTGTTCCATCAAACACGGCATCGGTGGAAATATGCACCAGTTTGATGCTGAGATTATCGCATTTTTCCGCCAGCCAACCGGGCAGCTCCCCATTAAGCATGCGGGCTTCCTGTGGTTTCTTTTGGCATTCTTCCAAGTTGGCTAGCGCTGCGCAATTGATCACCAGATCCGGTTTGCTTTTTTCGATCAATTCATCAACATTCCGTTCCTGCGAAAGATCGGTCATGACCATCGAAAATGGAGCTTGAGTGAATGCATGTGAATAGACCGCACCGGTGACCTGTTGCTCGGCAGCAAAACGCAGGCTGAAATTCAGCCCCAGTAACCCACTTGCTCCCGTCACCAATATGCGCATCTGGAAACCCCTACTTATTTTTCACCGGGATTTTCGAAAGGAGCAATGAATTCCTGAATGTCGTCGATCCCCAACCAATGTTCGTTGGTATTGCTGACATAGCGAAAATCATCACTGATCGCTACCCCTTTGTTTTCCCATTCACGACCAAACCAGAAAGCTGCAGCAGGTTGTACCACGTACATATCATCTAATTCGATCACGGTGCGAGCCTCATCCTCGGAAATAAGGACCTCATGCAGTTTCTCCCCGGGGCGAATCCCGATGATCTCTATCTCGGCCTCCGGAGCAACTGCTCTGGCAAGATCGATCACCTTCATGCTGGGGATCTTGGGTACGAAGACCTCGCCCCCGTGCATTTCCTCCAGGCAGCGAATTACGAAGCGCACACCTTGTTCGAGAGAGATCCAAAACCGAGTCATGCGTTCGTCGGTGATGGTGATCTTGCCGGTCTTGCGCTGACGCAGAAATACCGGAACCACACTCCCACGGCTGCCGACCACATTTCCGTAACGCACACAGGCATACCTGGTCTCCCTGCCACCGGCATACGCATTGCTTTGCACAAAGAGTTTCTCGGCTGCTAATTTCGTAGCACCGTACAGGTTGATGGGATTCACTGCTTTATCCGTGCTGAGGGCAACCACTCGTTTTACATTTGCATCCAGCGCAGCATCAATAACATTGCTGCTACCAAGGATATTTGTCTTTACGGCTTCCATTGGGTTGTATTCACAAGCGGGCACCTGTTTTAAAGCAGCGGCATGTACAACAAAATCCACTCCTTGAAAAGCGCGACGCAGACGTTCCAGGTCACGGATATCACCAATAAAATAACGCAAGCTCTCATGCTCAAAACCCATCTGCCGCATTTCATGTTGTTTCTGTTCGTCACGACTATAAACGATCAACTTTGCAGGATGGAATTCATTCAACATGATCTCGATGAATTTCTTTCCAAAAGAACCGGTCCCACCGGTAACCAGGATTACTTTGTCCTTCCAATCCATCATTCTTTTTTCCTCATTTATCTTTCTTTTCTATGATAATCAGTGGGTACTGCCCTTTTTCACCGAAATAATGAGGGAACCATTCTTCCAAACGGTATAAAATGCGCAGAAAGATTTTCCCTCCCCAACCTCGATGAATCACTGTTCGTAAAAATCGTACACTTACGGAACGCCATACGAAAATCTCGGAATTGTATTGCGGCAAGATCTCCTTCTTGAAAGTCTCCGCATCGAATTTTTCAACAAAAGTGCCTTTGGGTTTGGATGTCTTTGTATCCTTTGTCTCAGTTAAGTTTGAGCCACTTGGCTTTTGTTCGGGAGAGATGGAATCTTTGGGAGAATTGAAAAAGTGATTCCCAATACGCATCAATATTCTGGCCTGGTCCATTAAAGGCGAATAATTCCATCCATTTACGATCACCGCATGCGCTTCTCGTTTAAGCATCCTGAACACTTCGGCATAGGCTTTTTTTCGTCCTTCTAATGGAAGATGGTGAAAAGTATGCAAAGAAACCACATCCTCAAAACTCGCGTCCGCAAAAGGCATGTTTGCCACATCGGCAACCACAAAGAGCCCGTGGGAACCAATCCGTTGACGGGCATCCACTAATGCCACATATGAAAGATCCAGACAAACACGATAGCTATAACCCTGTGAGTAAGTGAGATATTCGGGATATTGGATTGGACCAGAACCGGCGTCCAGAAGATATTTTCCGTTATGGGAAATATGCCGGTTGATACGCAAATGGCATTTATGGATATACTCACGAGAAACAGGTCGTAAATCTTCATAACGGGCATTTTGGTAGACGCCATCTTCGGTTATCTGCCAACCTACGCTATCATAAAAAGATTTAACCTCCTGAATGTCGAATTCTTTTCGCATAAAACTATTTTTCCTTCCCGTCTCGAATGGCACACCAATCCAGTGGTTCACCAGCCAGGTAGCGGAATGTCATCTCAAATTCCCTGCGACCCTCATCCGAAAACACCCTGGATAATGGATTCTGTTCGTAATCTTCCCACATGCTCACCAGATGCCAGGGAATAGGGCGCGGGAAATCAAAGAAGAAACGATAAGCATACGCCCATGCCAGTTCAATTTCCTCATCTGACAAGCGATAACCACTTGGATCCTGGAGAATCGAGCCGATCAATTTATAATATTTGACCCATGACTGGGGATCCTTGGTAAACCCTTTTTCTTTGTAGTGCGTATTCCCCACCACGATCACCGGCACCCCACTCATCGCCATTTCCATGCCGACCGTTGTGGTATACACCAAACCCAGGTCAGCAGCCGCGATCAGGTCATAGGTGTTCGTCGGATCTTCCGGTTTGATAAGATGGATATGTTCGGGAAGATCAGGCAGAACATGTTCGATTACATCCACCATCGATTGACCATGGGTGAGCATCTCACCGGGGTGAACCCGTATCACTAATTGTGCGTTCGGCTTTCCGACAAAATACTGCAGTGTCCGAACGATCCATTCTTCCATCGTATGCGAAAATACTTCACGTCCAAGGGTCAGGCTATCTCCAAGCACATTGGTCGCCAGCAGCACCACCGGTCGGGAATCATCCAATCCCAGTTCTTTACGAGCCTGCGCGACCCCTTTAGCCGGAGCGCGCTGCCATAACCGTGAAAAGTTCTTCCAGATAGATGCTTTACGACGAGATTCAAAAAGTTCTTGGATCTTGCGCAATTCTCCCCGATCCAGGGGTTTCTCGCGATAAGCTTCCCATAAGGCAGTAGTGTCCTGATTCATCACTTTGGCATTCTGGGCAATCCATGCACGCTGACGCTGATCACCAAATTCATAGGAGACAACCGGGATATTCAGGAATCTGGCTACCTCGTAAACCACTGCAAATTCCTGGATCGTCCCGTTGGGCACCACCACCACGTCCGGTTTGTTGGAGGTCATCCAGGCCAATGCGCTTCGTGCGGTACTGCTGTTGCGTTCCATGCGAATCTTATAAATAGATTCATCCGTGTCCACATCCTCGACCTGCAGGGTATACATGGTATCAAACCGTGAAATTTGTTCGATCCGCTGCATCAATTCTGGGGGAAGCATTTTATAACCTGCATATACATTCAAGAAAGAGAATGCTTTGACATAGGGGTTCAGTTTCTTCAAGATATTCTGGGCATATAGATTCTGCCTACGCAAGTCAAAGCGATTCATTGAAATTCGCCAATCATGGTATGGAAGATAGCCTAAATACACTTCATGCCCCAATGCAGCCAGTGCGGAACTGATCAGAGAAGCATGGGAGATCCAGAAATGTAAGGTGGCGAAGACCAGGATTTTCTTTTTTTCAGGATTCTCAACCGGATGCTCTTTTAAATATTCAGTAATAGTAGGAATATTTTTATCGAGATTTTCCAGTGAAAAGCGACTATGAAATCCTTTCCCACGACTCCGGACCAACCAGTACAGTTCGGCAGTAAGCGGTACTTCGCCCAGGATATTCTTTATTAATTCTTTGATTTTTCTCTGAGAGGGTTCTTTATTTTCCATTATGTATTCCATCGTCGCTGAAATTTTCAATTTTCCAGTTTAAAGCAGGTCGGATTGGACCCAATCTGGTCTCAATCCATTGCATTCCCGGAGCACCGGCGGGATCAACACTAAATAGCAAAGCCTGGTCATCCTGGAAGTAGCGTTTGATCATGTAGGTACTGGCATTCACCCCGATCACATACCGTCCTTCATTGAGCAGATTTCCCGGAATCTCACAGCGGCTGATATATCTGCCGGCTTCTCGCACGGTTCTGTTTTCATATTGTTTCGCGTCATCGGTATCAAATGAAGTAAAGATATACTCTCCACGGGTAGTTAACAGGTAGATCCCGACCCGCAATCCTTTCAGGGACTTTTCAAGTTCATATTCGATCTCAACGGTAAATGGTTCAACCGAACGGATTACCTCAGAAATGTTCCCGCTTTTATCAAGCACACGAATTGCAATGGGACGAAATGGTTTGTGGGCAGTGGCAACCTCTTCCGGCAACCACATCTTCTGACCTTCTTCAGTCAGACCTTTGGACAGGTAATAATCAATCGCTTCAGGAGTAGGTCCACGCATTAATAACTGCCCATGATCAATCACCAACGTTTCCTGCGTCAAACGCAGAACCGCAGACATATTGTGGCTCACAAACAGGACGGTGCGCCCTTCCTGAGCGACATCACTCATTTTACCGAGACACTTCTTCTGGAATTCAGCATCTCCCACCGCCAGCACTTCATCTACCACCAGAATCTCCGGTTCGAGATGGGCGGCAACCGCAAATGCCAGTCGCAAATACATACCACTGGAATAACGTTTCACCGGGGTATCGATGAATTTTTCAACCTCTGCAAATGTCACGATCTCATCGAATTTCTTATCGATCTCGGTACGTTTCATTCCTAAAATAGCGCCGTTAAGAAAGATATTCTCCCGACCGGTTAGTTCGGGATGAAAACCGGTACCTACTTCGAGCAGTGAGCCGACTCGCCCGCGAATCTCAACCAACCCTTCGGTTGGTTCGGTGACACGAGACAATATTTTCAGCAGTGTGCTTTTTCCTGCCCCATTGCGTCCTACCACACCCAGCACGGAGCCTTCTTTTATCTCAAAAGAAACATCTTTCAGCGCCCAGATAAAACTATCTTCCCGTTTTTCTTTGCGTTTCAACCCTTCGGAGAGTTTATCGCGCAAAGTCTGATATTTAATCTGCGGCGCCCCTATGTTATAGCGCTTTCCCAGGTTCTCAACTCGTATGGCTGTTTTACTCATCAATATTCTCTTTCATCCGTTAAACCATATCGGCAAACTTACGTTCCATTCTGCGGAAATAAAACAAACCGGAAACGGTAACCAGAACGGAAATACCTGCCGAGATCAACAATGAGATACCCGGTCCTTCCCCTGTACCCAACAATGCCCAGCGAAATCCTTCCACCACACCGGTCATGGGGTTAAGCGCATATAAGATCTTCCACTGTTCCGGAACCATGGATGCCGGATAAGCGATCGGGGTGATGTACATCCAGAATTGGGTCAGGAAAGGGATGATATAACCCACATCACGATACATGACATTCAACGCAGAAAGCCAGAGGGCAAAACCAATGGCGGTTATCAATGCCAGCAAGACGAATACCGGCAGCATCCAGATATTGGCGGTTGGAGCAATGCCGTAGAAAACCATCATTCCCAACAGCACTACAAAGGCGATCACAAAATCCACCAGACCCGCCAGCGTGGATGAAAGCGGTAAGATCAAGCGCGGGAAATAGATCTTTGAGATAATATTCGCACTGGAAACCAAAGAACGGCTGGCATCCTGCAGGGCTTTCGAGAAAAGTGTCCAGGGAATGAGCGCCGTGTAGGAAAAGATCGGATACGGCACACCATCCGAAGGCACTTTTGCCAATCCTCCAAAGAAGATACTGAAAACGACCATGGTGAGAAAAGGCTGCAGAACTGCCCAACTGGCACCCAGCAATGTCTGCTTATAACGAACTTTGAGATCGCGCCAGGTGAAGAAATAGATCAGTTCACGGTAGTTCCACAGATCTTTCAAATTCAAAGCTGCCCATCCCTTGGATGGTTTTATCACAATGGAACGTGGTTCATTCATAGCAGGCATCGTAGACTATTTGATCCTTCCTTTGTTTTCCTGATACCAGTCGATCGTTCGCTTCAACCCTTCATCAAAAGTCATCTGTGCTTCAAACCCGAAGAATTTCTTAGCACGAGAGGTATCCAGGCAGCGGCGCGGTTGACCATTGGGCTTGGAGGTATCCCATTTGAAAGTACCCTGGTAGCCGGTATGGCCGGCAATCAGTTCCACCAGATCCTTGATACTGATCTCGAAACCGGAACCCAGGTTGACCGGTTCAGAGTCATTGTATTTCTCGGTAGCCAGCAAGATACCCTCCGCGGCATCCTCAACGTACAGGAATTCGCGGGTGGGAGATCCATCTCCCCACACTTCAATTTCCTGCCTGCCCTCATCCACCGCCTGTACACATTTACGGATCAATGCCGGGATCACATGCGATGAAGCAGGATTGAAGTTATCACCGGGACCGTATAAATTAACTGGTAGTAAGAAGACCGCATTGTAACCATACTGTTGACGATAGGATTGTGCCTGCACTAACAGCATTTTCTTCGCCAGACCGTAGGGCGCGTTGGTTTCCTCGGGATAGCCATTCCAGAGATCTTCTTCCCTGAACGGCACCGGAGTAAATTTAGGATAAGCGCAAATGGTACCGATAGCGATGAATTTTTCCACCGAGCGCTTCCATGCTTCATGCATGAGCTGTACGCCCATCATCAAGTTGTTATAGAAAAATTCACCGGGATGTTCACGATTAGCGCCGATCCCACCCACCTGGGCAGCTAAATGAATGATCACATCCGGTTTTGCATCATCCACCATCTGTTTGATCGAATGGATCTCGGTGAGATCGTATTTTTCGATGGTGGGGATAAAGATTTCACCAGCACCGCGCTCTTTCAGTTTGCGAACCACCACCTGCCCTAAAAATCCGGCACCGCCGGTAACGCAAAATCGTTTGTTGTTGAAAAAATCACTGCTGGTAGCTGTCATCTTCAGAATCCTCCAAAATGATAAAAATTTTCAAACCTTGAATATGGAAAACCGGATACTGTCTGCTTTCGTGAAACTGCATGCCCTGTTCCATACAGGATAATTTGCATATCTCAGCCACATCCCCTTCTCCTTCGACGTAAACAGAGGAAAAACCTGCTTCCTGCACTTTCTTGATGGCATCCAGTGAACGTTGGCGGATCAAACGGTACATATCAAAAGAAGTATGAATGTAATCCACCAACAAGGTTGCCCGGTGAGCGATCCCCTGCGGTGTGATGATATAGCGTAATTTGCGACGTTCTACGCGCCGCACTTTTACATACCCTTTTTCGATAAGTCGCTTAAGATGCCAATTTACCGTTCCAACCGCCACGCCCAAACGGGCAGCGATGGAAGCCTGGCTGATTTCAGGATCTTTTTCGATGTGTTCGAGTATATCCAGATCGCGATTTTCATAGTTTTGTGAATTTGTCATGGTTCAATATTCAATCATTGAATTATAAAACATGCCCCGCCATCCGTCAAGAAAAGCGCTATTTTGTGAAAAAACACCGAAATCGATGCTGATGTTATACTTTTCTTCGACCTGTAATCCTATCTTATTGAATATTGGAATGCATCTATGCAAAAATTGGATAAATTCAAGAAATACCAGAAAGAGCATGCCGTTCACTGGAATAAAGTGGCAAACAGCCTGGAACACTGGACCGGCTGGGGAGGATATTACCGCAGCCGCCTTCAAAAAATATATCGTTTCACCATTCCTCAAGGCATGGATATACTGGAAATCGGTTGTGCACGTGGTGATCTGCTTGCTGCACTGAATCCCAACAAAGGCATCGGCATCGATCTTGCCGGGGAAATGATAAAACAAGCCCAAGATCGCCACCCCGGGCTCACCTTTCTCCAGGGGGACATCCATGAAATTAATCTACAAGAGAAATTTGATTACATCATCCTTTCGGATCTCATCAATGATCTATGGGATGTGGAGGCTGTTTTCCATAACATCCGTACCATGTGTAAACCATCCACCAGAATCATTCTGAATTATTACAACCGTTTATGGGAATGGCCACTGGCTGTGGCGCAGAAACTGCATCTGGCTCAACCCACCCTACCGCAGAACTGGCTTTCCGAGGAAGATGTCAGGAACTTATTATATCTGGGTGGTTTTGAAGTCGTGCGAGATTGGGAAGAAGTACTCGCACCATTGCCCTTCCCGGTCTTATCGTGGCTCTGCAATCATTTCTTAGTGAGGGTGTGGCCATTCCGGTCTCTCGCCATGACCTCCTTCACCCTCGCCCGCACGATTCCTGTGCAGGATAAGCAAGAGTACAGCGTGAGCGTGGTGGTACCGGCCCGCAATGAAGAGGGCAATATCAGGAACATCTTCGAAAGAGTACCGCAGATGGGCAAAGGCACCGAACTGATATTCGTGGAAGGTCATTCTCACGATAATACCTATGCGGTCATCGAAGAAGAGATGAAGAATCATCCCAAGGTGCATGCCAGTTTGTACCGCCAGACAGGAAAAGGCAAAGGTGACGCGGTTAGGATGGGGTATGCACACGCCAGCGGCGACATCCTGATGATCCTGGATGCCGATCTGACCGTGCCGCCCGAAGACCTGCCGCGCTTTTACCGGGCTATCCAGAGCGGTAAGGGTGATTTCATCAACGGCGTAAGACTGGTATATCCGATGGAAAAACAAGCCATGCGTTTTTTCAATTACATTGGCAACAAAGCCTTCAGCATGCTGTTCTCATTCCTGCTTGACCAGCCTGTAAAAGACACTCTATGCGGCACCAAGGTCCTGCGGAAAGTGGACTATGACCACATTGCGTTCAATCGCAGTTATTTCGGAGATTTCGACCCCTTTGGGGATTATGACCTCTTATTTGGGGCAGCCAAACTCAACCTGAAGATTGTGGACCTCCCGATCAGATACGAAGAACGTATTTATGGAACTACCAACATCCAGCGTTGGAAACACGGCTGGTTATTGTTGAAAATGGTCGTATTTGCAGCCCGCCGGATCAAGTTCATCTAGAAAATAGCGGCATTCTTTATGCTTGAACTTTTTCCAGTACCAGGAAAACGAACATCGCCCACCTGTCACGCTCCAGCCGGCTTTCGATACGTTGGAGAAGACCGTTGCAGCAGGCCGGTGCCAGAGCGCGCATGGATACGCCCCCGCTCAGCAAGTAGCGAAACGGCATGAAGGGTTGTATGCTGCTCATCTTCAAGCGCGGATGCCTTTCAAGAAAGAGATCACGGTCACGGTCGAAAACGATCCAAGGCAGCGCCTGGTTGGAACTGGAGAGCGGTCCTTTGGAAGGGAATTGCCATTCCTTGGCGTTCACATCCATCGGTTCGCTGTGAAAATGATCCATCACCCAGCGAGACCAACCCGTCACCCAGGGTTCGATCATGATGATGCGACCGCCCGGTTTCAATATACGTTCGGCTTCGCATAAGAATCGCTCCACATCGGGGATATGGTGAAAGACATCCGTCATTACAATCGCCCGGGTTGAGGCTGCGGGTAGCGGCATCTGCATGGCGTTCATGATCAAATCTACAAACGGGCAGAAAAACACTTCGGAGGTGATCAGCCCGGGAAGCAACTCATCCATAAACCCGGCGCCGGAACCAATCTCCACGATCGCACCCGGCAGGTCGGGGATCCGAGCGATCTGCATGGCATACCATTCACGATAAATGGTATTCAGAAAGCGCTTGGAGCGGATGATTTCGCGACGCTGAAAGGTTACATTGGGATCGTCAACGTCTGCCGCACCGGTGCTGGGAATTGATAGAAAACGTTTTATCAATGGAGCGGTGTTTTTTTTCGACTCGTGGTTCATCATCAACTCTTCGTATCAGTCACAACCGGACGCAGGGAGATCGCGACAAAGGTTGTTCCTCTCTACTCCTGTACCTAAAAGTGATACATTCCTGGTCATAGCTATTCTAGTGTATTAACTGTTTCAATAATTCGTTCTACCTGCCCATCATTGAGCGAGGGATGGACCGGTAAATTGATCATACTCTGACTGCAAAGATACGCATTGGGAAAATCAGAACCGGATGCAAAAGACCGATATCCCTTTAGATGAGGGATGCTGTACTCGATCACCCTGCCTGCCTGAATCCCATGAGATGCCAGTTTATCTATAATCGGTTCACGTTCGGGCACCCGAATCGCATAATGAGAATAAGTAGCTCCTGCCACCCATGGCGGCAGCACCCACTCATCCGGCACCTTCAGGTTTTCGTGGTAGCTTCGGGCAATTTGTCGGCGGCGATGGACGATGGCATCATATTTTCCAAGCTGGGCTATACCAACCTCTGCTTCAGAAGGAAGCATACAATCCAGATAATCAGGAGGGAAGCGGATCTCTTCATCCAGGTGGAATGCTTTGGTCAGGCGATTTAGAAATGGGGTATTTTCCTGCAGCCAGTAAACCAGCCCGTAAAAACTGTCATTGAATGCCGGATACAATGCCAGCAAATATGCAAAGCGTTTCAGAGTTTTTAACCAGTGTCCTGAATGGAACTGTGCATCGCGGAACGCGCGCACCTTCCTGGCAAGGGCTGGATCTTCAAACGTGATCATCCCACCAAATATCGATGAGATCAGCTTGCTGATCCCCAGACCGAATAAAGCACAATCTCCCGCATTGATAACCGATCTTCCATCCCAGTCAGCACTAAAAGAATGTGCACAATCCTGGATGACCCAGATCTTGTGTCCAACCTTCTTTTCTGCTTCTTCGACAATGGTTTGTATGGTATCGATATCCATCGGATACCCATACAGATGGGTCGGGATAATAGCATAGGTTTGCGGGGTAATCCCATTTCTGATGACATCGATCTGCATATTGTAGTCATACAAAGTATTATCGACAAAGACCGGTATGTTGTGACTGAGCACCGTGGCATGGGCCACTACCGAACAGGTGTAAGCGGGTTGTACGATCTCTTTTCCTTCAATACCGAATGTTTTGAAAAATGCCCATAGTGCACTTCTGCCATACGGAAAGGCAACGGCATCCCCGCAATGGAATTGCAGAGCAAAGGCTTTTTCAAATTGGGCAACACTGGAAATCCCGCTGTTTAAAAAAGAGGTGATCTCTTTGCCCGAAAAGAAAGGTTTCAAACGAGGGATCATATTTCCAAACTCCAATGATCCATGCGTGCAAATGTGTAATGCATGGCTATCTTATCCATCATTTTCTGAAAAGCTTTTATTTTTGCTTCCAGGGGGAGCAGGAGAGCCTTGGGAACGTATACCCCCTGATTACCTCCGGGCATCTGATCGGCAAATTCATTGGTAGTGTAATCCACAAAATCCGATAAGTGAAATTGAAAATGTACGGGGAGGTCTCGCCGGATAAGCTCATTCAGGATACCGGAATACATGCGTTCCCCAAACAATAAATAGAAGGTTGCCGTGAAAGGAAATCGAATAAGCGGGGATACGCTTATTGGAAATTCAACAATGCCATTCTCTCCCCGCCTCCCAAGCGTTACAGCGCTCGTCCGGTAGGGCAGAAGGGGAGCGGTCATATAGGAACTTTGCCCCATCGTGGAGCGATCAAGACGCGGCTTTGCTTTCATAGAGAGCCAATGGCTGCTTTTGAGAGCTGGCATCAAAAAGGTAGGAAAGACCGATGAATCATAGCGGTACCCCAATTCTTTCAGGATTGGCAAGGTATCATCCGCAATGTTCCAGCCGGGTGCACGAAATCCAACCGGTTTTACCCCAACCTTCTCGCGGCAGATCTCATCCATCGCTGCGATCTCTGCCCGTTTCTGCCTGGAACTGAGAAATCGGAAACCCTGTTCATGATGCATGCTGTGATTCCCGATCTCATGACCGGCTGACAGCAGATCCCGGACAGGTCGAATATTTTGCGGGCGCTGAAAGTCAGCGCCGACCATGAAAAGGGTCACCGGGCATTCATATCGTTCAAAAAAGTGGATGATATTTTGAATACCAATTTCCAGTTCAGCATAGGTATAGCCACCTTTACGACGGCAGCCGGTTCCTTTATAGATCGATGCCAGTGTATCCACATCGATAGAGACCACGGCATGTGAAATCACTCTTTGCCCCCCTGGCATGTGTCGATCTCCTCCCGCCAGATGATCTGCTCCTGCTCTTTCTGAAAATCGATATGTGTTTCTTTTCCCACACCACGGGTAGAGAGCGGGTAGCGAGCCGCTGCCATATGAATGGAAGTAAAAGCCGATGCCTTTGTGACCCGTTCAATTTGATCCAGGAACCTGCCGGATAAGGTTTCTTCTACCAGGATCTTCTCCTTTTCATAGACAATGTGCATATTTCTGACCAGGTGTTTGTTGTGAGAGGGTCTTACCAGTAATTTCGCCAACCTTTTTTTCACCAGCTCATTGAAGAAAGAAAAACGCATGAGGGTGAGATTTGCCAATCGCAGTAGGATGAATTTCCCGGTCGATTGATCCAGCGGATGAAAGGCGATCAAGGGCGCCGTCAAATCCACCCGGGGTCCATCACGATGAAATGTGGAATCAGAACCGGTATGTTGCGATGTCAGGCGCCGGCCATTTTGCATATACGCCAGCAACCCACAATCATCATGGATCAATGTTCCCTCTTTTTTATTCCAGACTTTATACACTCCCCCATTGGATATCCCCAATATCGAGTAATAATTGCGATTTCCTTTGATATAAAGTCCCGCCGCAGATAATTCCTGATCCGTCGTATCCTCGTGGCAGGGCAGGGTATATTGCGGTTCTTCAAGATGTGAGTGAATTTTATGCATAAGCATGGTGCTGGATAGTAACGGCGCCAGGTTGCCGACATCCATATCCATCACTCCCACCGTCGTTCCTCTTTCGATACTTTTCAACATGAATGCATGTAGCCCTGCTGCAGCGGGGATCTCATCCGCCAGCAGTGCCAGCCCACCCGGGTAATAAACGGCGGTCCGCCGGCTTCCATATTCCCCACCGAAAGTGCCATCGGGATGGGCGAAGAAAGATAAGAAGTGAACGGATCGTGTGAGTGACTCTAAAAGTGAAAGCGATGGCTTGATGCGGTAGAACTGTGCCAGGTAATCCATACAGAGTGTTTGGTAACCGGCGTCCGCCCCCTCATATTCCAAGTACCAACCTTCGGGAGATTGTTTTTCTACAATCTGGCTTAACAGATCTTCCGCCCTGCTTATAAATCCGGGTTCATTGAAATAATTTCCTGTTTCAAGAAGCGCCAGGGCACAACCCGCCAGATGATTTGAAATAAAAGCATGTCGTTCTTCATGATCTGCCAGGAATCCGGCAGCGCGATAAAGCCCCTTTTCAAAATTCGTAACATCGACCTGGTCCAAAGTAGGGACAAGATATTCAAATGCCACCTGCAGGGGGTGAAGTAAGAAAGCCGTTGCCCCAAAACTATGCTCATGGGGATAAGCCTGATCAAAACTGCCATCCTTATGTTGTATCTCCATGGCATACTTCAACCCATAATACACTGCCTGATCATATTTTTTTCTCAGCAGGGGTTCACTTTCGATCTGTGCATGCCAGCACAACGGCAGGATCAACCGTTGAAAGGTGGCTTCGGGATAATCGATCAACTTCCATGCCCAAAAGCGACGATCGAAACAGCCGCAGGTGGCGGAGAGCACATCCTGGTTTTGGAGATTCAACGCCCTGCGGCAGGCAAGGGTAATTTGTTCTTCAACTGCGATCTTCTTCATAATTCCATGATTTTCATATTTTAAGAATAGGTATTTGCATACTATCAAAAGTCCTACTATCATATTATCATTGAATTGTTTCGTCATTAAATTTCCCACAGGGAATATTATTCAAGGAGTGAAATATGGCACGAATGTTTGTTCCTGGTCCCGTTGATGTCGCCCCACAGGTTTTTGAAGCAATGTCAAAACCCGTTCTCCCGCATCGCAGCAAAGAATATGAAGCGATCTTCCAGAGAGCTGCAAAAAAGTGTGAGGATCTTTTCTTCACAAAATATCGCGTTTTCATCGGCACTCATTCAGGGAGCGGTATGCAAGAAACGGGCATTCGTAATCTAGTACAGAAAGATGTACTTTCCTGTATCAACGGTGCATTTTCAGAACGCTGGTACACCGTCGCCGTGAGCAATGGGAAGCAAGCCGACAGGTTGGAGTCTGAATGGGGCAAACCTATCGATCCCGATCCATTACGAGAAGCGTTAAAAAATAAGCATTATGAAGCCGTCACCATCGTCCACAATGAAACTTCCACCGGACTGGAAAATCCGGTGGAAGAATTATGCCAGGTCATTAAAGAGGTCAGCCCGGATACCATGATCATGGTCGATGCCGTTTCTTCATTAGCCGGCACAAAGATCGAAATGGATGCCTGGGGGATCGATTTCCTGCTTACCTCTTCACAAAAATGTCTGGCACTACCTCCGGGACTATCGCTGGCGGGAACGACCGATCGTGCGCTGGAAAAAGCCAAAACGGTGGAAAACCGGGGTTGGTATTTTGATCTGTTAACCATGGAAAACCATCGTATCAAGAATTCCACTGCCATGACCTCCGCCGTTACTCTCGTTTATGGATTAGATTTCCAGCTTGATCGCATCTTTGAAGAAGGATTGGACGCGCGCTTCGCAAGACACACTGCTATGTCAAAACGTGTCTATGATTGGGCTGTCGAGCGCGGGATGGAGTCGTATGCTGATGAAAAATACCGTTCCAAAACCGTCGCAACGGTAAAAAATACGCGCAATATCGACATTCCAAAGCTGAACGCATTCTTACTAGAACGTGGAATGCGCATTGCGAACGGGTACGGTAATTTGAAAAACAACACTTTTCGAATTGCCACCATGGGTGAGACGCAACTCTCGGATGTCAATGAATTACTTTCCTATATAGACGAATTCATGAAATAGACAGCTTGCTGTTTCAATCCTGGAAGCCCGCCTAAAAGCGGGCTTTTCTGTTAAAATTAGAAGTTCAAAACCAGACCGGATAAGAAAATGATATTGGTCAGAGAATTGCAGCCAAATCCAGAGAAAGGGCAGCAGTTTCGCAAAGCCCTGATTGTTACCATCTTAGGAAACGTTCTCTTAGCATTGATCAAGGGTGCAGCAGCTTATTACAGCCAATCCGCCGCGCTTTATTCGGATGCCATCAATTCGATCTCTGATGTGATCTATTCGATCTTCCTGATCATTGGGCTGACCATCTCACAAAAACCACCCGATAGCAGCCATCCCCAGGGGCATGAACGGTTTGAACCTCTTATGGGGCTCATCATCACCATTTCGATGACCCTGGCTGGGGTAGAAGCCCTGCGCTCTTCCATCACTCGCTTTACCGAAGGGGGAATGCAGGTAACGTTGGGCATCACCTCCATAGCATTGCTCATCAGTGCGTTGATGAAAACGGGCATGTTCCTGATCATCCGCAATATCGCCCGCAAGGTCCTGTCCCCCGGATTGGACGCCACAGCAAAAGATAACCTGAGCGATATTCTCACCTCCATGGCAGCCCTGCTGGGCATCATCGGATCAGATTACATTCATCCATTGCTCGACCCGATCGCAGGGGTATTGGTGTCACTATGGATATTCCGAGCAGCTTACAGCGTTGGAAAGGAGAACCTGGGATTCCTCACCGGCAGCAGCCCTGACGAAGAGACCAAGGAAAAGATCCTGGAAGCAGCGCGCTCCGTTCCCGGGGTGATCAGTGTTCACCAGATGGTGACCGAATTTGTTGGACCAAAGATCGTGGTAGACATTCATATCGATGTCGATCAAAACATCAATCTTAGAGAAGCCCATGATATATCTGACAGAGTTGCCGACGCAGTTCAATCTCTGCCACAAGTCGATCGCGCCTATATCCATGCGGAACCCATTGATCTCCAGCGATAGATCATTTCATTTTCATATGTTCTGCCAGAAAATCCAGGGTCATACGATAGTACTTGCGTAAATTCTCTTCTTTTTTAAATCCATGCCCCTCCCCATCCAATATCGTTAAACTACAGGGAATATTCCTCTTTTTCAGAGAGTCATAAAGTTGCTGTGATTGGGCAGGCATTACAGCCCGGTCGTCACTTCCATGAAAGAGCAGCAATGGATCCTGTATCTCATCCACATGGAATAGCGGCGATCTTTCCTCAAACAGTTCAGCATCTCTTGCCGGATCACCGATCAAGTAGCGGTGATAAAAACGCTCAAATTTATGAGTTTGTTTGGCATCCAGGATCAGATCAGCGATGGCATAACTGCATACAGCGCAACAAAATACACCGGGGTATTTACGAAGCGTATTCAGAACGGTCGTACCGCCCGAACTGTTCCCCAGCATAGCCATGCGTTCTTTATCCGCGATCCCTTTTTCGATCAGATAAGCAACAGCGCTGTAAATATCATCCACCTCGATCTCCCCCCATTTACCCTGTAGTGCATCGCGATACCGTTTTCCAAATCCGCTACTCCCGCGATAGTTCACCTGTAAGTAGGCAAACCCCCGCGAAGTGAAAAAGCCCGCCTCGGGTGCATACGTAAACGACCGCTGCATGGTAGGTCCCCCGTGCACATCGACCAGCAAGGGCCAATGGTTCCGGGATGAGCCAACTGGCAAATAGAGAATGCCGAAAACATCACCTCCATCCAGTCCTTTCCAGCGGATTTGACAGGGCGCTGGGATAGAAGAAGATAACTCTTCTTTGATATCTCCCAGAATCTCCAGTTTGTCGTTATGGAGCGCTGCCATTTGCCTGGGTAGTGAGGGGCTCGAGACCAGCAAAGCAGGAGAATCCCCGGTGGAAGGCCTTGAGAGCTGGGACAACCATGGATAGGGTTCAGATGCGATACGAGTTGATTTTCCACCACGCACATTCACCCGCCACAAAGTGGTTTGTGCGTCAGCATAACGAATATAATATAGGAACCTGGATTCATTATCCCAACTATAGCTGTGCAATCCCTGTACCCAATCGGGGGTGGAAAGCATGAAATCCGCACCCTGCACCAGCGTGCGTTTGGTTTTCTTTTTCAGGTCATACAAGACAAGGTCTTCCCACTCGCCGTTTTGTTCAAGATAGCTCAACCAGTGTCCATTGGGAGAAAATTGGGGTTGGTGGGCGGCGCTCCCTTCGTGTCCGGCGATCCAGTTTTCACTAAATAGGCGTAGTTGCATTCCCCCCACCTCACCGATCTTAATGCGACTGCCCTGCCACGGCATAAGTGGATGGTCCCATTCAACCCAGGCGATATACTCACCTCCGGGATGCCAGACCGCTTGCAAGTAGAAATCAGCGCCTTTGATCAACTGGCGCGGCCAATCCATGCCATGCAGGGGAACAATGCCGATCAGGTCATTTTCCCCATCGCTGAACACGAATAAAACCCACTTCCCATCCGGTGATATCGAGGGCGCTGCCACCCTCCCCCACACAGGCGTAATGGGAGCAAGGACATTGGTATGTTTATCCCACGCCACCAATCGATTCCGATTAGCGCAAAAGACAACTTTTGAATCTCTAACCGCGAATTCCCCTCCGCCATACAGAATTCCACCTCTGACCGAATCAGCAAGAGATGAAATACGTTCGATCCCATCACCGCTTCTATACTTCAAACAACCGATCCCATCTTGATCTTCCAACCAGACAAGAGATGTATCATCCCAAACATGAAAATCTCTAACTCCGGGATGGGACAACAATACCTCAAGTGGCATTTTTTTAGGTTTCATATCATACCTCACAGGGTTAAATGAAAATGCTCACCAACCGTGAGCATCTCATTCAAGTTTTATCAGAGATCTTTAGGGCGCCATAATTTCTTTAGTTTTCCATCCACGTCAACAGAGAGATCAGACCACTCATCAACGGGAACGGAAATATAGGCAATGGATGAAGTCGGGAGGGTTTCTACTTTTCCGGTCAGTGTCTGCAATAAAGCTTCCAGCCCGGGATTATGTCCGATAACCATCACGGATTTGGCTTTCTTTGGAGCTTTCTTGATGGCAGTGATCAAATCGCTGACCTCAGCCATATACAGTTTATCGTCGAATTCTATCTTCCCATCGAAGGAAATCGCATCCTTGAACAGTGCCGCCGTTTGCTTGGCGCGTTTCGCCGAAGAGCACAAAATCACATCCGGAGAGAGTTTCTTACCCTTGAGCATCTTGCCCATCGCTTTGGCATCTTTTTCCCCTTTCTTCTTCAGGGGTCTGTCATGATCGGGAATATTGGAATCTTTCCAGCTTGATTTGGCATGGCGCATGAGAAATATTTTTTTCATTACCGATCTCCATAATGATAGAATTAGAAATCGAAGTTAGTATAACATAATTGAAATTTTTTCCATGTCAACTCCAAAACCAACCGTTCACTTCATCGGAGAAGCCATTGAAGTGATATACACAGAACCACCGATCCGTTTCAAGGATCCAGCTTGCCCGCAAGCTTTTATCTGGCGTGGAAAAAAGTTCGCAATTGTAAATTTGATCTCTCAAAAAACCGATTTCAGCCGGCACGGTTCGTACAAAAGGAATATGAGCGAAGAACATCGCAGCAGGGCTGAAAGGATCGGGTCTTGGGGTGTAGGAAGATATTATTTCAGAGTGGCCGTTCAAACCGGACAGGAATTCGAAATTTATTACGATCGCTCCCCCCAAGGTGTGGATGATCGATATGGAAGCTGGTATTTACTGCAGGAATACGAAACGGACTAGATTATTGGAAGATATGAATATTATTCATATGTACATTGATATTACTGTGTTTTATAGTATCATTTCTTTAATAAAATTAATTAACATATCAATCAGGTGAAATATGAGCAAAATAATTGATAAATGTCCAATTTGTAACAATGATCTCGTCGTAACACTTTTACACTGTAACAACTGCCGAACCACCCTGCAAGGTGTATTTGAGTTGACCCACACACCTTTTAGCAATCTCAGCCCCGAACAACTCCAGTTCATTCTGACCTTCATCCGCTGTGAGGGAAAATTCAACCGCATGGAAGAAGAATTAGGTCTTTCCTATCCCACCCTGAGAAACCGCTTTAATGAAATCTTACGCGTTATGGGCTTTGAAGAACAAGCCGAAGAAGAAAAAGAAGAAAAACTAACCAACGACGCCAGAAAAGATATCCTGACCAAATTGAATGAGGGTAAAATTTCCATCGACGAGGCGCAAGATTTATTACGTGGAAACTAGAATAACAGATTAGAATTAAGCAGGAGTTGTTAACTATGGAAGAAGATCGCATGATGATCCTCAAGATGCTTCAAGAAGGCAAGATCGATGCCGAACAAGCCGCCAAACTATTGGAAGCATTGGAATCAGGAAAATCTTTTGAAAAAGAAAAAAGGGAAGAAAAAGAATCAAAAACCGGACGGTGG
>JAAZOK010000111.1 GCA_012797815.1 Chloroflexota bacterium | reverse complement strand
TTTTTTCAACCGTTTTACAAAAAACATCCAAAGCTAAAGCTTGTTTGCGATATAATGACGTTTCGATAAACCGAAGTCTTTGCTAGGAGTATGGAACATGAAAGTTTACATCAGTGGCATCAGTGGATTTTTAAGCATCAACATGGTGCGTTATCTACTGGAGCATGGTTATGATCAGATAGCAGGCATCGACCTGGTTGATTTCACTTACCCGGAACGTAATAACATCGAATTCACGCAGGGTGATATCCGCGATAAGGATGCCGTACGAAAGAGTATGGCGGGTGCGGATGTGGTCATCCACACTGCTGCTGCATTGCCACTTTACACACCGGAAGATATCTATACCACGGATGTGGTAGGTACCCGCAATCTGCTGGAGCAGGCAAAAGAATATGGGGTGAAACGTTTCATCCACATATCCTCTACTGCCGTATACGGGGTTCCGGACCACCATCCGCTCTACGAAACCGACGCAGTGCAGGGCGTAGGACCTTACGGTGAGGCAAAAGTCCAGGCGGAAGCGGTCTGCAATGAATTTCGCGATGATGGCATGTGTGTTTCCATCATCCGCCCTAAATCATTCGTAGGACCTGAAAGACTGGGTGTTTTCGCCATCTTTTACGAATGGGCAGCGGACGGGAAGAACTTCCCCAATATCGGCAACGGTAAGAACCGCTATCAGTTGCTGGATGTGGCTGACCTGTGCGACGCGATTCATGCCTGTATGACCTTACCTGAAAAAACGGTTAATGACATCTTCAATATCGGAGCTGCAAAATACACTACCATGCGCGAAGATTACCAGGCAGTACTGGATGAAGCCAGCTTTGGCAAACGCATTGTGCCATTCCCTGCAAAACCGGTGATCGTGATATTAAAAGTGCTTGAAGCACTCAAACTTTCGCCGTTATACCCATGGATCTATGAAACGGCTGCCAAAGATTCTTTTGTTTCA
This sequence comes from Chloroflexota bacterium, assembly GCA_012797815.1. Classification (GTDB taxonomy): domain Bacteria; phylum Chloroflexota; class Anaerolineae; order Anaerolineales; family Anaerolineaceae; genus UBA4781. The sequence continues at coordinate 7,889 of JAAZOK010000111.1, read as the reverse complement.
ATTGAGAAAGCCCAACAAAAATTAGGATTCGCTCCCAAATACTCCAATAAAGAAGCCCTGGTGCGCAATTATCACTGGTACCTGGAAAATAAGGATAAATTCAGTGGTGAGGAAGGCGTCAGCCACCGTTTGCCCTGGAAGCAAAAAGCACTTAAGTGGGCTAAAGTGTTTTTTTAGATTAGACAGAAAAAATGAGACCAATCTATCGTTCCCCCGCTTATTTCTTTTTATCTTACCTACAAAGTAATAACGAGATCCATCCGGAAGAGAACAATATTCTGGATTGCGGTGCAGGAGGGGCTGTTCCCCCCCTTGGTCTCTTCTTCGAATACGGTTTTAAAACCCATGGTATTGATATCTCTGAAGATCAAATAACTCTCGCAAAACAATTCGAAAAAGAACAAGCCATGCAATTAAACATCCAAAAGGGAGACATGCGGGCAATTCCTTTCCCTGATGTTTCCTTTGATTTTGTATTTGAAATGTATTCCATGGTTCATCTTTCAAAAGATGACATTCGAACAACCCTTTCAGAAATACAACGTGTCCTTAAACCTAATGGGATATCTTTTGTAACCTTCATGTCAACAGATTGTTGGCCGATGGATGGAAAAGAGGAAAAACCGGGAGAGTTTCGATGTATTGAACATGGGCAAAATGTCATCCATTCCCTTTTTAGTGATAAGGAAGCACTCCAATATTGCTCCAATTGGAATATATTGCAAATGGTCAAACAATCCCGTTTTTCACCAACCGAAGTCGCGCAGATGTCTCCATCGGATTGGGATAACTTCTATGATAATAATGAACTGGAAATAGAACATAATCAATGGCTTGAGACCTATCTTACACGAGTAGAACGATGGAGAAGTGTGCACCTCTTCTTCATTTTACAAAAGACAGATGCTTAACTTGATACTTTTGGAAATTATTTCATCCGACCAAACCAAAAACTAACATCACCCCAAAGATGGAGATCATGGCTCCCAATACGGCGCGCCAGCTGACCTTCTCACCACGTATTGCTGAAATCGGAAGAATAAAAATAGGGCTGGTTGATAGCAGTGTTTGTGCTATACCTGCCGGTATCCCTTTTACTGAAAGCTGTTGAAGCCAAAGACAAAGGTACGTGCCGATAAACGCTACCAGCACTAACAATCCAAAAGTTTTCTTCCAATCAACTTCCCTGCGCCACATCCCAATTTTCTGATGGCTGAATGTTACCCAGAAAATAGTGAAAACGACTCCAGCGAACAATCTTAATGCAGCGCTTTGGAGTGAACTAATACCGGGGTGATCCATCACAAAGCGTGATAATACCAGTCCAAGGGCCTGCCCCAATGAAGCCAGCGTTCCCATCAAGATACCGCGTGTCATTCTTTTACGATCATGGGGAGTATCCTCAGCGGGGGTACGTTCTGTCACTACCCAGGCAACTCCTCCCACCGTAATAAAGATGCCCATCCAGGAAATAAGGGACAACACTTCATCCAGGAAAATCCATCCGATCAATGCGGTCATGGGAGGGGCCAGTGCAAACAAGAGCAGAGCACGGCGCGAACCGATATCCTTCAATCCGGCGAAATAAGCAGTATCACCCAAACCGATCCCGATCACCCCGCTAGCCAACAAGACCAATACCACGCGGGGTGTCAAGCCCGCAAAACTCTCACCCAATAAAAGAGAAGTACCCAATAGAAAAACCAAGGCAACGCTGCCCTTGTAAATATTCAATTCCTTTGGAGAAAGTCGATTGGCAAGCTTTTCTAATAATGAAGCTGAACACGCCCATAAAAAAGCAGCGGTCAAAGCATACAGTTCACTGATGAAGGAAACCATGGACGGGCAATTCTCCTGTAATGTAATCGCTAAACGAATCGAGTATATCACTCTCGCCCGGGTTATGCGCCATTTATTAAGATCGCAATGAGCGCAAAGCTGCCAGCAGTCTGCCATTGGCAAGCTGTACCATTGCTTTGGCAGTTTTTTCTGTCAAATGACCATCACTGAGATTGGTAAGATTTTGGAGCGGGATCTCCAGCATGATCTTCTCAACCATTTGTTCATGCAGGGCATCATCTCCAGGTCCAGATTGTTTCCTGAATTCTCTTTTCAAGATAGCAATTACCAGTCTACCGAACAGGGTCTTGCGAAAATCCAGCAAGGAAGTGTTGAGCGTGATCTCACCGCGCAGTGGCACATGATCGGATGGCAGTACTCTGCCATACAGAACTTGAAATGCTGATTCCGGGAAATGATTGTTCCGTAAAGAAGTATAAAAAGAATGGAGTTTATTGCTGTCCGTTTTGCCAGTATAACCACCTTCAATCGTAATCATGCCGGAAAGTCTTATATCTCTAGAAGATGCACCGATACAGATCTGGTATTCGCCAGATGCAACACTCCAAGCCCTTTTCTCAACATCGTAATAAGCAAAGGAACGTTCATCTAACTGGAAAATGACCTGGTGTGATTGTCCCGGAGCGAGTTCCACTTTTTCAAAACCTCTCAGTTCCTGTGGAGCGAAAAAGCCATGTTTAGCACGTCCAACATAAAGCTGAACAATCTCCTTGCCAGTTCGCTGACCGGTATTCCGAATAGAACAACTCACCCGCACCTTTTCTCCCGCAGCGATAGAGGTCCTGGTTATCTTAAGGTCCTCATAAACAAAACTGGTATAGCTCAAACCATGCCCGAAGGGGAACAACACTTTCCGCCCAACTTTGTCATAATAACGGTAACCGACAAAGATACTTTCGCGATACTGCACCGTCTGTGGACCACCCGGGAAGTTTTCATAGGACGGATTATCTTCCAATTTCAGCGGGAAGGTCTCTGCCAGTTTTCCGCTGGGATTGACCCTGCCCAACAGGATATCTGCCAGCGCACCGCCACCAGCCTGCCCTCCCAGATATCCCTCCAGGATGGCTTTTACATCCTTCACCCAGGGCATCTCCACCGGGGCACCGTTGCTGAGCACCACCACCAGATTGGGATTGACTTTCAACAATTCCCTCACCAATTCATTTTGATTGTGCGGGAGATGCAAATGGTCGCGATCGATACCCTCTGTTTCTGCCAGCTCCGGCAGACCCAGGAACACGACCCCTACGCGGGCTGATTTAGCAATCTCACAGGCAGACTTTACCAGGTTGTGGTCAATTTCTTCCGAATCACGCACAAAACCAGCTGCATAGCTGATTCGCCCGTTTTCCCCGACCAACTTCACCAGTTCATCGTAGGTGTTATCCAGGCGAGTAGGATTGATGACCGAACTACCGTAACCCTGATAACGTGGTTTTCGGGCGAAATCACCGATAACCGCGATCTTGTCAGCCGGATCCAGCGGCAAGATATCATCCTCATTTTTCAACAGAATGATGCATTCGGTAGCTACTTTTCGCGCCAGGGCATGATGGCGATCGATATCGTAATGAAAACCTTCTTTTTTATTGCGGGTACCATCCTCAACCAACTTGAGCAGGCGGGCAACGCTTTCGTCCAATATTTCGCTATCGATCGCATGGTTTTGCACTGCCGCAACCAGTTTGGCGTCATTATCGCGGTTGCCTCCCGGCATCTCAAGATCCAGGCCGGCATCCAATGCCCGAGTCCGCTGGTTCACCGCGCCCCAATCGGACATGACGATCCCTTTAAATCCCCATTCATCCCGCAAGACATTATTTAACAGCCAGGTATTTTCGCTGCAATAGGTACCATTCAAGCGGTTATAAGCACACATGACCGTCCAGGGTTGCGCCTGTTTGACCGCTTTTTCGAAAGCAGACAGGTAGATCTCCCGCAAGGCGCGTTCATCCACCAGCGCATCGATGGACATACGCCGGTATTCCTGATTGTTGGCAGCGAAATGTTTCAGGGAAGTGCCGATGCCCTTACTCTGTACACCTTTGATATGACCGACCGCCATTTCCCCTGCCAGGTAAGGATCTTCCGAAAAATACTCGAAGTTGCGCCCACAGAGAGGGGAACGTTTGATATTCACACCCGGTCCGAGGATGACGCTGACCCCCTGCTGCAGACATTCTTCCGCCAGCGCTTGACCTACTTCAAAGAGCAAACCGCGATCCCAACTGCATGCCAACGCAGAGGCAGTAGGAAAGCAGGTCGACGGGTAACTGGGTGTGAAAGCAGAAACACCCTTTGAAGGTTGTTCTTTGCGCAGTCCGTGCGGTCCATCTGCCATCATGATGGATGGGATATGCAGACGTTCCACCGCTTTGGTATGCCAGTTATCCAAGCCGGAACACAAACCCGCCTTTTCTGATAATGTCATTTTTGAGATCAGTTCTTCTATGGTGGTCATGGTCATCCCCATCCTTCTGTTTATCAATACAGCCCTCTTCATTATAGATGAACAGGGCTGTAAATTTAAGGATACAAAGTTTTTTAGATGTGAACTTCACGCAGTTCCAGATGAGGATAAATCTGCCCCGGCACGGGCGGCATGGGGTTATAAACCCAATCCACCTGCAACACTCCACAATTCATCCCGCCGACGCGCCGGATGCCGAGGTAAGTACCACACGTGACCACATCCTCCATATCGAAACTCATGCCCAGCATGGCAACCTGTGCCCCTTGGGGGATGGCACGGATCTCATCACCGTAAGCTCCCGGTGAAAAGATGAGGTGAGCAGCATCCAGCGCCTGCAACTGTACCACCGGGAAAACCCCGGGATAGCCGTCCTGATCCACGTACCCCAGGAACTTGAGATTATCCACTTTATTGAGCAATGCCTGACCCCAGGCATTCAGCGCTTGTGATCCTCTCTGTTTCTTTCCTAAAGCACGCGCCAGCATGGTGGTTACCGCCGAACCGATCACCTTCCCCATCGGCAATGCCTGACGCCCGTGCAATTCCATAAGATGCATGTAATATACCGTGTGAACACCAAAATAAGCATTGTAGCGGAACATATTCATGTGGTTATAGTTGTCATATTCGGGACCATCCTGGCGCTTTTCACGAAAGATAGCCTTGCCGCGCCATACTTCCTTATCAAGACTCACAATAACAAAGCCGGTTTTCGGATTCTGGAGGATATATTGTTTGCTCAGTCCTTCAGTAAATTGTCCCCACACCAACGTACGCGCAGCGCAGGGTTGGAGGCTGGATAAGAGGGTCAGGTGTGGCAACCCCTCAGGTGTAACGGTCCCCAGCACCCCGACTTTCAATTCAACGTTCAGATCGCGGAGATCCTGTTCGGTAAATTCCTGATCACTTTTCATTCTCTCTGACATATTTTCATCCCTCGGATTGTTCAAAACGGGCAGCGCCCGTGACATTGACGATGTGTGGTTTCTGATAAACCGCGCGTGCCCAGGTCTGGAATTCATCCAATTCTGCCTGGGTCATCAGTGGTTGATCGGTATAGTCCCAGTGCATACCCAGGCGAGCATATTTATCACGACACAGGTTGTTAAAAGCGCACAGTTCCCAACGTTCGATTGCATCATCCAACTCGTTGAGAAAAGCAGCGATTGCCTTCAGATTCGTCTGTGTGGTAGTTGCCCGAGGAATGAGAGGGGTACGAATCCATAATCTCATAGAAGGGGCTTCCTGCTGGATATAGTGCACCAGCCAGCGCAGGTTCTCCAGAATGAGTTCATTCCCCGCCCGGGTAAACAGTTTGTGCTGCTCGGAATCCATGATCTTGATATCGTACAGCACCAGATCAGTGTACGGCAGGATCATTTCCAGGCTGGCGCGCGGGACATTCCCGCAGGTATCCAGTGCGGTGTGAATGCCCTGTTCATGCAATGTTTCCATTACCGCGGCGGTAAATTCGGGTTGTAGTGCCGGTTCCCCGCCTGAAAACGTCACTCCCCCGCCGGAGCGGGCAAAGAAAGCGCTATCCTTCATCAACTCGTCGATCAATTCCGAACTGTAGATCTTCTTCCCTAATATTTCCAATGCGTTGGCGGGGCAGGCATCGGCACATTCGCCACATAAACGGCACACATTTCTATCTACACGCAAGATACCTTCTTCCATCCTGAGACTGTCATTCGGGCAAGAAAGGATGCAGGTCTGACATCCGATGCACAATTGCGATTGCCATTGCAGGAAGGGCTTGCTCGCGATACTTTCGGGATTATGACACCAGGCGCAGTGCAGAGAGCAACCTTTGAGGAAAACAGTGGTACGGATGCCCGGTCCATCTTCCGTGGATAGCCGTTGTAAATGCAGATACGTAGCATTAAGGGTATCCAGTGTTGTTTGTTCCATCATCTCTCCCTACATATGATGTGTTTCACGCGCGATGATCTCATCCTGCAGTTCTTTACCGATACTGGTAAAGTAAGCATTATAACCGGTCACGCGCACCAGCAGATGTTTATAATTCTCCGGATGGCGCTGGGCATCGCGCAGGGTATCGGCATCGATCATATTGATCTGCAATGCCGTTCCGCCATTCTCAATGTACGCACGTAAAAAACCCTTGAACTTCTCACGATGTTCCGGATCGCGCACCAAAGACGGATTGAAGGTCATGGTGTGGCTACCGCCATTGGGCAACGAATTAAGGAACTCACCCCAATCACCTTTGCCATCCCTGGCTTTCCCTCCCAGTACCATGCCCACCGAGTTCACGTTGGAAGTGGGACCTTTGATATCCGCGCCATTGGAGGGACATAATGCATTGGAAAGGAATTTACCCCTGGCACGTCCATCCGGACTGGCAGCCAGCAAAGCACTATCAGCTACCCAATAATTCCAGCTTAACATACCGGGTCTGAACCGGCGTCCGGTCGAAGTGGTCTTATATTTCCAGGTTTCTTCCGTCCACAGATCCATTACATCCTTCGCCAGGGCATCAGCGCGTTCATCATTGCGCCCGTATTTGGGTGCTTTATTGAGGGCGCGCGCTTGCAGCACTTCATGCCCGATCCAATTATCTTTCAACGCCTCCAGTAATTCTGCCATGGTACATATTTTTTCGTCAAATATCAAATATTTAACTGCCAGCAACGAATCTACGGTAGTGGCATACGTCACACCTTCCACCGTCACAAAATTCAATTGTGCCCCACCCTGTGTGACATCCTTACCCTGTTCGGCACATCCGCGTACCAGACAGGATAGATAGGGTGTGGGAGAAAAGCTGGCACGATTGGCTTCGCTCAATTCATACAGATCGACAATGCGCCTGACAATCTCGCGGGTTTGGCGTGCATAAGCATCCCACAATTCTTCCCAGTTCTTGAAATTACATGGATTGCCCGTATCTGCTCCCCAGCGCTGGCGTTTTTCGACCTTTCCGGTCATAGCATCCACGTAAGGATCAAGATCGTACCCGCCCGTCATGCTCAACTCGACCGCCTTCAGCAAATTGAGATTAGCATCCACTGTTCCCGAACGGTCATTCCCAACCATGGTGTTTTCCAGACAACCCACCGGAGCATAATCATGCACATTATCGGCATTGATCAGGTTCTGCACACCGGCTCGTCTGGCTTCCAACATCATACCCGCCATAGAACGCTCGTCGAAATTGAGCAAGAAAGGCGCACCCTGGCTATCCGCGATCATATCCACCACCTTATCCAGCAATTTATCAGGGGAATGACGATGTAAACGTACATTGGGTTTGGGTTCCAGAATAGGCGACATCTCATCGATCACTTCCAGGATAGCATAGGTCAAAGCATTGGTCAGATCGCTTCCATCTTTCCCCATCCCTGAGATGGTAAAGAGCTGCCCGTAGCCAGCCGTGATACCCTGGTTGCCGCCGGTGCGGATCATGCCATCGTAAGCGGTGTTGGCATGCACCCAGAAACATTTCATGATCTCTTTACAAAATTCACGATCCATGCCTGCTTTAATGGAATTTTCCCAGTATGGAAGGAGGATCTGGTCAAGTCTG